>CAJOGK010000069.1:0-34235 GCA_905234145.1 uncultured Prevotella sp. | reverse complement strand
TCAACTTTTCGAGATGTCGAAATTCGAGGGTATTACGCCATCCTTTACTTTCATTGAGGTGAATCTTACAGAACTCATGGCATCCTATCGTCGCGAGGCGCTTAACATCACGAAGCCCGATGTGTCTGTACGAGTAAAAACAGATCTCTCACCCCATTGCAAGGCCATGCTCGAGTTAGTTTGTTAATGTTTTTATTATAGTTCTCGTTGTCGCTTGAAAAAGCTTAAACACTGGATATTAATAGATAATTTTGCTAGAATTAATACGCGCAATTTCTAGATTTAAATCCTGCAATTTTTTTCATTTAATGGGCTGCCTTTGCGGGCGCTACTACTGGGTTCACTTTGCCGTGCGACCCAAGGAAAATCGCAGAAAGATAAGTTTCTTGGGATAATATTTGGCGGATTCGCACAAAATAGTTATCTTTGTCACCGAATAAAAAAATTAGAAGAATATGGTTCAGCGGAAGGGGATGATGATGGTCGCTATGGGCGGAATGCTCATAGGCCTTGTAGCTTGTGGTAGTCAGCACTGGTCGGAACAGCAGGTGGATTCGTTTATGTTGGTAACTCAGAAGGACGGTCCCTCGCTGGGCTACTCACCACAGTCCGGGGTAAAAATCCTGACGGTGGATGGCTATGCCTTTAAAGACCTGAACCGTAACGACTCGCTGGATGCCTACGAGGATTGGCGCCTCAGTGCCCAGGAGCGTGCTGCCGACTTGGCATCGCAGCTCTCTATCGAGGAGATAGCGGGATTGATGCTCTATAGCAGTCATCAGGCGGTGCCGATGATTCCAACGATGGGCTTTGGCGAATCTACCTATCATGACGGAAAGGCGTACAAGGAGAGCGGTGCCAGCCCCTCTGACCTGAGCGACGACCAGAAGAAGTTTCTGAAGGATGACCATCTGAGGGCTGTGCTCGTAACGCGTGTGGAAAGTCCTGCCATTGCTGCGGAGTGGAACAACAACATGCAGGCCTTCGTAGAAGGACTAGACCACGGCATCCCTGCCAATACTAGTTCTGACCCTCGACACGAGGCAAAGGCTACGACAGAATATAATGCAGGGGCTGGCGGACAGATATCACTTTGGCCTACATCGCTCGGACTGGCTGCCACCTTCGATCCTCAGTTGGTTTATCGCTTCGGTGAGATAGCTTCAGAAGAATATCGTGCCTTAGGTATCGCTACGGCTCTGTCGCCTCAGGTGGATATCGCCACCGATCCCAGATGGTCGCGTTTCAGCGGCACTTTCGGCGAGGATCCTCAATTGGCTACTGATATGGCCCGTGCCTATTGTGATGCTTTCCAGACGACGCCCGAGGCCAAAGGATGGGGCATGAAGAGTGTGAATGCCATGGTGAAACACTGGTATGGCTATGGTGCCCAGGAGGGAGGTCGCGACTCTCACTATGCCTCTGGTAAATACGCTGTTTATCCTGGAAATAACCGTGAGATGCACAAGCGCTCGTTTGTGGAGGGTGCTTTCCATCTGGAGGGCGGTACGGAGATGGCATCGGCCGTGATGCCTATCTACAGCATTCTCTGGAATCAGGATCCCTCGGGCGAGAACGTGGGAGGCAGCTACAGCAAATGGCTCATCCAGCAGCAGCTTCGCGACGAAGCAGGATTTGAGGGCGTGGCGTGTACCGACTGGGGTATCACTCAGGACATGAAGGTGCTCGATAGTCCGCGTGGTGGTAAGCCTTGGGGTATGGAGGCTTACAACGAGGCTGAGCGTCATTATAAGATTCTGCAGGCTGGTGTGGATCAGTTTGGAGGCAACAACGCGATTGGCCCTGTGGTAGAGGCGTATCAGATGTGGTGCAAGGAATTTGGTGAGGAGAGCGCCCGTGAGCGCTTTGAGCTCTCTGCCCGCAGACTATTGCTGAATGTGTTCCGCGTGGGTCTTTTCGAGAATCCTTATCTCGACCCGAAAGAGACCGAAAAGATAGTAGGCAAGCCTGAGTTTATGCAGGAGGGCTATGAGGCGCAACTCAAGTCGATTGTTTTGCTGAAAAACCACGACAATCAAGTGCTTCCCGTTAAGGATCGTAAGAAGGTGTTTGTACCCAAGCGTCATTTCCCGGCTATCCCTGGTGCATGGGGCGGTATCTCTGAGGAAAAGACCGTAGAGCCTATTGACCTCGCACTGATAGGCAAATATTTTGAGGTGGTAGATGCGCCCGAGAAGGCCGATTTCGCCATCTGTGTCATCGAGGAACCCAGCACAGGTTTCGGCTTTAGCTACGACGATGTGAAAAAAGGCGGCAACGGCTATCTGCCATTCAGTCTGCAGTATGAGGATTATACAGCCAAGGATGCCCGTGCGGTAAGCATTGCTGGGGGCGATCCGATGGAAAAGACTACGAATCGCAGCTTTAGAGGGAAGACCGTGAAAGCTTATAACCGTGACGATATGGTGCTTGTGGCAGAAACGAAGAAAGCGATGGGTGACAAGCCTGTAGTGGTTATCTTGGAAACAGGTCGTCCCGTGGTTCTCGCAGAGATAGAACCCAATGCCGATGCTATACTCGTGTCGTTCCAGGTACAGCATCAGGCACTGCTCGACATGATTAGTGGCAAGGCTGAACCCTCAGCCCTCCTGCCTATGCAGATGCCAGCAGATATGAAGACCGTGGAGGAGCAACAGGAAGACGTGCCACGGGATATGCGCCCCTATCAGGATGCTGATGGCAATACCTACGACTTTGCTTTCGGCCTGAACTGGCAAGGCGTTATCCGCGATGCCCGTGTAGAGAAATATAAATAAATAATAAAAATAGGATGATGAAAAAAATCGTAATAATGGTAATGCTGGCGATGGCGATGGTAATGGTAGCATCGTGCGGTCAGCGTGCGAATAAGAATCAGGCGGCTAGTGCTGATACAGAGGCTGTAACGGCTGAAGACGGGGCAGAGATGGCACCAGAGATTGAATTGCCCGACCTGCAAGGCAACAAGCTGAAGCTGTCGTCGCTGAGGGGCAAATACGTAATCCTCGACTTCTGGGGATCGTGGTGCGTATGGTGTATTCGCGGCCTCCCCAACATGAAGGCCTACTACGCCAAGTATAAGGATAAGCTGGAGATTCTGGGCGTAGACTGCAATGACACGGAAGAAAGATGGCGGGCTGCGGTAAACGAGCACCAGATACCCTGGCTGCACGTGCGTTGCGACGTGAAGGCCATGCGGGGCGTAGGTGAGAAATATCGGATTTCGGGATTCCCCACGAAGGTGATTATCGATCCTGAGGGAAAAGTGGTAAAGACGGTGGTAGGAGAGGATCCGGCGTTTTATACGTTCTTGGATGAACTGCTAAAATAAAGCCTCGCCAATCGGCGAGGCCTTTTATTTAGTAAGCGTGATCGGAGTGGAGTTCATCCTTCGTGAGCTTCTTGGCATCGATGGCGCGCCAAGCATAGATAATGTAAGCCAGCACAAACGGAACCAACAGCGATACATAGAACATCGTGGTAAGCGTGAACTCGCTAGAGCAGGAGTTCTGCAGGGTGAGCGACGACTGGAGGTCGGCCGTAGAGGGATAATAGGCCGTATTGTTCCAAGCCGAGCAGAGCAGCAGAGCCAGAACGGTAAGCACCGTGCCGATACCAGCAGGCCAGATACCACCGATATAACCCTTTGAGAAAATAGTCTTGCCAATGCCGAAGAGCACCAGTACGACACCAATGAGCAGCACGACTAACAGATACCACATGGTGATAAAGTTATTAAAGTACTTATAAGGCTCCATATAGATCATGCCCTCGTCGTTAACGGCATAGCCATCCTTGAGCAACAGGTGGATAAGATAGGCCACAAAGAGTACGAGGAAAGGAACGGCTGCACCAATTAATCTTACACTTCCGCGCGAGCGGATGCCCTCGTCGGCTACATTGTTCATCACATAAAGGATGCCCAGTACGCGTGCCAGGAACACGACGGCAAAACCTAAGACGAGTACCCAGGGATTCAACAGGGCATCGAGACCATGAGAAGCATTCGCCCAACGGGAGATGATCGGTGTGATGGCACCAGCATCGATCAGATTGTTCTTGTCGATGAGGAAATTGCTGCCCTCGAAGAAGGTGGCTACAGCACCACCAAGGAGCAACGGGCCAACGATGCCGTTGAGCGTAAGGAAGAACTGGAACGTCTTGGGGCCCAGTACATTGCCTATCTTGTTCTGGAACTCGTAGCTGACAGCCTGTAGCACAAACGTGAAGAGGATAATCATCCAAAGCCAGTAAGCACCGCCAAACGAGGTGGAGTAGAAGAGGGGGAACGAGGCAAAGAAAGCACCACCAAACGTAACGAGCGTGGTAAACGTGAACTCCCACTTGCGGCCCGTAGAGTTATATACCAGTCGACGGCCTTCGGGCGTAAAGCCCAGTGAACCTGCCACAGAATTGGCTCCCTGTACAAACAGCAGGAATACCAGAATCGCACCTAATAGCGAAACGATGAAGCACCAATAATGCTGAAGAAAATCGTATGTCATGATTGTGGTCCTTTCTTAATTTGTTTGAGCAAAATGTTGATCTCGACTACCAGCATGGTGGTGAAGAGAATGAGGAACATGAAGAAGGTGATGGCGACATTCGAAGCCTGGATATCACTGACAGCAGCCCACGTGGGCAACATGTCCTGAATCGTCCAGGGCTGACGGCCAAACTCAGCTACTAGCCATCCGCACTCAGAGCCGATATAGCTCAGCGGGATAAGCAGGATAGCCAACCAATAATGCCAAGCAGGCAGGTTGGTGATATCGTAATTCTTAAACAGCGGCTTGGGGAACTTGTAGGTAACGGCCAGTACAACGGCGAAGAACAGGATAAACAAGCAACCCAGACCCACCATCACGCGGAATGCCCAGAAATTGATCCATACGGGTGGTATCAAATCGGTCTTATCCTTGATATAGCCGTAGCCGAAATACTTCATATTGGTGTTTAAAATTGAGAGCTGGGCGTTGAGCGTTGCTTCGTCGGCACCCTCGGCCTTAGCCTTACGATAAGCAGCAAGGGCGGCGATGGCCTGCTTACCCATTTCGATCTTCTGTTCGGCACTAGGCTCTGTCTTGCCATCAGGCGTGGTATAACCGTTGAGCAGGTCGTTGATGCCAGGCACAAATCCCTGAGGATCGTTGGTGGCCATGATAGAGAGGCCGTAAGGTACTTCGATGCCCTCGATAAGCTTCAGACCCTGTTCGGTGCCACCATCGTAGAGTGCCTCCATTGCAGCGAGCTTCATGGGCTGAACATTGGCTACGTCCATACCCGACTTGTGGCCTGTGGCACCTGCCAGCAAAGCAGCTACCAAACCTACACCAGCACCAATCTTGAGGCTCTCGACGGCCATCTTCGTTTCGCGCTTTTTTAATAAGTACCAGCAACATACGCCTACGCAGAAGACACCACCGATAATCCAAGCGGAAGTAACCGTGTGGCAGAATTTGCTGACAGCGAAGGGCGAGAGGGCTACCTCGGCAAAGGATACCATCTCGTTACGCATGGTGTCGGGATTGAACTCGCAACCTACGGGATACTGCATCCAGGCATTGGCTACGAGAATCCACCAAGCAGAGATGGTGGCGCCTAAACCCGTGAGCCACGTAGAGGCGAGATGGAAGCCAGCAGAGACTTTCTTCCAACCAAAAAACATGACTGCCACAAAGGTAGACTCCATGAAGAAGGCCACGATACCCTCGACGGCCAATGGCGCTCCGAAGATATCGCCTACAAACCAGGAATAGTTACTCCAGTTAGTACCAAACTCGAACTCAAGGATGATACCGGTAGCTACACCCATCGCGAAGTTGATACCAAACAACTTCTGCCAGAACTGGGCGGTTGTCTTCCAGAATTCATCTTTCGTACGATAATAAATAGTTTCCATAATGCCCATGATAACAGCTAATCCTAGCGTTAGGGGCACAAAGAGCCAGTGATAGATGGCTGTGAGGGCGAATTGCGCTCTCGACCAGTCGATCGTTCCTGCGTCAATGTTTAATAATAAATTGTTGAACATAATTGTAATATTTACGATTTACGAATTTACTGATTTACTCTGCAGCGCGCTCGGTAAGCTCGGTGGCCACGTAGCCTGCTTCATCGCCCTCGGCATGCTGCTTCAGGAAATTGGGAAAGAAAAAGAGTTTTAAGACGACGAAAATAACGAATAGTTTAATCAAGATAATCGCCCATAGCGTCTTTCCAAGGCGCATGGAGCGGAATCCGTCGTAATAGAGGTCGAACACTCGGTAGAGAAAACTCTCTTTTCTCATAGGCTATTGTTTTAACTTTGCAAATATACGTTATTTCTTCATAACTTCCAAATAAATAACTTAAAAAATGGCCATTTCTTTTGATATTTCACCAAAAAGGCTTAATTTTGCACGCGCAAAATAAAAAAGTATGAATAAGAAAGTATTAATTTCGTTCGTTATCGTCATCCTGATTCTGGTAGGTGGACTCGTGTGGCTCTTCCTTAATCTGCAAGAGCAAAAGCAGGTAAACCAAGATATGCAGGAGCTGGCCGAACTGGATAAAAAGGAAATGGAGAATGAGTATGAGCGCTTTACCTTGCAGTATAGTGAGATGAAGACTCAGATTAATAACGACAGTATCATTGAGCAACTGACTCAGGAGCAGATGCGAACCCAGCAGTTGCTGCAAGAGCTGAAGCAGGTGAAGGCCACGGATGCGCGCGAGATAGCACGACTGAAAAAGGAACTCGCCACAGTAAGAGCCGTGTTGCGAGACTACGTGATGCAGATAGACTCGCTGAACAGACTGAACGAGAGTCTGAAGCAGGAGAATACCACCGTGAAGGCTGAGTTGGAACAAAGGAACCAGCAGGTGGCAGGTCTGAGTCATGAGAAGGCCTCGCTATCGGAGAAGGTGGCGATCGCTGCCCAGCTCGACGCTACCGGCATTCAGTTGCAGTTGCTGAACAAGCGCGGCAAGGAGGCCAAGAAACTGAAAGACTGTACGCAGATGAAGGTGGCCTTTACCATCGCCAAGAACGTGACGGCATCGAACGGCAACCGCACGGTGTATGTGCGCATTCAGAACCCTGGCGGCAATACGCTTTCGGGTGGTGGCACTTTCGCCTACGAGAACAAGAATCTGGAGTGCTCGATGAAAAAGATTATAGAGTACACGGGTGAGGAAACACCTGTAGTAACCTATTGGAACGTAAGTCAGATGCTGGAGGCAGGCGACTATCGCGTAAGTATCTTTGCCGACGGCAATATGATTGGATCAAGAACATTTAGTTTTAATAAATAGACATGAGAAGACGCATTGGATTATTGTTGCTTTTGGGCACAGTACTATCTGCAAGCGGTCAGCGAGTGCTTTCGCTCGACAGTTGCCGGCAGATGGCTTTGCGCAACAATAAGCAACTAGGCATTTCGAAGCTGAAGCAGGACGTAGCGGCCAATCTGCGAAAGTCGGCGCGCACGAAGTATCTGCCTCATGTGAGTGCCGTTGGAACCTACGAATATACCAGTAGGGAGATATCCTTGCTAAGCGAGGAAAATAAGGCTGGATTCAGCAATTTGGGCACAGCGATGAGTACCGGACTGGGGCAGACGCTTGCACCAATGGCTGCACAAAATCCGACGTTGGCCGCAGTGTTGGGCAATTTGGCACCTACGGTGGAAACGATGCTCAACAGTTTAGGACAGAAACTCGTGGACGCCTTCCACACTGATACCCGCAATGTATTTGCCGGTAGCGTGGTGCTCACACAACCCCTGTTTATGGGTGGTAGCATTATCGCCCTGAACAAGATGGCCAGTATCAATGAGAAAATGGCTGATAATCAGACGGAAGCCCGTCGCCAGGCTACCTTGTATCGTATCGACCAAGCTTACTGGCAGGTGGTATCGCTCTATCATAAGAAGAAGTTGGCCGAGGGCTATCTGGATCTCGTGAAGAAACTGAATAGCGACGTACACAAGATGATAGACGAGGGCGTGGCAACGAAGAGCGACGGCCTGAGTGTAGAAGTAAAGGTAAACGAGGCCGAGATGACACTGACCAAGGTAGACGACGGACTCGTGCTCTCGCGCATGTTGCTGAATCAGCTCTGCGGACTACCGCTCAACGAGCAGATAACACTCGAAGACGAGCAGAAGGAGAGTATCGCTGTGGTAGAACTGGCACCAAAGCTCGATGTGGAGAAAGCTGTGGAGAATCGTCCGGAGTTGAAGTTGCTGCAAAACTCAGTAGCCCTCTCGAAGCAGGCTACGAATGTGTTGAAGGCTGGCAATATGCCTCAGTTGCTTTTGACGGGTGGCTATGCCGTGAGCAATCCTAACCTGTTTGATGGCTTCCAGCGTAAATTCGGTGGCTTCTGGCATGTAGGTGTGATGCTGCGTGTACCCGTATGGAACTGGGGCGACGTGATGTATAAGGTAAGAGCATCGAAGGGTGCTACCTCTATTGCCAATCTGGAATTGGCAGAGGCCCGCGAGTTGATAGAGTTGCAGGTAAACCAGAATACCTTTAAGGTGGACGAGGCCAATAAGAAACTGACGATGGCGCAGGCTAATATCGCCCGTGCCAACGAGAATTTGCGCACAGCAAACTTGGGCTTCAGTGAGGGGGTGATAACACCAGCCACCGTGATGGAGGCACAGACAGCTTGGTTACAGGCACAATCGCAGAAGATTGATGCAGAAATCGACGTGAAACTCTCACAGGTGGATCTGCAGAAGTCGCTCGGCACATTGGAATAAAATCGTAAATCGTAAATCCGTAAATCGTAAATATAATTATGTCAGCAAAAAGTCAACATAACAACATACTGCTTGCCATCGTTGGATTTGTAGCAGTAGTAATCGTCGTAGCGCTCATCGGATTCTTTGCGCTTGGACGTGACCCAGAGATGATTCAAGGTCAGGTAGAGGTTACAGAATACCGTGTATCGAGTAAGGTACCTGGAAGAATACTGGAGCTTCGTGTAAAGGAGGGCGACTATGTAAAGGTAGGAGATACGCTTGCCATTCTGGATGCCCCGGATGTGCTCGCCAAGATGGAGCAGGCACGGAGTGCGCAGAACGCAGCTGCTGCGCTGGAACTGAAGGCACAGAACGGTGCCCGCAAGGAGCAGATCCAGGGTGCTTTCTCTGTATTGCAGCAAGCAAAGGCTGGTCTTGAGATTGCCGAGAAATCATACAATCGCGTACAACGTCTGTACGATGAGGGCGTGATGAGCATGCAGAAGCGCGATGAGGCTTTGGCAAGTTACAAGGCAATGGAAGCGCAGGTGAAAGCTGCTCAGAGTCAGTATGATATGGCTGTGAATGGTGCCCGTATGGAGGATAAGCTGGCCGCTGCTGCTCAGGTAGGTCGCGCCAAAGGTGCCGTACAGGAGGTGAATTCCTATATCCACGAAACCGTACAGGTTGCCCAGATGGAGGGTGAGGTGAGTGACGTATATCCCAAAGTGGGCGAATTGGTAGGTACAGGTTCTCCCATCATGTCGATTTCCGTGATGGACGATATGTGGGGCACTTTCAATGTGCGCGAAGACCAGTTGAACGGTCTGCAGGTAGGCTCAGAGTTCCAGGCTTTCGTTCCTGCTTTCAACAAGGAAGTAAAGATGAAGGTATATTATATGAAGGATCAGGGTTCGTATGCTGTATGGAAGGCTACCAAGGCCAACGGCCAGTATGACCTGAAGACCTTTGAAGTAAAGGCGCGCCCCGTAGAGAAGATGGAGGGTCTGCGTCCTGGTATGTCGCTGATTATTAAGTAATGAAGTATCTCTCACAGATATGGCAGATAGCATTGCGTGAGTGTACGATCTTGTATCGTAATCACATCTATGCCTGTTGCATGGTCATCTTCCCCATCCTTGCGATGCTGTTCTTTACATCGATGATGGATGATGGTCTGCCTACCAATATGCCCGTAGGTGTGGTAGACCTTGACAATACCACCACCTCGCGTGCACTGGTTCGCAGACTGGATGGCTTCCAGATGTCTGAGGTGGTGGCTCATTATCCATCGGTGGCAGAGGCGCGCAGGGCTGTTCAGCAAAACGAAATCTACGCTTTCCTCTATATCCCAAAGGGTACTACAGACAAACTGCTCTATTATTATAATATGGCCTCGATTAT
Source organism: uncultured Prevotella sp. (assembly GCA_905234145.1). Taxonomy (GTDB): domain Bacteria; phylum Bacteroidota; class Bacteroidia; order Bacteroidales; family Bacteroidaceae; genus Prevotella. Next base: position 24,096 of record CAJOGK010000069.1, on the reverse strand, counting down.
GTCGGGCTCGTTGCTGATGAAGGATATGAAGGTGATTTCGAATCTGGGCTCTGGTGCTGTGGGACAAGCGACGATGCGTGCCAAAGGTTATACTCAGGCACAGATAATGGCCGCATTGCAACCCATCACCATCGATCTGCACCAGATAGCCAATCCCTGGACGAATTACAATGTGTATCTGTCGACGGTGTTCGTGCCCGGTGTGATGATGCTTTTTATATTCCTTATCTCGGCCTATTCGCTGGGTATGGAACTGAAATTCGCGCGAGGGACAGAGTGGTTGCGCTTGGCAGACAATAATATATTGGTGGCTATCTTGGGCAAATATCTGCTGCATAGCCTGATATGGTTGGCGCTGATTTTCGGCTACGAATTCTATGTATTCTGCATTCTCCACTTCCCGCATCATAGTGTTGGTATGCTGATATTGTTGGCCTTGCTGGAGGTGTTTGCCGCTCAGGGCTTTGGTATCTTTGCCTTCGGACTGATGCCGTCGCTCCGTATGTCGATGAGTGTATGCTCGCTGTGGGCCGTGCTCTCGTTCTCGATAGCCGGTTCAGCCTTCCCGGTGATGGGTATGGACGGGGCACTGCAATCGCTGTCGTGGCTCTTCCCCCTGAGACATTATTATATGGTTTATCAGATTTGCGTGCTCAACGGTTTCCCACTGCTTGAGGCCTGGTTCCACTTTGTGGCACTGATTGGCTTCATCCTGTTGCCGTGGTTCGTTGTCAACAAAATCAAAAATGCGATGCTTACCTATGTCTACATACCATAATAATATAAAAGAGGTCATAAATGATGCCGCTTACATCTGGCGACAAGAGATGAAGCAGGTGTTCAGGGACGAGGGTGTACTCATCTTCTTCATCATCGTGCCCATCATCTACCCCTTGCTCTACTCCTGGATATATAATAATGAGGTGGTGCATGAGGTGCCCGTTGTCGTGGTCGATGATTCCCATAGTGCCCTCTCGCGCGAACTGGTCAGAAAGTGTGATGCCTCGCCTGATGTGAAGGTGCTCTGTCATGCGGCGGATATGGATGAGGCGAAATCGCTCGTAAGCAGACAATTGGCAAAGGGTATCTATTATATCCCCAGCGATTTTGCCACACGACTGAACCGTATGGAGCAAGCCACGCTCAGTGTGTATTGCGACATGTCGCTGATGCTCACCTATAAGGCCATCTACCAGACCGCTGTAGCTGTAACCCAACACATGGGTGCCGAGATACAAAAGAAACTATCAGGAAAATATACGGTACGCGAGGAACAGATTCAGGCAAGACCGCTTGACTTTTCCGATGTGCCCATCTTTAACCCTGCTGGCGGTTATGGTACCTTCGTATTGCCCGCTGTGCTGATACTGATTCTGCAACAGACGTTGGTATTGGGTATCGGACTATCCGCTGGTACTGCACGCGAAAACAGCAGATACGGCGACTTGATTCCTGTTCACCCTGCTTTCTCGGGCATCTATCGCATTGTAGGCGGTAAGGCCTTGTGCTATCTGATGATTTATGCCATCATGGGCGCTTATCTCACGATGGTGGTGCCACGCTTATTCTCGTTTGTAACGTTGGTACGCTGGCAGGATTTGTTCTGGATGATGGTACCCTACCTCTTGGCGTGTGTATTCTTCGGTATGACTGTATCTTGCTTGGTAAGATATCGCGAGAATGTGATGCTGCTGGTGGTGTTCGTATCTGTGCCCTTGCTCTTCCTGTCAGGTGTTTCTTGGCCGCAATCGGCTATTCCTGGCTATTGGCAGGGTATCAGTTGGTTGTTCCCGAGCACGTTTGGCATAAGGGCATTCGTCAGGATGAGTACGATGGGCGCCTCGTTTGGCGACGTGTCCCCAGAGGTGAGATACCTTTGGATTCAGTCTGCCGCATATTTTGGTGCAGCTTGTCTCGTGTATGGTCATCAGGTAAGAATCTCGAGGCGTCATGCCCATGACAGATTGGAGCATCTGCGGAAAAAGAAGAAAGTGCGTGAGTTAATGAAGCATGTTAAGCAAACTTCATAAAATTATTGGCCTATTATTAGTAGCACTGACTCTGCCTTTAACGGGGAGTGCCAGTAGCAAATCCAAGATAAAATATCCTGGAGGCAAATACTATATCTGGCGCTATACCCTTAAAGACAAACAAGGTTCCACTTATTCTATCGAGCACCCAGGACGATGGTTGTCGCACAAGTCCATAGAGCGCAGAAAGCGTCAGGGACTGGCTGTAGACTCTACTGATTTGCCCGTAAGCAACAAGTATCTCAGACAGATAGAGCGCGTTTCAGACGAGGCGCTGAGAGTGAACAGACAGCGACAGGCTGAGTGGCAGATTATCGGCACAAGCCGATGGAACAATACAGTCTTGGTGCGTTCGAACGATACCACCGTGTTTCATCGTGTGGGGGCGCTCGATTGTATCAAGAATGCCGAGATGGTGTGGGTGTCGCCTGATAGCATCAGTCTTTTGAGAAAGGTAAAGGCGCATGATGAGTTTAATCCCTGGGATAGTGTGAAGGGTGCGACTTACGGCAACGGCAAAGAACAGATAGAGATGCTGGTGGGGCAACGACTGCATAACATCGGATTCCGTGGAAAGGGCATCACCATCGCAGTATTGGATGGTGGCTTTCAGAATGCAGACGTTATCCCAGCTTTTGCCCATTCAAACATTGCGGGTGAACACGACTTCGTATATCCTCAGAGTGCCTTTTTCTATCAGGAAACAGATCATGGTACGAAGGTGCTCTCTACGATGGCTTCGAATGAGCCAGAGGTAATGGTAGGTACTGCGCCAGAAGCGCGCTACTGGTTGCTGAGGTGTGAAGACCAGCAGACAGAGCAACCCGTAGAGGAAGATTACTGGGCGATGGCTGCGGAATTTGCCGACTCTGCAGGGGTGGATATCATCAGTTCGAGTCTGGGCTATAATGAATACGACAATCATCCTGATTATTATCATCAGCGTGATTTGGATGGGCGTACGGCCTTTATCAGTCGTACGGCCTCGATGCTGGCGCAGAAAGGTATCATTCTGGTTAATTCTGCTGGTAATTCAGGTATGGGCCCTTGGAAGAAAATCATCTTCCCTGCTGATGCCCACGATATCCTGACAGTAGGCGCCATTAATCCGGAACGCAAGAATGCACCCTTTAGTGGGGTAGGCCCTACGCAGGACGATCGCGTGAAGCCTGATTTGATGGCACTGGGTAGTCCTGCATCGCTGATATCGGGTCGTGGCAGCATCGTGAGGGATATGGGCACCTCGTTCTCTACCCCCATTGTGGCAGGACTGGTGGCTTGTTTGTGGCAAGCACTCCCCCAGAAATCGGCTTTAGATATCATCAGACTGGTACGTCAGACCTGTAATGGCTACGAGCATCCTGATAATATATACGGCTTTGGAATTCCCAACTTCTGGAGAGCCTACATGATAGGAAGACTAGACCAATGAGCAAGAAAAGCGTGACACTCTATGAACTCAATAGCCTGATAAAAGAGGTGATTGAGAGTGAGATACCCGATGAATATTGGGTAGAGGCAGAATTGTCGGAGTGTCGCGAGAACAGGGGCCACTGCTATATGGAACTGATTCAGAAAGACGAGCGCACGGCAACACCTATCGCCAAAGCGAGTGCGAAGTGCTGGGCCTCGAAGTGGCTCGTGATCCGACCTTATTTTGAGCGCACTACAAGGCAACGACTCTCTGCTGGCATGAAAGTGCTGCTAAAGGTGTATGCCCAGTTTCATGAGGCTTATGGCTTTTCTTGGATTGTAACGGACATTGATCCTACCTATACGATGGGCGATATGGCCCGCAAACGTCAGGAAATCATCCGACAACTGAAAGCAGAAGGGGTGTTCGATTTGCAAAAAGAGTTGCCCATGCCACTCTTTTGTCAGCGAATCGCTGTGATTTCCAGTGAAACAGCTGCAGGCTATGGTGATTTCTGCAACCAACTATCGGATAATCCCTACGGTTTTCAGTTTAAGACGTGGCTCTTCCCTGCGATCATGCAAGGAGAGGGCATCGAAAAGAGCATCATTGAGGCCCTGAATAGAATCAATGCCATTTGCGATGATTTCGATGCGGTGGCAATTATAAGAGGTGGTGGTGCTACGAGTGATATGTCAGGCTTCGACACCCTTGCTTTGGCTGAGAATGTAGCTAACTTCCCCTTGCCGATTATTACTGGAATTGGTCATGAGCGCGACGAGAGTGTGCTGGATATGGTGAGTCATACCCGTGTAAAAACGCCTACTGCTGCAGCAACTTTCTTGATATCGCATTTGAAGGAAGTGCTCGATGTGGTGAATCATGCCCAAGACCTCATCGCTCGTTATGCGCAACAAAAACTTTCAATACTCAACGCTCAGCTCTCAACTCTCTCCGAGATGATCCCGAGGCTCTTTTCTGTTGTAAAAACACGTCAGGAAGCCAAATTAGAATCGCTTCAAAGTCGTATGATCTCTGAAATTCAGCAGAAAATCGTAGGTCATCAATCGCGCTTGGAGGGTTTTGAGCAAAGAATCCCCATCCTGTTGGAGCGAAAACTCCTTTCCGAGCGCCATCGCCTGGAAATGATGACAGAAAAGGTGAAGAGTCTGGATCCTACTTTATTGCTTCAGCGAGGCTATAGCATCACGCTGAAGGATGGCAAGGCCGTGCGTGATGCAGCGATACTAAAAGAAAATGATATCATAGAAACCCGCCTTAGTAAAGGCACAATTCGATCGAAAGTTACGAAATAATTAGCGATATGAAACAAGAACCCAGATACGAAGAGGCTTTTGCCGAATTACAGACCATCGTACGCAAGATGGAAAACGATGAACTCGATATCGATCAGATGTCGGAGCAGTTGGAAAAGGCGCAAGCGTTGATTAAACTCTGCAAGGACAAACTGACCAAAACTGACGAGGAATAGCAGAAAAGTAAGTTTTGTGCCTAAATAGTTGTAAATGTGGCACGAAATGTGTATTTTTGCATGCAGATTTGAAACTTTTTATAAAAAGATTAAACAATGAAGGACTTAGATTGGGGTAGCCTGTCGTTTGGCTACATGAAGACCGATTACAACGTACGTTGCTATTATCGCGACGGCAAATGGGGCGAAATTGAAGTTTGCTCTGATGAGTATTTGAAACTGCACATGGCTGCAACCTGTCTGCACTACGGACAGGAGGCATTCGAAGGCCTGAAGGCTTATCGTTGTCCCGACGGTAAGGTTCGCGTGTTCCGTATGGATGAGAATGCTGCTCGTTTGCAGTCTACTTGTCGTGGTATTATGATGCCTGAGGTATCAACCGAACTCTTCACGGAGATGGTGAAGAAGGTGGTTCGCTTGAACCAGGAGTGGATTCCTACCTACGAGAGTGGGGCTACATTGTATATCCGTCCGTTGCTGATTGGTACGAGTGCTCAGGTGGGCGTACATCCTTCTAAGGAGTATTGCTTCCTGATTTTCGTGACACCAGTAGGTCCATACTTCAAGGGTGGTTTCTCAAGCAATCCATACGTGATTATCCGTGATTATGACCGTTCGGCTCCTCTTGGTACTGGTAAATATAAGGTAGGTGGTAACTATGCTGCTTCTCTGTTTGCCAATAACTTGGCTCACGAGAAGGGTTATGCCTGTGAGTTCTACCTCGATGCAAAGGAGAAGAAATACATGGACGAGTGTGGTGCTGCCAACTTCTTCGGTATCAAGAACAATACCTATGTAACACCAAAGTCTACCTCTATTCTGCCATCTATCACCAATAAGAGTCTGATGCAGGTAGCCGAGGATCTGGGTATGAAGGTAGAGCGTCGTCCTATCCCTGAGGAAGAGCTCGAGACCTTCGAGGAGGCTGGTGCTTGTGGTACAGCTGCTGTGATTTCACCGATCTCTTATATCGACGACCTCGACACTGGTAAGCGCTACTCATTTGGTGAGAAGCCAGGTCCAATGTCGAAGAAACTTTTCGATACACTGCGTGGTATTCAGTACGGTGAGATCGAGGATAAGCACGGTTGGACTACCGTAGTTATCGACTAAATCGTAAAAATCATTATCGTGGGAAAAGGCAAATTAGCTAAATTCGCCGATATGGCATCTTATGAGAACGTGTTCCAGTACCCCTATTCGGTGGTGGAACACGTTCCATTTGAGATGCAAGGAAAATGGCACGAACAATATTTCAAGAATTCTAATCCCATCGTACTCGAACTAGGGTGCGGTAAGGGCGAATATACCGTAGAACTCGCCAAACTCTATCCTGATATGAACTTTATCGGGGTGGATATCAAGGGTGCCCGTATGTGGACGGGAGCCACCCAAGCCCTCAAAGAAGGCCTGAAGAATGTGGCCTTCCTGCGCACCAACATCGAGATCATCGAACGTTTTTTCGCCCCCGACGAGGTACAGGAGATTTGGCTTACCTTTAGCGATCCTCAGATGAAGAACCCTCGCAAGCGTCTTACGTCGACCTATTTCATGGAGCGCTATCGTAAGTTCCTGGTGGATGGTGGAACGATTCATCTGAAGACCGACTCCAACTTCCTCTTTACATATACGAAATATATGGTGGAGAAGAATAGTCTGCCAGTGCAGGAGATGACAGAGGATCTGTATCATACCTCTAACCTCTCACCTCTCACCTCTCACCTCTTAAAAATCCAGACTTATTACGAGTCGATGTGGATAGCGAGAGGTCTGAATATCAAATATATGAAGTTTAACCTGCCTCGCAATGGGCAATTAGAAGAGCCTGATGTGGAAATAGAGCTCGATGACTATCGCTCTTACCATCGCTCAAAGCGAAGCAGTCTCGATAAAGCAAAATAAATCGTAAATTGTAAATCCGTAAATAGTAAATGACGTTGTATCCCCAATTAATTATAGATGCTCTGGCTACGGTCACGTATGCTGGCACGAAAAAGAGTCTTGTAGAAAGTGGTATGGTAGCTGATACCCCTGCTGTTTCTGCGCCACAGCAAGAAGGCGACCCCTGGAAGGTAAAGGTGGTTTTGGAATTTCCACGCGATACCGATCCCTTCCTGAAATCCACGGTGAAGGCTGCTGAGGCTGCCATCAAATATCATTGTGGCAAGGATGTGGAAGTAACCATCGAGACAGAGTTTAAATCGAAACCACGTCCAGATGTAGAGCAATTGTTGCCTGGTGTAAAGAATATTATTGCCGTAAGTTCTGGTAAGGGCGGGGTAGGTAAGAGCACCGTTTCTGCCAATCTTGCTATCGCTTTGGCACGTCTGGGCTACAAGGTAGGATTGCTCGATACCGATATCTTTGGTCCTTCGATGCCCAAGATGTTTAATGTAGAGGACGAGCGCCCCTACGCTGTGAAGGTTGATGGCAGGGATTTAATCTGTCCTATTGAGAAATATGGCGTAAAACTGCTTTCTATCGGTTTCTTCGTTTCGCCTACGACGGCAACCCTTTGGCGCGGCGGTATGGCTACCAGTGCCCTGAAACAACTGATTGCCGATGCAGATTGGGGCGAACTCGACTACTTTATCCTCGAACGAGCGATATCCATCTCACATTGCTCCAGACCCTGTCGATTACGGGCGCAATTATCGTGTCTACCCCTCAGCAGGTGGCTTTGGCCGATGCACGAAAGGGTATCGATATGTATCGTAATGAGAAAGTTAATGTTCCCATACTTGGACTGATTGAGAATATGGCTTGGTTTACACCTGCGGAATTGCCGGAGAATAAGTATTATATCTTTGGCAAGGAAGGTTGCAAGCAATTGGCAGAAGAGATGCAGGTGCCCCTCCTGGCACAAATCCCATTGGTACAGAGTATCTGTGATAACGGTGATGCTGGCACCCCCGCAGCCCTCAATACCGATTCTGCTACAGGTCTCGCCTTTATCAATCTGGCGCAAGCCGTCGTCACAGTCGTCAATCGCCGCAACAAAGAACAACCAAAAACAAAAATCGTAGGCGTAAAATAAAAACTTCAGCGAGCAATCAATGCTCGCTGAAATTTTTTTGTATCAAATAATATATAATCATAATGACATATGACATTATGTATCTATTAAATGTCTAATTATCATATATTTATGAGTTATTCGTGCTTTATTTAAATGACATTAATATGACATTAATATGACATAAAAAGACATCAAAACGACATTCAAATGGCATCCACTTCATGCTTCTAGCCTAGGCTGACTAGTTTAAACCCTAGCTCCTGTAACCTTTCAGTCCTTGTACCGTTGTTGAATTCTCTAGAGAATTTCAAAGCGACCCTTAGGGTCTCTTCTTTCGATGTCCTAGTGCGTTCTTCAATTCTCTAGAGAATTTATTAACGTCCATTAAGGAGAAGGCATTCGATAGCGTATCTCTGAACGTGCTATCTCCCGTATCGACGCTTTTTATGTTTCATGTCATATATATGTCATTTGTATGTCATATTTAATAGTTTTAAACATGTTGAAAATAAGCAAGATAACTATGATTTTATGTCGAATGTCATTAGATTTTAAGATTTCTAGAATATTCTTTCTCTACAATTATGCCAAATTTTTCTGCAATTCATTACTTTTTGCCCATCATTTCGTTACGTTTTATCGTTCGATAAGTAACGAATCGCATGCTAAAACGTTACTTTTTGCTACTTTTTAGGCATATTCAGCATCCCGTACCAAGAAGCACATTTGTGGTGTCCGTCTCCACTTCATTCCTGAAAGTGAAAAAGGCTCGCCCGAGCTCTATCAAGGTATTACCTTCGAAAAGGTTCGCAATTACATAGAGGAATAAGGTCATACAAAAGGATTCACCCAAATGCACCACAACGCCAAACAACAAAAATTTGCTCTAATTATTTGGTACATTGCAAAATAATTCTTATCTTTGCACCGTTAACATACAAAAAACAACATCAATTATGGAAACAACAAAAAGAAAAAGGACTCGTGAGGAGGTGCGCGCTGCTTTCCGTGAGTATCTGAAAAACAAGAAAAAGCGCATGGAAGAAAATCAACGTGAACTCGAAGAGATTCATCAGAAGATCATGTCGGGGATGACGATGGAAGAGATTTTTGCATAGTCATTCTCCCTTAAATCTTACTATTATGAACACGCTCAGATTAAACATCATTAATCTGCATGCGCCCTATAGGGTGTGGCAGAAAACAGGAAAACCAGATCATTACTATTTTGTGAGTGATTCAGGAGTCGAGTTTAACATTGACTTCAAATTAGATTATGCGTTTGTGCCCAGTGGTGCATTCGAGTTTAGTATTACTAATGAGCGTCATGGGAAATCGCCCCTTGACTTGAAACTGAAACAAAAGGGCGCGAAAGGGACAGGAACTTTCGCGCCCTATTAAGAAGGCGTGGTTCGCTTCACCTTTCATTACCATTTTTATGAGTGTCAATAAAACAAGTAATGGTCATACAATCGAAAAAATATCTATAAAAGTTGTTGATTTTAGAAAAAACAGTTTTTTTCTAGCAATTATTTGACCATTTTGGACGATAATTGCCAAATATTTCTTATATTTGTAGCCGACTAAGCCAGTCCTTTCGAGGATAGGGCAGGTCAAAGACATTGATGGAATCTGGAGGCCGACGAAGCCATTTGTAGGGCAGGCCGAAGGGAAAGGCGTTTACGGACGTTATCATTCTGTATTGTCAAACTTCGCAACTTTGAACTTCCCACAGAGATAATGGCAACGATAAGCGTCTGCGTTGGTAGATTATATCCCAGCGATTGCTATATAGTAAGGTATAGCGATTGGTTGAATATATAATCACTTGGCGTGGGCAGGCTGCGTTGCTTATCCTTGGGAAGGGGCAATGCGAAGGCCTGACAACGGGGATGGGCGAAAGTAGAAACTCCCATGCCTTTTTTGTTCCCACCAAACTAAGACGATTTACTAATCACTGAATTCGGGAGTTTAAGAGACATATTAAAATAAAACAATGAAACGGCTATTCTTATTTGTTTTCTTAATGATGATGGGTATAAGCAGTATCGATGCCCAGTCTAATGCTATATATGGTGATGTAAACGGTGATACGCAGGTTAGTATGAATGACGTAATCTCCATTCTTAATATCATATTAGAAAATGGTGATCCAGCTTCTAATTTGTCGGCTGACATCAATAAAGACGGCAATGTGACGGTTGCTGATATGGTACAGTTGATAGGTATCATTATTGGTGGCAATAATCATTCAGACAGGATGTTAGTCCTTTGGTTCAAGGATGGCACTAAGGCCGGTTATTTGCTGGATGAAAATGTCAAGACAACTTTTACATCCGAAACATTGGATATCACCACTGATAATAAGACTGTCAGTTACCCGCTATCCGAGATTTCCCGTTATACCTACGAAACTGGCGATGCAAGTTATGATAATACCAATTTTAGCTCCCCAGTCCAGTCAACAAATTCGTACGAATATTTCATTATAAATTTCACCGATGGCACCAAATCAGAAGCATTCTATACTACGGATGTAGACCATATCACATATTCCAAAACTGGCCTCGACGGTATCGAATACGATAATTGGCAAGTGCAAGAAATCCACACTTTGGATAGAATCTACCGATATAGTCTTGCATCAATTAGTGATGTGCATTATAAACAGTTCAATATTGAAAAAAAAGCAAGTGAAATAGCTGTTGTTTCAGCCGAAATAGTTCCATTCTTTTTAGAATCGACATCTGCCAACGAATTGTATAAAAAAGTAGCGGGCTTAAAAATCGATGGAGTAGAAAGTGCTTGGGTTAATGGTCAAACTCTTTTTGTAAAAATTCGAGATTGGAATACCATCATGTTTACATATCCAATTATTGGAAATGGAGAAAGTGATAGTCGAATAGAGGATCTTATCTCATCTAATGCAAAAACTCGTAGTGAAGCAAATATAGAGGAATCTCATAATTTTATAGAAGCCCAAAAAGCATGCATAGCAAATCAAACATATAATGATGAAAATCCTATCAGAAATAGATGCAGGAATATGGTAAGAACATTGAAGAAATCGTTCAATGCTATGGGAATTGAATGTGATATAAATAATAATCCATCACCTGACTTTTTTAGCAAGGATATGTTTGAATATGATTTGGTATTTTTAATAACACATGGTGCTTTCGATGGAGAAAAACACTGGTTGGTAACAGGTGAGGAAATTGTACATTTTGAGAACGATGAAGATATAAAGACAGCAAAACAAAAGGCTGTAGATTTTATGGATAGAATAAAACTAAAATATGGGTCAAGATATTTGACGGAGGAAATCTGTTTTGATTACGTTGTTGAAAAGAGAGATAATAAATGGGTAGCAGTTCTTTATACGTGCATATCAGAAGACTATATTCATCATTCTCCAGAAAAGTTTAAAAATAATACCATTTTTTTTAATACTGCTTGTGAGTCTTTAATGGGTGACAATCAAACTGGAGCTGGTTTTAGTTTGGGATCTATTATTCTTAATAAAGGAGCAGGATTTTATGCTGGGTACACAGAAGAAAACTCTGTTGGTGATATTGCTGGCGAGTTTTTCTTCTTGTATTTGCTTAATGGTAAAAGTACAGGAGCAGCATTTAAAAACATACCGTATGAGTATTCTGTTGAACAATGGTATGAAGATGGAAATATAATCAAATCAGAATTAAAAGCTGGTGATAACGACTTGTTATGTATTACTCATCCCAATACTCAATTATATATTAAAGAAGAGCAAGTTCTTGTTAATGGGAACATCAGATTACTGAGTACTGCAAATTTAGGGAATCAATACGGTTTCCAATATAGCACAAACCCTGATATGTCAGATGCAAAAGACGAAAAGGCAGATGCAAACTATTATGATGAAGCCACGCTTTATATGAATTGGGAAAAGACACTTGACACAAGCACCCTCCAGCCCAACACCACATACTATTACCGTGCCTATATGAACGACGGCTACAGCAACTGCTACGGAGAAATAAAGTCATTCACCACAAAAGATATTGATACTACTGACATTAGTAAATATCGTCTTTATTATATTATTAAAGATAGTGTGTGTACGATTTACTATGATGATAAATATATCAATAATTCTATAGAAGGCTATAAAATCATCTCTAGTGGTTCTTCGTATTTTCCAACTTATTATTATTTTTATGAAGAGAATAACTATTCAAAATTAGTAATAGACCCTTCTGTAAAAAAATACGATTTTTCCAATCAAACGCCAAGATTTGCTGGATATATGAAATGTATAGAAGGACTAGAGAATTTTAATACAGAAAGTGTAACAACCGCAAATCAGATGTTTTGTAACTGCCCATACCTAGAGAGTATTAATTTAGATGGCTTAAATACATCTAATATTACCTCAATGAGAGAGATGTTTTGGAATTGTAAATCTATAAAAAAGATTGAAATGAGTAAAATAGACTGCTCAAATGTAAAGGATATGGCTTATATGTTTTTTAACTGTGAATCATTAATAAATCTTGATATCAATATCAATACAAGTAATGTGGAAAATATGCAAGGTATGTTCAATTCATGCAAATCTTTAAAAACGCTTGATTTGAGCAGTTTTGACGTGTCAAAAGTTGAGAATTTTCGCAATATGTTTGGATATTGTAATTCTTTAGAAACTATTTATGCAGGCAATTGGTCAACAAAAGACCCATCGGGGGATAGTGTTTTTGATTCTGTTTTTGGTGCTCCTAATCTTAGAGGAGGACAAGGAACAAGACCTGGACAAAATGGAGTAGTTGGAGAGCCAGGATCTTATTATTGTTCACATGATATCAGTGCTGCACACATCGATGGAGGTAAGGATTGGCCAGGGTTATTTACAGCAAAGTAAATGAATAGAATTAGTCACGGGTAAGTGGCATCTGAGGAATAGTCACCGGGACATCTGGGTATAGTTGCCTGTCCTTATTATTTTTGTCAAACGCAGGCGACATAAAAGAGGGATCAGAGGATTTTTCGAGCCTTTGACCTCGTTGTGCCCTTGGCCTTGGGAAAAGCCATATTCGGAAAAGTATGGTGAGCCTGACATTATTTAAAAATAATGCGCCTAAATTTGGAATTATCGACAAAATGTCGTATCTTTGCCCCCGAATAAGAAGATAAATGATGGCAGAAGATAAAAATATACATACAGGAGAAGATGCAATGAAGGCATCAGAACCTGTTGCTGCATATGTAACGAATTCATATGCAGATGTGATGTATATGCTTCATTCGATGCCAATTACACATGAAGTAAAGGAGCAGGTAGCGCGAAGGTTATCAATGGAGGTAGCCAGCAAGAATCTATCGAAGGCTTTTGAACGTCTTGATCATCTGGCTACATTAGAGAATAATTGGGATGGCGAAGGAGCGCTTCCTATTTCAAGGAAGGTGATTAATAACGTTAAAAGTGTTTTGGCTATTTCGGAAGATGAGGACTGGGAAGAATGGATGATTGGTCCTGATGGCAATGCTACACTTGGCCTACAATCAAAGATGACAAGAGCCGTTATTAGTGTGGGTGCAAATGAATTTTCTTATTTTGCTAAGATAAATGGAATAAGGTTAGGTGAAAGCCACGTTGTATTTACACCAGAGGCTTTGCTTAATATCATGAGAAAAATCAGTCGCAATGATGGATGATACAATAGCATCATCAGAAAATGTCGCTCGTATCCTCAGTCAAGAGTGGATTGAGGATGGGGAATTAATGTTTGAGGCATTCAAGTTAAGGAAAGGAGAAACATATATCTCAGTAAACAGGCCATCAGTAGAAAGTTACAATAAGGATGTTAACGATTTTATAGACAACCATCCTGAATATATATTTGATGGAGGATTGTGTAAACGAGCCTTGCTCTCTGTAGAATCGATACGAAACATAGATGTAACTTTAGAGGGTATTGAGGTGAAGATAAATGTAGAAGTTGAGCCTCGTAATACTCATTATAAATCTCATGCAGGTATTTTCACTAGGATAGGAGATAAGAATGTAAAAGAAGGTCAGTTGTTAGAGGTAACAACGGAAGAAGCTGTTTCTTCAGATACTGTATTACTGGAAATTCGTATGAACCTAGTTGATATCTCAACGATTGAAAATTTTGAGCGAATAACAGTTTTTTATTTGCATATCTCATTTATTTTGTCTACCTTTGCAGCGAAATTAGCGCATGACAATGACAAATTAAGAAAAATGAAGGATAATAAACAAGCCGCACTTGAACTAGGACAAAAGCCTGTAGGGCAATTGCTTTGGCAATATGCCTTGCCTGCTATTGTGGCTATGACGGCGTCGAGTCTGTATAATATCATCGACAGAGCCATGATTGGTCAGATAGCGATTGCTGGTTTGGGCATCACGTTCCCCTTTATGAACCTCAGTGCTGCCTTTGGTGCAGCAGTGGGCGTGGGCTCGTCAGCAAGTATCAGCGTAAAACTTGGTCAGCAGGATTATAAGACTGCGGGCAATATTTTAGGTAATACAGTTACACTGAACCTGATTATCGGATTCCTCTTTATGGTGATCAGTCTGATTTTCCTGAATCCGATTCTTCGGTTCTTTGGTGCTTCTGATGCTACATTGCCTTATGCTCGTGAGTTTATGATCGTGATATTGCTGGGCAATATGATTACCCACATGTATTTTGGTTTGAATGCCGTATTGCGAGCAGCAGGAAAACCTAAGCACGCCATGTATTCAGTGCTCTTTACGGTGGCGATGAATATTGTATTAGTAGTGATGTTTGTATGGTGGTTCCGTTGGGGTATCCGAGGTGCGGCATTGGCTACCGTTACCTCACAATCGTTGGCACTCTGTTGGCAATTGCACCTCTTCTCTAATAAGAACGAATTGTTACACCTGAAGCGAGGTATCTATAAGTTGAAAGCTCAGTTGGTGAAGAATATCATCGCCATTGGTATATCGCCATTCCTGATGAACGTTACCTCGTGTGTAATCGTGATCTTTATGAATAATCAGTTTGTGCGCTATGGTGGCGATATGGCTGTAGGTGCCTATTCTATAGCCAACTCGGTGGTGATGATGTTCTTTATGTTCGTGATGGGTGTTTGTCAGGGTATGCAACCTATCGTGGGTTATAATTATGGCGCAGAGAAGTACGACCGCATGTTGCGCTGTCTGTATCTGGCGATTGCTTGTGCGACGGGAATCTTGCTGGTAGGCTGGGTGCTCTCAATGCTTTTCCCAAGTCAGATAGCCCGTATCTTCACTACTGATGAAACCCTGATAGAACTATCTGCACGAGGTATCAAACTCGATATGTTGGTATTCTTCGTCGTAGGTTCTCAAGCTACGATTACCCACTTTTTCCAGAGTATTGGCAAGGTGAAGGTGTCGATTTTCCTCTCGCTGTCACGCCAGCTTTTCCTGCTGCTGCCGATGGCGTATGTGTTCCCATTGTTATGGGATTTGGACGGTGTATGGTATTCGATGCCGGCAAGTGACTTCGGTTCGTTTGCGATGACGATACCCATGCTGATGTGGTACATGAAAAAATTCAAGAAGCAATGAAGCATATCATTATTAACGTAGGCAGGCAGGTAGGTGCTGGCGGACAGGAAATCGGCCGTATGCTGGCACAGGATTTCGAGGCGAAGTTCTATGATAGGGAGTTGCTGAATCTGGCTGCAAAGGAAAGTGGTTTCTCGGAGAAGTTCTTTAAGCAGAGCGACGAGAAACAGGGCTTTTTACGTGGCTTGTTTAATGTACAAGCACCCCACTTCTCGCTTGGGAGCGTATATGGCTTTAACTTCTCGCAAGAGGGCTTGTTTCAGTTTCAGAGCGATGCCATCCGCAAGGCTGCTAGCGAGGGAAGTTGTGTGTTCCTCGGTCGTTGTGCCGACTATGTACTGAGGGATTTCGAGAATGTGGTGAATGTGTTTATCACGGCTTCAATCGATTTCCGTGTAGAACTGGTGTCGAAGGTAAAAGAGCTCGACGCTGAGCACGCTCGTAAGTTGATAGAGCATGTAGAGCATCGAAGAGCTGAATACTATAACTATTATACTGGTAAGAAATGGGGTGCTGCAGAGAGTTACGATCTGTGTATCGATGCCAGCATCTTAGGTCTTGAGGCCACCGAGAAGCTGATTGCCGAGTACATCTGCCAGCGCTTTAACATATCTCTAACCTCTCACCTCTAACCCCTATGAAGAAAATCGGAATTCTGAGCGATACGCACAGTTATTGGGACGAGAAGTACTTGCATTACTTCGAACCTTGCGATGAAATCTGGCATGCTGGTGACATCGGAAGTGTGGAGGTGGCTGATCGCTTAGCAGCCTTTCGTCCTTTTAGGGCCGTTTGCGGTAATTGCGATGGTGGCGACCTCAGACTGATGTATCGCGAATTGAATCGCTTTAAGTGTGAGGATGTGGATGTGCTTATCAAGCATATTGGGGGTTATCCTGGCAATTATGATGCCAGCATCCGCTCTACGCTCTTTGCCAATCCACCACAGCTTTTTATTGCTGGTCATTCGCATATTTTGAAGGTAAAATATGACAAAACATTAGGATTGCTACATATCAATCCTGGGGCTGCTGGTATACAAGGGTGGCACAAAGATCGTACCTTGGTACGACTGACCATCGATGGAAAAGAATTTAAAGATTTAGAAGTTATAACATTAGGAGAATAAAAATATGAAAAGAACAATCGTTATTACTGGTGGCGCAGGCTTTATTGGAAGTCATGTAGTACGCCTGTTTGTGAACAAGTATCCAGAGTATCACATTATTAACCTCGACAAGTTGACGTATGCCGGCAATCTGGCAAATCTGAAGGATATCGAGAACAAACCCAACTATGAGTTTGTGAAGATGGACATCTGCGATTTCGATGCTTTCTACAAGCTGATGCAGGATAAGAAGGTGGATGGTATTATCCATCTGGCTGCAGAGAGTCATGTAGACCGCAGTATCAAGGATCCCTTCACCTTCGCTAAGACCAATGTGATGGGAACATTGTCGCTCCTTCAGGCTGCTAAACTGTATTGGGAGAGTCTGCCTGAAAAATATGAGGGCAAGCGCTTCTATCACATCTCTACCGATGAGGTATATGGCGCACTCGAACTGACTCACCCTGAGGGTATCGAGCCTCCATTTACCACGACCGCTTCCAGCTCAGAGCACCATCTGGCATACGGTGATAAGTTCTTCCTGGAGACTACGAAGTACAATCCGCATTCTCCATATTCAGCAGCAAAGGCTTCTTCAGACCACTTTGTGCGTGCCTATCACGATACTTATGGTATGCCTGTGGTAGTGACGAACTGTTCGAATAACTACGGCCCTTATCAGTTCCCTGAGAAGCTGATTCCGCTGTTTATTAATAACATCCGTCATCGCAAGCCATTGCCAGTTTATGGTAAGGGTGAGAACGTTCGCGACTGGTTGTATGTAGAGGATCATGCACGTGCCATCGATGTGATTTTCCACGAGGGAAAGATTGCTGATACTTATAATATCGGTGGCTTCAACGAGTGGAAGAATATCGATATCATCAAGGTGGTGATTAAGACAGTGGATCGTCTGCTAGGTAGAAAAGAAGGCGAGGATATGGATTTGATTACCTTCGTTACCGATCGTGCTGGTCACGATCTGCGTTATGCCATCGACTCTACAAAACTACAGAAGGAACTGGGTTGGGAGCCTTCTCTCCAGTTCGAGGAGGGTATTGAGAAGACCGTTCGCTGGTATCTCGACAATCAGGAGTGGCTGGATAATGTAACCTCTGGCGACTATCAGAAGTATTACGATAATATGTATGCCAACAGATAATCTCTCGCGCGAACTGCACTCCTTTCTAGTGCGTATTGGTATGGCACCCGAGAGCATCTCTCCAAAGATGGAACACTATCTGGAGCATTTGCTCTATCTGCTTCCACCAGAGGAAGAAGAGGCTGTAACACATTATTATGGTCTGTTTGGTGCTCAGCAAAAATCACTGCAGGAGATTGCTGCAGAATTGCAACTCTCCCAGGAGGATGCGATGGCGCGTATTGATCAGTGTGTTAGGAAATTGGCCGTTACCCCAGAATGGCAAATGTTGAAACATAGTATTAAGAAATGAAGAAGATATTACTTTTAGGCTCGGGAGAACTTGGTAAGGAGTTCGTGATAGCCGCTATGCGCGCAGGACAGTACGTGATAGCTTGTGACCGTTATGACAATGCGCCAGCTATGCAGGTAGCTGACGAGCGCGAGGTATTTTCTATGCTCGATGGCGACGCCCTCGAAGCTGTCGTGAATAAGCACAAGCCCGATATCATCGTGCCTGAAATTGAAGCCATCCGTACTGAGCGCCTCTTTAAGTTTGAGGAGCAGGGTATCCAAGTGGTACCTTCTGCCCGTGCCGTGAACTTTACGATGAATCGTCGTGCGATTCGTGATCTCGCTGCTAAAGAATTGGGATTGCGTACGGCAAAGTATTTCTATGCAAAGACCTTCGAGGAGTTTAAGGCTGCTGCAGATGAAATCGGTTTCCCCTGTGTGGTTAAGCCCTTGATGTCGTCAAGTGGTCATGGTCAGAGCTATGTGCATAACGATGGAGAACTGGAGCAGGCTTTCCGTGAGGCAATGGAGGGTAGCCGTGGTGATGTGAAAGAGGTGATTATCGAGGAATTCATCGATTTCGATTCTGAATTTACTTTGCTTACTGTCACCCAGAAGAATGGATGGCCTACCATCTTCTGTCCTCCTATCGGACATGTACAGAAATCAGGTGATTATCGTGAGTCTTGGCAACCTTATAAGATCTCAGATGAGGCACTGAAACAGGCTCAGTATATGGCTGATAAAGTGACCAAAGCGCTGACTGGTGCTGGTATCTGGGGTGTTGAGTTCTTCCTGACCAAGCAGGGTGAGGTGATTTTCAGTGAGCTGTCACCACGTCCACATCACTCTTGGTCATACTACAAACCTCTCTGAGTTTGAACTCCATTTCCGTGCTGTGATGGGTCTGCCTATACCAGCTATCCATTTGGAGCATGCTGGTGCCTCAGCTGTAATCCTTTCACCAAAAGAGGCTTCGACACCAGTGGATCGCTCATTGCTCGATTACAATTTCGAGGAAGCTCTGAAAGAGGATCGTACGCGTATCCGTATTTTTGGAAAGCCTGAGGCTCACAAGGGCCGTCGTATGGGTGTGGTACTCTGTTACGGTGAGGTGGGCGACGATACGACAGCCCTCCGTGACAAGGCAAAGCGTCTTGCCAAGACCGTACTCGGCACTGACCCCTATACCAAGTTTGAGCATTAAGAGATAAAAGCGTAAAGTGTATTTGTGATTTTGATGAGTTTCTGAATGGTGTAAAATGATAACGGTCAGAACTTATAACCACCTGCGATTTGATGAATGGAACCAGTTCGTCGCAGAAGCGAAGAATGCTACATTCTTATTAGATCGCCGATATATGGACTATCATCAGGAACGCTTTCACGATGCGTCGATGTTGTTCTACGATAAGAAAGGACTTCTGGCTGTGTTGCCAGCTCATAAAGAAGGCGACTGTCTTTATAGCCATCGGGGTCTTACTTATGGGGGGCTGATTCTGAGTCGTCGTGTGACGGCAGTGCAGGTCTGTGAAATTTTTCAGGAACTGAATGCCCGTCTTCGTGATATCTACCACTTCTCACGAGTAGAATATAAGGTGGTGCCAACCATTTACCATCAGTTGCCATCGGATGAGGCGCTCTACGCATTGACGAAGGTTTGTCATGCCGTCATCAAATCGAGAGATGTGGCTTCGGTTGTAGTCTTGAATCAGCGCCTGCCACTTTCTACATTGCGTCGTAGAGGCGTCAGAAAAGCTCAGAAGGTAGGGGCGAAAGTCGTGGAGATGGATGACTTTGCGCCATTCTGGAAGGTTTTGGAAACGAATCTCCTGACGCGTTATCAGGCCATTCCCGTACATAGCTTGCAGGAAATCGAACTTCTTCGGTCACGATTCCCGGAGCAAATAAGATTATTTGTCACTTGTTGCGGAACAGAGATCTTAGGCGGAACGGTGCTTTATATCGACAGGGGTGTTGTGAAAACGCAGTATATCTCAGCTTCTGAGCAAGGTCGGAAGCTGGGAGCACTTGATTTCCTCTTCGATACACTGCTCGACAAATTTGCTCAGGAAGGCATGCGTTATTTTGATTTTGGCACATCAAACATGAAGGCCAGTGATGACCTTCATGAATCGCTGATCTTCCAGAAAGAAGGTTTCGGAGGACGCGCTGTCTGTTACGATACCTACGAATGGAAACTGTAACTTACTCTGGCATGAGTAAAACGGTGGCACTTCTTGCCGCCTGAGCTCCCATGACAAGTACCTGTGCGATATCTGCGGTCTTAGACGGACCGCTGATAAATGTGCCGTAACCATCGTACTCCTTGTCGAACTCAATACGCTTGTAGGCTTCGTGCATATTGTTTACGATCTGACTCTTTGGCAACAGGATGATTAGATTCTCGGAGATAAAGCAAACAGCTTTTTCCTTCATCGTCTGAGGAATCCAGATGCAAGCGTTTTCGGCCACGCCGAATTTCCCTCGTATGATACCAACATCAGTACCATTCAGGTCGCGGGCACGTCCTACCGTGTCAGGATTCCTGGTGGCAATGGTAATCTCTGGCAGATTTGAGGCAATCTCCTTGGCATCGGGGAATAACTCGCGTATCAGCACATTGATGTCGCGTCCGGGATCAACCTCTATCACTTGACCACCCACCATCTCTGTCATTTTTACAAACTGAACTAATGGCTCGGGGTAGGTGATACCTTTGATGTCACTCAGGTCGGGCATGTCATATTTCTCTCTGACATTCGCCTTGTATTTCTTCAGAATATCTTCTTTGCTACTCATAACTTTTTTCTTTTCATTTTTACTTCACTTTGCCCTTTTTCCACATAGAATGGAATGTCTCCTTGGGGAATTTCATCATGTTATGACCTTCTGCCCATGGATTCAGTTTGATGTTCATCAATGGTGTAGGAATCAAGTTTGCAAGCGGAGCCATGGCTGTCGCTGCATTGTAAATACCACTGCTTCCATAGAGGGTGCTCATGCCCTTGCACATCAGCTTCTTTTCTGGATTAGCTGTGCCAAAGTCATCAAGTTGCTGGCGCCACAAGTAAATCTGATCACCGAGATTTACCTTGGCGGGACAGAGTGTTTGACAACTATTACAGAGCGTGGTTGCCAGAATGTTTTTGCGGGTCGCGAAGCATGCCCAGATTAATACCAATCGGACCGGGGATAAAGTAGCTGTAACTATAACCTCCACTGCGTCGATAAACAGGACAACTGTTCATACATGAACCACAACGGATACATTTTAGTGCCTCCCAGTGCTCAGGGTTGCCAATCCACTCAGAACGACCATTATCCACAAGGACAATATGCATTGGTGCTGCCGTTGGGCGAGCCTTGCGGAAATGAGAAGTATATGTCGTGGTAGGCTGTCCTGTTCCGGCACGACAAAGCATACGCTGGAATACTGCCAGGCAGTCGTAATTAGGGATGATCTTCTCAAGACCAATGGCAGCAATGTGAAGCTTTGGACAAGATGTTGACATGTCGGCATTACCCTCGTTGGTACATACTACGATATCGCCTGTAGCTGCAATACCAAAGTTTCCACCTGTCATGCCAGCGTCAGCTGTCAGGAATTCATTGCGCAGACTCAGACGGGCACGATAGGTAAGATAAGTGGGATCGTGGTTGCCTTTTTCTGTAGAGATTCCTTTCTCTTCGAACAGCTCGCCTACATCATCATGGTTCAAATGAATGGCAGGCATCACGATATGGCTCGGCTTCTGACCTTTCAATTGAATGATACGCTCGCCAAGGTCGGTCTCAACAACCTCTATGCCTTTTGACTCCAGATAGGGGTTCATCTCACATTCCTCGGTCAGCATTGACTTCGACTTAACGATCTTCTTTACGTTGTGCTGCTTCAGAATGCCGTATACGATTTCGTTGAATTCTTGGGCATCCTTTGCCCAATGTACAATACAGCCGTTTTTCTCTGCATTAGTAGAGAACTGGTCGAGATATTCGTCAAGATGAGTAATGGTGTGACGTTTAATCTGTGAGGCTTTTTCTCTCAGTTGCTCCCACTCGTCAAGTCCGTATGCCATTTTGTCACGTTTGGTACGTACCGACCAGAATGTTGCATCATGCCATTTGGCGTATGTCTGGTTCTTTAAGAACTCTTTTGCTGCTATGCTATGTCCTGTACTCATAATCCTGCTGCTAAGATATTAACTACATGTTTAAACTCAATGTTCAGCCCCTGCTTCTTGGCGACGCCTGCCATGTGCATCAAACAAGAACAATCGGGGCCGGTAACGTATTCTGCACCAGTCTGAATGTGGCGCTCAACCTTGTCTTTACCCATCTGGGCACTGATGGCTGTCTCTTCGATCGAGAACATTCCTCCAAAACCACAGCACTCGTCGCTGCGTTCTGGCTCTACTACCTGAATGCCGTCTACTAGTTCGAGCAGATCCTTGATCTTGTTGAATTTGGGAATATTCTCTTCACTTGGAGAACTGAGGCCCAGTTCGCGAACACCATGACAAGAGTTGTGCAGACTTACCTTGTGAGGGAAAGTCCCAAGGCGTTTTTCTACCTTAACCACATCATGTAAGAACTCCACAACATCCATAATCTTGTTAGAGGTCGTACACTCGTGGTGTCCTTTCAGCAATCGTGGATAGTTAAGTTTCACAAAAGCTGTACAACTGACAGAAGGTGCAACTACATAGTCGTAGCCTTTGAATTTATCCTCGAATTTCTCGGCTAGAGGGATGGCCTGCTTCTCAAATCCTGCATTTGCCATCGGTTGTCCACAGCATGTCTGGTCTAGCGGATAGTCCACGTCTAAACCAAGATGCTTTAGCAATTTGTATGTGGCAACTCCTACTTCGGGGTAAACCAAACAGGGGATAAAAAGTCCAATCTTCATATTTGTTTAGCGTATTATTTATAGTTCATTATTGGCTACAAATATAGTGAAAAACTATCAAAAAAGCTAATAATTCACAGATTTATGCTATAGTTTTATGTTTTATTAAAAGTATTTGCTTACCTTTGTGGCATCAAATTTGCAGTTTATTGGTTGAACAAGAAAATTTATGAGTATGAATTATAGAGAATTAAACTTTGATGGTATGACGCGTGAGCGAGAGCTCTCGATGTCTGCAGCTTTCCCTATTTTGATGCGGAAAGTGTATGTATGGATGACGCTGGCCTTGGTTTTGACTGGTGTTACGGCGTATGGTGTTGCTTCTAGCCCTGGTGTTATCACAGCGATTTTTTCTAATCAGTTGCTGTTCTGGGGTCTGATCATTGCCGAGTTTGCTTTGGTATTTGGTATCTCAGCAGCAATCAATCGTCTGTCTCTCACGACGGCAACACTGATGTTTGTACTTTATTCCGTTATCAACGGTGCAGTGCTTTCGTCTATCTTCTTAATCTACACATTGTCTAGTATTGCCAGCGTGTTCTTTATCACAGCAGGTACTTTCGGTGTAATGGCACTAATCGGCTATACTACGAAGACCTATCTTACTTCTATGGGAAAGATTCTCTTCATGGCGTTGATAGGTATTATTATTGCTACCATCGTTAATATCTTCTTGAAAAGTTCTGGCCTGCAGATGATTGTTAGTTACCTCGGTGTGCTCATCTTTGTGGGATTAACAGCCTACGATTCCCAGAAAATTAAGAATATGTTGTTGATGGCTCCCGATGCTGGTGAGGGTGCACAGAAATTAGCGCTTCTGGGTGCTTTGACGTTGTATCTCGACTTCATCAACCTCTTCATTTATCTGCTGCGTATTTTCGGTCGCCGTGAGTAATCTTACGCGTACCTTATATATAATATAAAGATATAAGTCTTTGTTTGTAACGATTCCCGAAAACTTTCATGTTTTTGGGAATTTTTTCTCTTAAAAATTTGGATGGTATTAATAATAGTTGTACCTTTGCACCCGCTAAACGAGAAACGCCGTTTCGAGTGAAGCAAAAAAGAAAGAGTTCTTTGAAAGATTTACATAGACAGAAGTAGTAC
>CAJOGK010000068.1 GCA_905234145.1 uncultured Prevotella sp. | reverse complement strand
TCTACATTATCAGTAAATATCACGTAGTGGGGATTACCCATTGAGACAAATGTGCCACGACCCATACTACGTGATTCGATGAATTGCGATTCATTCTCAAGCACGGGTTCGAGCATATCCACCATCACACTCTCCACGATACCACCCTTGACGTGCAAACTCAACGTCTTAATACCAGAAAGGGTCAGCAGACGGATTTCTGTCTTGTCCGTCAACCCACGCTCAAACAGATATTTGCCAATACAGCGACTGGCATTGCCACACATCATGGCCTCAGAGCCGTCAGCATTGAAAATACGCATGGAGAAATCTGCTTCAGGCACACGCGACTTGTCAATCAGTACCAAACCATCGGAGCCGATGCCCTTGTGGCGATCGCTCCAGGCGATGGCTGCAGCCTGCAGGTCTGCAACTTCATTCTCTATCATATTGATATAGATGTAGTCATTGCCGCAACCATGCATCTTGGTAAATCTGATTCTCTCTATCATATTGCTACCTAATTTAGAAGTTTGCTATCGTTTTGTAACTTTTTCGGATGCAAAGGTATACAAATAGTTAGAATCCGCAAAGAAAACCATCCGTTTTGTTTGTAGAAAATTAGAACATCTGTCATTTTGTAAACCACACAACCTAAAAAGCAGCCTGTTTGCTTACAACTTGTATTTTTATCCAGCGTTTTTCTTGCAAAGTGTCAAATGCACACCAAATAACAGCAAAAAATTTGCATGTTTCAATTCTTTTTCTTAAATTTGCAGTCGATGAATACATTATTAAATAATATGCGATGGTATGAAAAAGGTAATCGTAGCGATTGATTCGTTTAAGGGTTGTCTGACGTCGGCTGAGGCCAATCAGGCGGCAAGTGAGGGTATTCTTGCAAATATGCCTGATGCACAGGTCGTGCAGGTCCCTGTAAGCGATGGCGGCGAGGGATTTATGGAAGCGTTTCAGGTAGCGATGGGTGGTGAGTTGGTAGAGGTCAACGTGAAAGACCCGCTGATGCGAACGATTGTGGCGCAGTATCTGGTGCAGGGCGATACGGCGGTGATAGAGATCGCCAAGGCCAGCGGACTAACGCTGCTTTCGCCTGAGGAGCGTAATCCGATGGTGGCCACGAGTTATGGTACGGGCCAGTTAGTGGTGAATGCTGTGCGCAAAGGATGTAAGCACATCATCGTGGGACTTGGCGGAAGTGCCACCAGCGATTGCGGTATAGGGATGCTGCGGGCGATTATCGATGCCTTTGCCAAAGGAGAATCCTGGGACAATGTGCGCGAACTGGATGACGTGCGTTTCACGATAGCAACCGATGTCACCAATCCGCTTTGTGGCGAGAATGGCGCTGCACACGTTTTTGGGCCTCAAAAGTTTGCCCCCCAAAAGGCGACACATGAACAGGTTCTTGCTCTCGATGCTCGTGCCAAACGTTTTGCGGAAGTCTCAGCTAAGCATCTGGGTCGTGATTGCCAAAACAATCCTGGTGCAGGTGCAGCAGGTGGCTTGGGCTACGCTTTCCTGCAATATATGAATGCCGACTGTCGCTCAGGCATCGACCTCCTGTTAGACACCATCCATTTCGACAACCTGTTGCAAGATGCCGACCTCGTCATCACAGGCGAAGGCTCTGCCGACCGCCAAACCCTCATGGGCAAACTTCCCTTTGGCATTCTTCAACGCGCCCAAAAGCATAACGTCCCCGTTATGCTCATTGCCGGTCGCATAGCCGACGAACAACTCCTCCTCGATGCCAGCTTCTCCCGTGTCGCCTGCATCAACCCTCCCAACTTGCCCCTCGAAGTCGCTATGCAACCCTCAACAGCGAAGGAGAATATTAAGACTTGCGTCATAAAATTAGTTAAATAGTTATTCTTAATAGTTTAAAATTAAACCATTATTTGTATATTTGCGCCATAAAAGTTTAAAATAGAACTGTTATGGAGAATGTTTATATGCTTACAGATGGGGCAATCCTTGGGAAAATAGGAGAAAGGCTGAAGTCTGTCAGATTGAAGCAGAATATCACCCAACAAAGCTTGTCTGAGGCGGCCAACGTGTCTCTTTCTACCGTCAAAAAGATAGAAAAGGGAGAGATTCGGTCGTTTGATTCTCTGTTGAGATTATTGCGAACGCTGGGAAAACTGGACATCCTCCAGCCGTTGGTAGAGGAAGAGCAACTAAGTCCTAATGAATACTTCCAGTTGGTGCAATCGTCAAAGAACTACCAGAGGAAACGGGCCGCAGGTAAACTGAACGAAAAACATCAGGAGGAGTCGGAATGGTAGATGTAGCACGCGCCAATATGTTTGGCTTTCCTGTGGGGACGTTCCGATGGGATGAGCGATATGGAATCGTACAGTTTGAATATGATCCTAGTTTCGTGGGACGTGATTTGGAACCATCTCCGCTGATGATGCCTGTCCAAGATGGACGCGTCTATTCCTTTGCAGATTTGGACAAAGATACCTTTAAGGGATTGCCGGGTATGTTGGCAGATTCATTGCCAGACACATACGGACGGGCTTTGTTTGACCGTTGGCTTGCCATAACAGGTAGAACGAGTAGCAATCCTATTGAAACCCTGTGCTTCTTGGGCAAACGCTGTATGGGAGCTTTGGAATTTGAGCCGGCAATGGACGCTCCATACGACCCTCACGCCCGATTCGAGATTGACTCTTTGGTTGATGTGGCGAAAGAGGCATTGGCAGACAAGAATGCTTTCGATGCCAATCTGAATGACGACAAGAAACAGGCTATTGCCGAAATTCTGCGTTTGGGTACATCTGCCGGTGGCCAGCGAGCCAAGGCCATCATTGCATACAACAAAAAGACTGGCGAGGTACGGTCTGGTCAGGTAGATGCACCTGCGGGATTTGATTATTATCTCATCAAATTGGATGGTGTTTCGGCAAAGGCAGGATTTAAGGAAACGGAGAACTACGGTCGATTGGAGTATTCCTTTTATAAGTTGGTCAAGGCATGTGGCATAGACATGACTGAGTGTTCGCTGATTGAGGAGAATGGACGAGCTCATTTCCTGACGAAGCGTTTTGACCGTAAGAACGGTAAAAAAGTTCACATGCAGACACTCTGTGGTATGGCTCATTATGACTATCGAATGCATCGGGCTTATTCATACGAACAGGCATTTAATGTGATGCGAGCCCTGCGTCTGCCCTATTCTGAAGCCAAGGAGATGTTCCGCAGGATGGTGTTCAACGTGGTGGTGCGCAATCAGGATGACCACACCAAGAATATCTCGTTCCTGATGGAGGGAGATGGCAAATGGCATCTCTCACCCGCTTACGACATGGGCTATGCCTATAATCCCAATGGCGGTTGGACAGCTACACACCAGATGTCTATCAACGGGAAGTTTGATGTTATTACTCACCAGGATTTACTGTCGTTTGCCCAACAAAACAACATCAAGGATGCATCGTTGATCATTGACGAGATCTGTGAAGCTGCATCGCATTGGCCGCAAATAGCGCGTGAGTGTGATGTACCAGCAGAAATAATTGAGGCCATTGTGCCAAATATGTTGATTCGGTTGTGATTTCGTTTATAAAAAGTAACAAAAAAGAAATGTTTTAAGATATATGGCAGCACTGACATTTGGAAAAACTTGGTGGGGCAGCGAATGGCTGAAATCGCTGACGCATATAGACTATGCAAACCGCATCCCACGAGGGTCTGCGTATGCCAGAAAGGGAGCGGTGAAGAGTATCGACGTAAAATGGAATGTCATCACAGCCAAGGTGAGTGGTAGCAGACCGACACCTTATCGGGTGACAATTCGCGTGCCACTGTTCAAGAAGGAGCAAACTGAACAGCTGATGAAGAAGTTGTTGGAACAGCCTGTACTCATCTCGAAACTGCTGAATCGCGAACTTGACCCTGAGGTATTCCAAGTGGCGAAACGCATCGGACTGAACCTGTTTCCGCAGCGGTGGAGCGACCTTAACATGAATTGCTCATGTCCAGATTGGGCGGTGCCATGCAAACACTTGGCGGCTGTCATCTATATGATGAGCCGCGAAATTGACAATGATCCGTTCCTGGTGTTCTCGACGCATGGGGTGGATCTACTTGAAGAACTGAAAAAGCGGAACGTGGAGATTGAGAAGGAGCAGATGATGGATGTGCCGGAATTAGCATCCCTGTTCATTAGGCGAATGCCGAAAGAAGTAACGGAACACCAATTCAACTTTCATCGTACTGACCTCTCGCATTTGCACAATATTAGCGACCCGTTGGCAAATCTGCTGTCTTCTGAGCCTGCATTCTACAGTGGAAGCGACTTCCGGCAAAAGTATCACGCAGAGATGATGCGCATTGCAAGGAATGCACGCCGTGTTATTGAAGGCAAGTTGAGACTAGATATGGGATTACTTGGCTCGACCTCGACAGAATTGCATCGCAACGACAGGGTTCGGTTCAGTATAGATGGCGACATGAACTTCAGAATGGGATACGTAATTTCTGGAGAAGAATATCGTCAGAACCGGCAACCTTTCCCAAATGAATTTCTGCCAGCCGTAATGCGTATTCCGGCTGACTATCTTGAGGATTATGACCCGTCGGTAGCGATGGTGCATCAAATGTTGATGGTAGCCCTCCATCTGTTGGCAAATGGTGCCGTAGTCCCACAGATTGTAAGACTGATCTCTGGCGCATACGTCATTCACTGGTTGCCTGCTATGATTGATCAAGAGGTAGTATTGGTGACGAAAGATATGGAATCCTGTATCTCGCAGACATTCCTGACAGCTTATCTGCCCAATCGCAAGACACCCATCTATGTGAAGAATCAGGTGGAGTTGTTGCTCAGTTATCTGTTGGGCGAACTGATTCCATGCCTTTCTAATTCGGCCAATGGCGATGTGTTTTTGGAATTATTCTTCAAAAATCTTCCCAAACGTTTCAACGCTGTGGGAGAGACTGCCATTCCTGGCGCCATCCACTCATGGCTTGACCGTTTCTTCCTTTCACAACGGCAATACCATCCGTCGTTGTTGATATCCGAGAATAAATTCGGTGAGTTCGCGCTTGACGTGGCGATAGACCGTGATGGAGAGGCCGTGCTCCTGAAGGACATCCTCCACGATGAGAAAATGGCGGCTCAGCGGTTTACGATTCTCAAAGAGTTGTCACTGCTGTCATCGTTCGTCCGAGGATTGGAGATGTATATCAACCGTGACGGCATGACACCAATTGTCTTTACTTTGGGCGAGTTTACACAGTTCCTATTCAATGCCATTCCAGCCATCCGACTATTAGGTGTAAAGGTGATGCTCCCCAAGTCACTACAGGACATCATCCGTCCGAAAGTAAGCATGAAACTCTCGAAGAAACAGACCGACGGCAAGACCTATCTGCGTCTCGACGAGATGCTGCAGTTCGACTGGCAGGTGGCACTGGGCGATAAACTCGTCACACCAGCAGAGTTCGAGAAACTGGCGCGCCGTGCCACTGGTCTCATCCGCTTTAAGCAGCAGTACATCTACGTCAACGAGCAGGACATCGAACGTCTACGAAAGGCCTTCGATGGTAATCGTCCGATGAGTGCTACGCAGATGCTTCAAGCTGCTTTGACCGAGAGCTACGACCGTGCACCCATTATCCTGACTGACGAGGTGCGCCAGATAATACGCCAACTAACCGAGCAGGCCGTAATCCCCATACCACAAGGCATCAAAGCCACCCTGCGCCCTTATCAGGAGCGAGGCTTCTCGTGGATGTATCGCAACTTCCGTATTGGCTTTGGCAGCATCATTGCTGATGACATGGGTCTTGGAAAAACGCTACAGGTCATCACGCTACTACAAAAATTGAAAGACGAAGGAGCACTTGCGACTAAACTTCCTGCGCTGATAGTCGTTCCAACAGGTCTCGTTACCAACTGGCAGGCTGAAATATCTCGTTTTGCTCCATCGCTCAGCGTCTTTACCTATCACGGTTCACAACGTAATCTGAAGGATTTTAAAGACGCGGATATTCTTCTGACAACATACGGCGTGCTGCGCTCTGATGTCACCAAGCTGAAGAAACTCTCGTGGCTTGCCGTCATCATCGACGAGGCCCAGAACATCAAGAATGCCGATACTGCACAGAGCAAGGCCGTGCGCTCTGTTCCCGCCAAACTCCACATCGCCATGAGCGGTACACCCGTCGAGAACCGCCTTTCAGAGTTCTGGAGCATCATGGACTTCGCCAACCAAGGCTATCTTGGCTCTACAAAAGGTTTCAAAGATGAGTTTGTCAATCCGATACAACGAGAGGGTGATCGGCAGGTGGCCAACCGTTTCCGTCGGATTACGGCCCCCTTCCTGTTACGCCGTCTGAAATCAGACAAGACCATTAT
This sequence comes from uncultured Prevotella sp., assembly GCA_905234145.1. Classification (GTDB taxonomy): domain Bacteria; phylum Bacteroidota; class Bacteroidia; order Bacteroidales; family Bacteroidaceae; genus Prevotella. The sequence goes on along the minus strand of CAJOGK010000068.1, from coordinate 11,669 downwards.
CAGCGACTTGCCCGACAAGATTGAACAAAATGAATTGGCCTTATTGACGGAGCGTCAGGCCGCCCTCTATCACGAAACGTTAGAACAGGCAATGCAGGCCATCGAGGGTATCGAAGCGACTGACCACAAGTCACTCTTCGTGCGTCAGGGCCTCGTGTTACAGATGATTCTCGCCTTGAAACAGATCTGCAACCATCCCGCCTTGTTTCTGAAAAACGGTGACTTCAACCCAGAACTGTCAGGTAAAACGGAAATGCTTCTTTCGCTGTTGGAGTCCATTGTCGAGAGCGGCCAGAAGGTACTTGTCTTCACCCAATTCCGCGGACATGCTCCAGCAGATGATAGAACAGCGACTGGGAGAACGACCGTTGTTCCTTCATGGCGGTTGCAGCATCAAGGAGCGTCAGGCCATGGTGGACCGTTTCCAGCAGAACATACGCGGCGACCAGGTTTTCCTCCTGTCGCTAAAAGCCGCAGGCACCGGTCTCAATCTCACTGCCGCAAGCCATGTCATCCACTATGACCTCTGGTGGAATCCCGCCGTCGAGGCTCAGGCCACCGACCGCGCCTACCGCATCGGCCAGCACCAGAACGTCCTCGTCTACCGCTTCATCACACAGAACACCTTCGAGGAGCGCATCGACCAGATGATACAGGACAAGCGCCATCTCGCTGACATGACCGTAGCCAGCGGTGAAAGCTGGATTGGCAAGCTGAGCAACAGCGAACTGAGGGAGATATTCAGATAGATAAAAAGAAGTGTCACGAGAAGAACTAATGAATAATAAAAAATCATTATGTGGAACATCAATCTAACTAAAGCTGACAAGCGCCGTTGCCGTGAACTGATTCACATCGGACTGGAGCGCGAGTGCGAGAACTTTGTAAAGGATATTCTTGAATTGGCAAACAAACCCTTTCCTCAGGAAGAACTGGATGAACCTTACAAAGAAGAAAACGGTAAATCCGTGGAAGGTCCATGGCATAAGCGATACATTGCAATATTCAAGAAAACGGATGAGTACGACAATCATGTTGCAAAACGTTATGACGGCATGACGGGTGGCCATTATCTGGATGCTGTGCTCAGTCTTTATCTCGACGGCATTCTTTCTGACGAAGACATTGCACCGCTCAGCGATGAAATTCGTGATTTCATTTCCAGATACAAGAATATGGTTGACTCTTGAAATGAAAAATAAAGCCAACAGTATGAGTAAGAGAATACAATCTTGTAACTTTGTAAAGATAAATGGGAATGAGTGACGACCATATCGCACGGCTGGAGTCGGAAATACGGTATCTGAAGGGACTGCTGAATGATAACGGGATTCCGTATGACTATGAGGCTTATGTGGAAGCTATCAAGCGGGAGGAACCTGTGGAGATTGAGTTTCCTGTGCTAACGGCTGAGCATGCGATTCTGTTCTATTCGTACTTCCGAGGGCGCAAGGATGTGTATGTGAAACGAAATGCGAAAAAGGGATATTATACGCAATGCAACAATTTCTGGAAGGCTGGGATATGTCCCAAAGAGAGAGGCGAAAAGGTGAAGTGTCAAGAGTGTCCGGCAAAAGATTATAAGGAGCTGAAGATTTCAGTCATATTGGAGCACTTGAAGGGGACGAAGGAGGATTGTTCGGATGTCATTGGCTTGTATCCGCTGTTCCCTGATGGGACGTGTTGGTTTTTGGTGTTCGATTTCGATAATCACGATGAGGATGCGGCTCCTTCAAAAGACTGGGAGCAAGAGGTGGATGCGTTGCGGAAAATTTGCTATTCGGTGGGAATATATGCTCTGGTAGAACGTTCTCGATCTGGGCGAGGTGCTCATGTGTGGATTTTCTTTAGCGAGGCTATACAAGCTGCAAAAGTGCGCAGGTTTAGTGAGGCGTTGCTAGCAAAGGGAGCAGAATCGGTGAGTCTCAAGAGTTTTCGATACTACGACCGGATGATGCCGATGCAGGATAGTCTGCCAGAAGGGAAGTTGGGAAATCTTATTGCGTTACCTCTTCAAGGCCAGGCGCTCCGCAAGGGCAATAGTGCGTTTGTGGATGAATATTGGAGGCCGTATAAAGACCAATGGAGCAAGTTGCTGCATACACGGAAGATGTCTGAGACTGAGGTTGATGCCTATATCAAATCGTGGTGTCCAGAGGATAACACGATGGAGATGTTCCAGAGTGATAAAGTGGATGAACAAGAGGACAATAATCTCTATCTCTTCGGCAGTAGTCTTAAGCCTTCAACCCGATTTTTCAAAACTGAGGATGCCAAGGTACCGATTAAGATAACACTGGCCGATGGCATATACATAGACAAGCGGAATCTGAAGCCGCGTTTGCAGAATGCTATCAGGCGTTTGGCAGCATATTCCAATCCGCAGTTCTTCCAGAATCTAGCGTTGGGATTTTCTACTCGTGAGACACCTCGGATAGTCTATGATGGCTATGACGAGGGGGATTATATCGTCCTGCCGAGAGGGTGTTTCGAAGAACTGAAAAGACATTTGACAGATGCTGAGATTCCGTATGACATCGTGGACAAAAGGCAGGCGGGAAGGCAGATCAATGTTTCTTTCAATGGAGAACTATATCCTGAACAGACTATTGCCGCAGAGCGATTATTGTCATACGACATGGGTATGCTGGCTGCTGCCACGGCCTTCGGTAAAACGGTTATAGGTGCGAACCTGATTGCCAGAAGGAAAGTGAATACGCTGGTGCTGGTGCATACCGTTGAGATTATGAACAACTGGGTTCGGGACTTGAATCGGTTCTTGAACATCAATGAAGAACTTCCGACCTATACCACTCCGAAGGGACGTGTTAAACAACGTGATTCTGTGATAGGCACTTTTTCTTCGCAGAAAAAGACGGCGACGGGCATTATCGACATCGCCATGATTGGTTCTCTGGGGAAGGAGGACGATATCAATCCGATGGTGCGCGACTACGGGATGATAATCGTGGACGAGTGTCATCATGCTGCTGCGGCTACTTTTGAGAATGTGCTACGTGCTTCAGCGGCTAAGTATGTGTATGGCATGAGTGCGACCGTGAAGCGTGGTGACAAGCAGGAACGCAAACTGCTCATGCAATTTTGGCCCGATACGGCATCGTTATACTGCGAAGGAACGGGCCATAAAACAGGGAATCGGTCACTATGTCTATCCTCGTTTTACAAGGATGGTTGATCTCTCGTCCTCAGATGACAGACATATTTCAGAGCTGTATCGTCTGATTGTCGACAGCGAACTGCGGAATATGCAGATTGTGGCTGATGCGATAGATTGTGTCAAGAAAGGTCGTACGCCAGTGGTGATGACCAAGTATAGGGAACATGCGGAGATTCTTTATGGTTTGCTTCAAGGGGCAGCAGATCACGTATTCTTGCTACAAGGCGGTAAGAGTCTGAAGGCACGAGCCAAAATGCGGGAGAAGATGGCAGCCGTTGGTCGAGACGAAAGCATGATCATGGTCGCCACCGGACAGTATATCGGTGAGGGCTTCAATTATCCAAGACTTGACACGATGTTGTTGGCCATGCCCATTTCATTCGAGGGGAATGTGGAGCAATATGCCGGATGACTGAATCGCGATTACGAGGGGAAGAAAGACGTCATCATCTTCGACTATATCGATCAGCATATTCCCGTGCTGGAACGGATGTATCATCGTCGACTGCGGACGTACAAGAAGATTGGATTTGAGGTGTGTGCAGAAGTGGTGGACAAACAGGAGGTGGGCAACTCTATTTTCGACAGTTTGGGCTATTGGGCAGTTTTTGAGAAGGATGTTTTATCTGCCGAGATGAACATCGTTATTTCGAGCCCTTTTCTGAGTTCACGCAAGGTTGAATGGTTTGTTGACCAGTCGGAGATATTGCAGAAGCGAGGCGTTACCGTCACGGTCTTTTCTTCAAGCCCAGAAGAGTATCCAGAGGATGGTCGTGAGCATCATATGGATTTATTGGGACGGCTTGCATCGGCTGGGATATGTGTAAAGACGCAGAATCATTGCCACGAACGTTATGCTGTCATCGACCAATCCCTCGTTTGGTACGGCAACATAAACTTACTGTCGAGAGGCAAGGAAGACGATAGCTTGATGCGGATAGTAAGTCCAGAGATTGCTGCGGAATTGTTAGAACGGGGGATAAAAAAGAATAATTGAATTTGAAGACTGAATAATATGGAAATGAATCTCAACAACCCTTGGGTGTATGAAGAACTGGCTAAACCAGAGAACAATAATTATTTGCAGGATGAGTTGATAGACCGTATCCTCGCTCTGCCAAGTGATACTTTGCGGCAAGACCTTGAACAAATAATCCGTTATCATATTAGTATGGGATGTGATGATATTCCAGATGAATATGATAGTGAGACATTTGACGGCTCGCTGTTCAATGCCCTGATGCTGATAGCTGAGGTTGGGACTCCAGACAGCAGTCTTGATGCGGTACTAGACGTAATGCGACAGAGCAGCGAATTTTTGCTTTGTCATATCTGCGACCTGGGTCATCATGTGTTTCCGCCCACGCTCTATAAACTTGGGCAGCATAGCCTCGACCGTCTTTTTACATTTGTGAAAGAGGATGGGGTAGATATCTACACCAAGTACGAGGTATTTCCTGCGGTTGTGCAGATTGGCTTCCGTCAGCCAGAGCGTCGGGCAGAAGTTATAGAATGGTTCCGTCAGGTACTTCGTTTTGCGACAGAGGCTCTTCCCGAAGGTGAGGCTTTTGATAGTGAATTGGCAGGGCTGTTGGTTTGCGATATCATTGACTTACAGGCTACTGAATTAAAGCCTGAGTTGGATGCGTTGTTTGAGACAGGGTTCGTTTGTGAAGGGATATGTGGAAGCTATGCATCTGTCATTCGTGACCTCAGCGATATACGTCATCTTGGCCGGCTTGAAGATTGTATTCTCGACATTCATGAGCGTTTCGATGATTTGCGAGAGCGTTTTGATGATGAATAGGATAATCCGCTGACCCGTTATTGTATTATGAGCACCAACTAACATATCCCTGCCAGAATCTGAGCTACTATATCAGCGTCTTTGCCCATTCGGGAATGTCGTCGGCATATTGCTTAAACAACTGGCCGTCAGTCATGCGAAACAGAAGGCGGGGCAATTGGTTATCTATAGAATTGTCATAAACGTATGCGCGATCAACGAAAGTGATGGCTTTGTTGGCATTAACGAGTGTGGGCTTTCTTCCAGTCATAGTCCTGCCGTGCTTTTCCACTCTTCAATTTCCTTGGCTACAGCCTGAAGTCTACGCTTTTTCTCTGCCTCTGCCTTGGCGCTTGACTCGCGTGCAGCCTGAGCCACATCCTCCATCAAGGCCTGTAGCATTTCGTCAGTAGGCTCCTCTGTGGAGGTTAAGCGATATCGTTTATGAATCTCGGTCATACGTTACTATTTTATTGTTTTCGCACACTTCTGTGTGCAAATTTACGAATTCTTTTTCAAATATTGTTCGTTTTCACCGTAAAAGATGTAAAAAGCGGGCGGTTTGCAATTTTTATGCTCCAATGATGTAACATTTCCTGCTTTTCACTACTTAAAAGTAAAAAGTCGAATTCAAAATCAAAATAACGCTTATGGCATACATTATCCAAAACCGTATTGTGCGGATACTTTACAATGACAGGGATTTCAGCGAAGAACTGAAACAACTGCTCTTTCCAAGCCAGAGGAACGAACACCAGAAACCCATAACTGTGATACGATTATAAATGGAATTATATGGAGCATATGATACAGCACATCGAAAGTGAGCAGCCTCTGGCTATTGTATTTAACAAGGTCATCTCGAAGATTACTACCCTCTGGATTATGACTCGTCCACGAATATTTGATGACATCAAAGGCGAAGAAGCAGCCTTTAAAATGATGACATACTACCAGATTCTTCTCTGGGAGAAATGGCTGCATAAGGTTATGCAACGCCTGCAAGAATGGACGACAACCATCGATGAATATTTCGATGAGTTCAATGGCAGTTGGGAGTATTATGCTCTCTCTAAACGCCTTGATTTCCTGAATGAATTTGGAGGCGATGACGAGGATTATAATCCTGATGGCTCCATCAAAACGACAGACATTACTCGTGAACAACTTAAATATCACACGGTATTCTCAGATCTCTATCACGATTGCGTCGACATCGTTCAGGACACTAAGCCAACAGACTTATATCCGCTCATAAATGCCATGGAGGCCAATTCACGCGTTTCTATCATTGATATACTACAGAAGGTCAGTGGCAAGGAAATAACTGCCTATACGATGGGAGATGACGGCCATCTACGCCCTGTCACTTTTGCAGATAGAGAACTCCACAAAGTCTCAGAAATGGTCGAGGCTCATGATTATGGTCTGGTAATCTATACCACCGCTCTACTGATGGAGCAACTGACCAAAGGTATCGAAACAATCGCAAAATCAAACACAGTCTTTCTGGATAACCATGACTTGCTTCATGCTATTCAGTGCGATGCCGAGGCAATTCTCGCGCTTAATTTCGAAGACGCCAGACATTTCAAATCAAATAAAACTATTAGCAATGACAAACTTTGACAAAAAGACGCACCTGAACCAAATGATGGAGCAGTCAACCATCCAGGAGATGATTGATATCGATTTCGTGAATCAGTTGATGATTGACATCAGGAGGAAACAATTGGGGATATCTAAAACTTGCAACGCCCAATAATTTCAATATTGCTTTTCCCCACTACAAGGCCATACAAATGCTCATCAAGGATTTTATCGTCTTTGACGGCCGAGGACTTCATTATTCCCTCTTTTTTGTATCCTGCTTTTTCGAGAGCACGCATGGAGGCAAGATTAAAATCGAAAACCGTAGCATAGAGACGTTTTAAACCATGCCTGAATTGAGCAAAGTTACCGACCAATCTTAATGCCTCTGTAGCATAACCTCTGTTCCAATATTGCTCACCAACGAAAAAACCAACTTCGGCAGAATAGCGATTGACATCACGGCCTGGTGTCAGACTGATGACGCCGACCAACTCGCCAGAATAAAGAAACATGCCATAGACTATCCCCATTTTCCCTTGTCTGACATTGTCAAGAAAGATCACAGCATCATCCAATGTATAAGGATGTGGGAAAGCATCACGCAAATTCTGTGCAACAGATTTGTTGTCAGCAATGCGTTGCAAAGCTTCGGGTGTAGCTTTCAAGATACTTTCCAACCATATTATATCCGTATCTTTTATCATCTTATCCTTTCATTTCATTCAACACATTCACTTTTACTTTCTTTTATTCTTCTTTATTCTCTTTTATTCTTCTTTATTCTTCTTTATTCTTTTATTTGCCGCAAAATTACTGATAATTCCCGAATAAACCAAAATATATCTTGAAATTTTCAATGGAATTTCGATTATTTTGCAGAAAATGTTTAACTTTGTACGAAGATAAAGATTGTTAAATTTCTGAGGGTGTCCTGACTTTTAGGACACCTTTACTTTATCTTTGCAGCCATGTTGACAGAGAAGACAATGGAAAAGCTGCGGATACTCGCAGAGTCGGCGAAGTACGATGTGTCGTGCTCGTCGAGCGGCACTGTGCGCAAAGGCAAGCAAGGTATGGTGGGCTCTACCGTCGGGGGCGTGGGTATCTGTCACTCGTTTGCTGACGACGGAAGATGCATCTCGCTGTTGAAGGTGATGCTGACGAATTACTGCATGTACGACTGCGCCTACTGCATCAACCGCCGAAGCAACGACATCAAGCGAGCGACGCTCTCCGTCAGCGAATTAGAGGAGATTACGATGGAGTTCTATCGGCGCAACTATATCGAGGGACTGTTTCTCAGCAGCGGTGTGGTGCGCAATCCTGACTATACGATGGAGCGCCTTACCGCCATCGCTCGCAATTTAAGAACCGTTCACCGTTTCAATGGCTACATCCATCTGAAAAGCATTCCTGGTTGTTCGCAGGAACTGCTCAACGAGGCAGGGCGTTATGCCGACCGCATGAGTGTGAATATCGAGATACCCAAGGAAGAGTCGCTGAAACTGTTGGCACCAGAGAAAGATCACAAGAGCGTATTCACGCCAATGAAGATGATTCAGCAGGGTGTACTAGAGAATAAGGAAGATTGTAAGAAATACCGTTACACTCCCCGTTTCGTACCTGCAGGACAATCAACACAGATGATTGTAGGGGCTACGAAAGAAACCGACAAGGATATCCTCTCTATGTCATCGATGCTCTATGGTCAGCCCACGATGCGGCGCGTTTACTATTCTGGTTATATCAGCGTAAACACTTACGATCCGCGATTGCCCATTCTCAAACAACCGCCATTGGTGCGTGAGAACCGACTCTATCAGGCCGACTGGCTATTGCGCTTCTACCATTTCAAGGTGGAAGAGATCGTCGATGACTTGCACGCCAACCTCGATTTAGAGGTTGACCCCAAACTCGCCTGGGCACTGCGCCATCCAGAAGCCTTCCCTGTGGATATCAATACAGCCGACTATGAACAGTTGCTTCGTGTGCCAGGACTCGGCACGAAGTCAGCCTGGCTCATCGTCAACTCACGTCGCTTCAGCCGTCTGACCAGCTACGACCTGAAGAAGATGGGTGTGGTGATGAAAAAAGCGAAATATTTTATTACTTGCAACGAGCTCACCTCGCAGTTCTCCCAGCCCATCATCGGCATCAACGAACTCCACCCAGAGCGCCTCCGTCCTCTTCTTATCAGCAAGGCCCAGCAGAAACGCGCCGCCGCAGAACAACAGCTCACCCTCGACTTCAAGGATGAATAATTGGTAATATGGGTTGAAGCCATAAGATTTCTTCTCAAAAATTTGGAAGTTCGCAGATAAGTTCGTATATTTGCAGCGTCAAATGAAAGTTTGACTATCCGGTAAACATTCCAAGTGAATGCCGAGGGGAGCAAGCCTTTATCGACACTACTCCATTTAAGCTACCTTTAAAGGTAGCTTTTTATTTTTCATAATCGGGGCGCAATGGGGGCGCAATGGGGTCAGGCACCTTTGCGCCCCGTTTTATTTGCCCTTTCTTATATAACAAGCAACGATCACGGACATATCCCCATGAGTTCTAAGTTCACTTACCGGTAAACTTTCCGACGAAGAGGATCACACCCGAGGATGCTTCGCGGATGACATAGACGAAGGGACGATTGGCATGGAACACGGCCTTGGGATATTGAACTGGCTCATTAATGTAGGTAGCCGTTATTCCTGCGACAGTGATGGCAGCAGCCTCAGAGCCTTCCTCGTTGACCTTGATCTTTGCCTTCTGACGCATCATACTGATATACACATGCGCGTTGGCCATATTGGGAATCTCTGCAAGGCTACCATCAAAAATCCTGTTAATCCCCATTTTCTGTAAGAGGCCGGTAAGTCCTGTTGGCACATCTTTAGTATCTGATTCTGTCTCATAGCGCGGCAACTTCAGATCGACTTCGTAAGGTTTAAAAACACCCCCCATTGTTCCGCAGAAGCCTTCCACATCGTTGAAACCTCTTGATGACAGTTGGCTGATGATGTCGTCTGTGGTCTTGCCATCCTCAGGCAGCATAACGGTCATGTCCCAATAGCCGTTGCCATAAGGCATCTTGATGGCTGAATAGACGCCATTGTTTACATAGTTGATAAGCACGTTCTGGTGCATCAGCGGCAATTCCGTCTTTCCGTTGTCTGTGGTGAAAGATTCTGTCTTAGTATTGTTCTTGTCGAACTTCGAAGCCCAGTCTGCCTTGAAATAGATAGCGTTAAGCAAGTATGATACCATATATGGATCGATCTCATCAAGGATGTTTGGAATCATACCGTTGGTCTTCTCCTTGGCCCATCCATTGATGTGGTCGAGCGTCTCAGGAGCCCCAAAGTCGAGGGCTTCGGCTTTTGCATTGTAGTAGGTCTGCATGTCCTGAGTGAACTGTGGTTTCAGAGTGTAGTTCTTGTTTAGGAAGATGGCATTGGCGATGTTGAGTGTCACCTTATTGTCCACCTTTGGCAGATTATCAATCAGATTTTTGCAGTAATCGTTCACCGCATTGATGCCTCCTTGGTGGAAACCAAGTGCCTGCTCCAGTTCCTGTTCTGTCTGACCTGTTGCAGCATCGTTTACCATCCCTAATACGTATGTGATGCTAAGGGGTGAATAGATAAAACTCTTTCCTGAGTGGTCTGTCTCGTTGACAGCCTTCAGGAAATTCAGCGTAAAGGTGTTGTTGTCGTTGACAAACACCTGCTGAGCCTGAGTTAGCTGGATAGTCTGTGACTCAGAGTACAGGTCCACAATTGATTTTGGCTCAAGATCTTCTTCTATGTCAGAAGATGAGCACGACATCATCAGCAGGCTACCGACAGCCATCGCTGCTACTGAAAAAAGATGTTTCTTCATAATTTGTCTTGTTAAATGTTTCTGCATATATAATGGGAAAAAGTGGTGAATCTTGTATCAGATTGTGTTAAAGAATCTAAAAATATCGAGATTCCATACAAGATTTGCGTAATTTTGGATTATTAAAGTAAAGCCATAAGGAAAAGAATGGTTAGAGAACTCGTTGAGCGCATACGGCAGAAAGACCAGAGAACTCTACAAGATGTACATAGAGGAGTTGTCATCGGTCTGCTACCGGTATGTGCCTTCGAAGAACGATGCAAAGGATGTGTTACAGAACAGTCTCGTAAGGATATTCATCGCCATTCCTGCCATCGACTATCGAAATGAGGAGAGCCTGAGGGCTTGGATGATCAAAGTGGTAGTGAACGAGGCGCTCAGCTTCCTGAGAGGACGGAAGAAGCTGCTGTTCATAGAGCAAGACCCTGTGTCCATTCAGATCTCCGACGACGAAGAGCCGCAAGCAGAGAAGATATCCAGTGACGAGCTGCACAGACTGATAAGTAAACTGCCCGACGGCTACAGAACGGTGATAAACCTTTATGTCTTCGAGGGCTACACTCATAAAAAGATAGCAGCGATGTTGGGAATCACTGAGAGTACATCAGCATCACAGCTCTATTATGCAAAGAGAGAATTGGCAAAGAGAATAAACGAACTCATAGACAGTAAGTAATGAAAGGAAGTTGGGAAGAACAATTGCGACGAAAGCTCGAGGGTCACAAGGTGGCTCCCCCTGAAGGTCTCTGGGAAGACATCTGTAAAGAGTTGGACGTGAGAGATCACAGTACCAATAGGCGTTGGTACTATGCTGCTGCTGCCGCCTTACTTGCGGTTGCCGGATTCTTTGCCGTCTACCAGCTCAATAACAACAACGAAACGAAGGAGCTCACAGTGAAAAGTGAGATGATCGCTCCAGAAAAACCTGATACACCTGCATCAGAAGATAATGTGGATGATAAGCTGGCTCTCGCATCTATTAATCATAAGGTGTCGAAAGAGGACAACCTCACAAAGTGTCAGACCCCTTGTGATCTGGAGCCTTCTGCGCCTGAGCCAGAGCCTGAATCTGATGATGACCTAAATAAAGATGTCCTCCAGGAGTCAGATAGCGAGGAACCTGTGACAGAACCTCAGCCGAAGAAGCCGGTGGATGATCCTAGGACTTATCAACTGCCGTCATCCGAACCATCGCCAAAACGCAATGAGACATCCGACAGATGGTCTTTAGGCCTGACC
>CAJOGK010000067.1 GCA_905234145.1 uncultured Prevotella sp. | reverse complement strand
TCGAGTTCATCTCAGTATTCCTGCTGGCTTGTATCATCGGAGGCTTAGTAGTAGCAAGAAAGGAGGATAAGCAATGATACCTATTGAGTGTTATTTCGCGCTGAGTGCGCTTCTGTTCTTCATTGGTGTCTACGGCTTCGTTACCCGTCGTAACCTGATCGCCATGCTCATCTCCATCGAGCTGGTGCTCAATGCTGTTGATATCAACTTCGCTGCCATCAACCGTCTGCTTTATCCCAACGGTATGGAAGGCATGTTTATGACCCTCTTCGTGATTGGTGTTGCCGCTGCTGAAAGTGCTGTGGCCATCGCTATTATCATCAACGTGTATCGCAACTTCAAGAGCGACAGCGTTGAGGCTATCCAGAATATGAAACGATAGTAGTTAAGTAGTTAAGAAGTAAAGAAGTTAAGATTATGTTTGAATATACAATTTTTATCATGCTTCTGCCGCTGCTGTCGTTCATCGTTCTTGGACTGGCTGGCATGAAGATGCAGCATAAGGTAGCCGGACTGATCGGTACCTGCTCGCTGGGAATCGTTACGATACTCTCTTACCTCACAGCCTTCCAGTACTTTGGTGGTGCTCGTGTGGATGGCGTGTATCAGACGTTTGTTCCGTATAATTTCACATGGCTGCCTCTGGGCAACCTGCACTTCGACCTCGGTATCCTGTTGGATCCTATCAGCGTGATGATGCTGATTGTGATTTCAACCGTATCACTGATGGTTCATATCTACTCATTTGGCTATATGCACGGTGAGAAGGGCTTCCAGCGCTACTATGCGTTCCTGAGCCTCTTCACGATGTCAATGCTGGGTTTGGTGCTCGCCACCAACATCTTCCAGATGTACATGTTCTGGGAGTTGGTAGGTGTTTCTTCTTACCTGCTCATCGGCTTCTACTATCCTTTGAAGCCCGCCATTGCAGCCTCTAAGAAGGCGTTCATCGTGACCCGCTTTGCTGATATGTTCTTCCTCGTAGGTATTCTGACCTTCGGCTACTTCGTTGATTCGTTCAGCTTCTCATTTGTGGCTGACGATGCACATCTGGTAATGGGTCAGGGCACAATACCTTTCATTCAGGGTAACATTGCCAAGGCTGTTGCCGCTGGTGGCTTCATTATTCCTACCGCACTCGTACTGATGTTCATCGGAGGTGCTGGTAAGAGTGCTATGTTCCCACTGCACATTTGGTTGCCCGATGCCATGGAGGGTCCTACACCTGTATCTGCACTTATCCACGCTGCTACCATGGTTGTCGCTGGTGTGTTCCAGATTGCACGTATGTTCCCCTTGTGGATTGAGTATGCACCAGGGGCTATGAGCATCGTTGTTTGGGTAGGTGTGTTCACCGCTTTCTATGCTGCTGCTGTAGCTTGTGCACAGAGCGATATCAAGCGTGTGCTTGCCTTCTCTACGATTTCTCAGATTGCCTTCATGATGGTGGCTCTGGGCGTATCACTGCCTGGACACCATGGTGCTGTGCTCGACAACCACGCTCAGCTGGGTTATATGGCTGGTATGTTCCACCTCTTTACTCACGCTATGTTCAAGGCTTGCTTGTTCTTGGGTGCAGGTTGTATCATCCACGCTGTACATAGCAACGAGATGGCCCTCATGGGAGGTCTGCGCAAGTATATGCCGATTACGCATATCACTTTCCTCATCTCTTGTCTGGCCATCGCAGGTATTCCATTCTTCTCGGGCTTCAGCTCAAAGGATGAGATTATCACCGCTTGCTTTGCCTACAGCCCTGTGGTAGGATGGATCATGACGGGTATCGCTGCCATGACAGCTTTCTATATGTTCCGCTTGTACTACGGTATCTTCTGGGGTACAGAGAACAAGGAGGCTCACGAGCATCATACCCCACACGAGGCACCTGCTTCGATGACCATTCCTCTGATTGTGCTCTGTTTGATTACGATGGGTGTTGGTATCTATACCACCATCGCAGGTTTCGCAGAGTGGGGCGGTTCTTTCGGTAGCTTTGTTTCTGCCGCTGGTACCGACTACACCATCCACTTCGACACGCAGATTGCTGCTACGAGTACTGTTATTGCCATCCTGAGCATCTGTCTGGCCACCTATATATATAAAGGTGAGAGCCAGCCTATCGCTGATCGTCTGTACAAGCAGTTCCCCAAACTGCACCGTGCAGCCTACAAGCGTTTCTATCAGGACGAGATTTGGCAGTATGTTACCCATAGAATCATCTTCCGTTGTGTCTCTACACCTATTGCCTGGTTCGACCGTCACGTTGTTGATGGCACGTTCAACTTCCTGGCATGGGGTGCCAACGAGGCAGGTGAGAGCATCCGCAGCTGGCAGAGCGGTGACGTTCGCCAGTATGCCGTATGGTTCCTCACAGGTTCTGTCGCCCTGACATTAATACTGCTTGCAATATGATTATAAACTACCACGAATTACACGAATGAAACGAATTGGCTGCGCAAGAGAAAATTAGTATAATTCGTTAAATTCGTGGTCGTAAAAAGAAAAAAAGATTATGTCAATATTAACAGTTTTCGTAATAATTCCCGCTCTGATGCTTTTGGGATTGTGGCTTGCCAAGAATCTCAATCAGGTGCGTGGTGTGATGGTGGCAGGTGCATCGTGCCTGCTGGCCCTCTCTATCTGGCTTACGATCTACTTTATTCAGGAGCGTGCAGCAGGTAATACAGCCGAGATGCTGTTGACCTACAGTGTGCCCTGGTTTAAGCCCTTGAATATTGCCTATAGCGTAGGTGTCGATGGTATCTCTGTCGTCATGCTGCTGCTTTCCAGCATCATCGTGTTTACAGGTACTTTCGCCTCTTGGCAGCTGAAGCCTCTTACCAAGGAGTATTTCCTTTGGTTCACCCTGCTTTCTACGGGTGTGTTTGGCTTCTTCATCTCTACCGACCTCTTCACCATGTTCATGTTCTACGAGGTGGCATTGATCCCGATGTACCTCTTGATTGTGGTCATAAGGAGTACTCAGCCATGAAGCTGACGCTGATGCTGATGGGAGGTTCTGCCCTGCTGATTCTCGGATTGCTGGGTATCTACTACTTCAACGGAATCTATAGTGGTAACTATACGTTCGAATTGACCGCCATTGCAGCTAATCACTGCATTCCTGGTGATATCCAAAACGTTTTCTTCCCCTTCATCTTCATCGGATTCGGTGTGCTGGGCGCCCTGTTCCCATTCCACACTTGGTCTCCCGATGGTCACGCTTCAGCGCCTACAGCCGTATCTATGCTCCACGCTGGTGTGCTCATGAAGCTGGGAGGTTACGGATGCTTCCGTGTAGCGATGTATCTGTTGCCTGAGGCTGCGCAGGATCTCTCTTGGATCTTCCTCATCCTCACCACGATCTCAGTTGTCTATGGTGCTTTGAGTGCTTGCGTACAGACCGACCTGAAGTATATCAATGCTTATTCTTCAGTGTCTCACTGCGGACTCGTGCTCTTCGCCCTGTTGATGATGAGTCAGACAGCTGTGACGGGTGCTGTACTGCAGATGCTTTCTCACGGTTTGATGACGGCCCTCTTCTTCGCCCTCATCGGTATGATTTACGGTCGTACCCATACCCGTGATATCCGCGAGTTGGCTGGCTTGATGAAGATTATGCCTTTCCTCGCAGTAGGTTATGTGATTGCAGGTTTGGCCAACCTTGGTCTTCCTGGATTCTCAGGCTTCATTGCTGAGATGACCATCTTCGTAGGTTCGTTTGGTGCTCACCCAATGAGTGGCGACCCCAACACCTCATTCCGCATGGTGGCTACCATCATCGCATGTACGTCGATCGTTGTAACAGCAGTCTACATCCTGCGTGTTGTTGGTAAGATACTGTATGGCGAGGTTGAGAACAAGCACTTCCTCGAGCTCACCGATGCTACATGGGATGAGCGTGTTGCAGTTATCTGTCTGATTTTCTGCGTAGCAGGTCTTGGTTCGTTCCCATTCTGGGTAAGCGATATGATTTCGCCTGCAGCAGGAACGATTCTTCAGTCAATTGGTGTAATGTAAAAATAGGAGGACGAAAGATATGAATTACGGACAATTCTTAAATATGATGCCTGAGGCATTCCTCGTTCTCTGGCTCTTGATAGTATTTGTAGCCGACTTCTGCCTGATAAAGGATGAGCAGAAGGCTAAAAAACTGGGCTTGATTACCGCTGGCGCATTAATCTGTCAGACAGCTCTGATGTTTGGCGTCCAGCCTACTGAGGCTTTTGGTGGACTTTATGTCGCTTCTGCAGCAGTCAATGTGATGAAGACCATCCTGGCCTTTGGTACGTTGGTGGTAGTCATC
Source organism: uncultured Prevotella sp. (assembly GCA_905234145.1). GTDB lineage: Bacteria > Bacteroidota > Bacteroidia > Bacteroidales > Bacteroidaceae > Prevotella. The sequence goes on along the minus strand of CAJOGK010000067.1, from coordinate 15,926 downwards.
ATGGCTCAGTCGTGGGTGGAGTCACGCAAGCAATTGGCTGGTGAGTTCTATATGCTGGTTCTGAGCACCCTGTTGGGTATGTATGTCATGATGTCGAGCGGCAATTTCCTGCTGTTCTTCCTCGGTCTAGAAATGGCCTCAGTGCCTATGGCCTGTATGGTGGCTTTCGACAAGGATCGCAAGAACAGTGCTGAGGGTGCTGCCAAGTATATCCTCGTGGCTACCTTCTCAAGTGGTGTAATGCTCTTCGGTATCTCATTCATCTATGCCGCTACGGGTACGCTCTACTTCGACGATGTGACTGCTAAGTTGGCAGCAGAGCCTTTGTGCATCATGGGCTTGGCCTTCTTCTTCAGTGGTCTTGGCTTCAAGATTTCACTCGTGCCCTTCCACTTCTGGACGGCTGATACCTATCAGGGAGCGCCCACACCAGTTACTGGTTACCTGAGCGTTATCTCTAAGGGTGCTGCTGCTATCACGCTGTGTATCATCCTCATGAAGGTGTTCCAGCCGATGGTTGAGTACTGGGATTACATGCTCTACATTGTGATTGTACTCTCTATCACCGTGGCCAACCTGTTTGCCATCCGTCAGAGCGAGCTCAAGCGCTTTATGGCCTTTAGCTCTATCTCTCAGGCTGGTTACATCATGCTCGCTGTGGTAGGCAACAATCAGTTGGGCGTAGCCGCTTTGACCTACTATGTACTCGTGTATATCGTAGCCAATATGGCCGTGTTCACCGTGATCAACGTGGTAGAGCAGAACAATGGCGGTCGTACTGATATGGCAGCTTATAACGGCTTCTATCAGACCAACCCCAAGCTCTCGTTCCTGATGACGCTGGCACTGTTCTCGTTGGCAGGTATTCCACCGTTTGCAGGTATGTTCTCTAAGTTCTTCGTATTCATGGCTGGTGTGCAGAATGGCGAGCCAATGGCCTACTTCGTAGTGTTCATCGCCCTCGTCAATACGGTAGTGTCACTCTACTACTATCTGCTCATCGTAAAGGCAATGTATATCACGAAGACCGACGAGCCTTTGCCCGCATTCGTGAGCGATGCCAATACCAAGGTGGCTCTCTTTATCTGCACCGCAGGTATCGCCCTCTTCGGTGTTGCCAGCTGTATCTACGAGTGGATTGCCGCTGCAGGTGTATAAACATAAAACATCATCAACCACGAATTACGCAAACCCCTTGCGTAGTTCGTGGTTTTTTAACTAACTAAATTATACAAAATGTCTAAATTCTTCAGTGTAAAGACTAACGTGCTTGGCTTTTTACTGGCCTTTAGTTGTTTGAGTGCTTTAGCCAACGAAACCATTCCCGTTAAGGGCAGTATTATCAGTGCTGCTGATACCCATATCCAGTATTGGGGTCGCATCAGTTTTGCCAATCCCCAGCGCCCAGCCTTCAATTACCCGGGCATTCAGATTGTAGCCGCTTTTCAAGGCACGTCGTTGCGCATGATGGCCAAGCCCCGTAGTGGTTATTTCATGGCTCAGATCGATGAGGCTGCCCCCTTTAAGGTAGCGTTTACGGGCGAGCGCGATTCTGTCGTTACCCTCGCTACAGCCCTGCCCGCAGGTCAGCATCTTGTGCGCCTGATGTACGTTATCGAAGGCTATGAGTTCTATCCCCAGTTCTGGGGCTTTGTGCTCGATGAGGGTTGTACACTTGTCGATGCCCCTGCCACGCCTTCGCGCACCATCGAGTTTATTGGCAACTCCATTACCTGTGGCTACGGTAACGAAGGCGTGCGTGCTGAAGAACATTTCGACTATGCCACCGAGAACCACTATTATTCTTACGCCTCTATCACCGCTCGCGCCTTGCAGGCCCAGCACTGGGTGGTAGCCCGCAGTGGTATCGGCGCCTATCGCAACTATGGTGAGGCCAAGACGGGTACGCCCCGTTCGTGTATGCCCGTACAATATGAATATACAGGTTATGCTTACGACATCGATTTGCGCCAGCGCCCAGGCTTCGACAGCGAGAAGTGGGATTTCTCGCGCTCTCAGCCACAAGTAGTCTGCATTAATCTTGGTACCAACGATCTTTCTACCAATAATTACGACCTCCAATTACTGAAGCAAGGCTATCAGAAGTTGCTCTCGCTCGTGCGCCAGCATCATCCCAAGGCAAAGATTGTGTTCCTCTGCGGTTCTATGCTTGGCGGCAAGGAACTGGAGCTGGCTAAGCAGTTGCTCGACGAGGTAACAGCCGAATCCCATCAGCAGGGCGACAAAGAGGTATATCGCTATAACTTCACCCCACAGACGGGCGATCTTGGTTATGGCAACGATTACCATCCCAGCATCCCTCAGCACGAAAAGATGGCCTCCGAGCTCGTGCCTTTCCTTCGTCAACTCATGAATTGGTAATAATCAATTTTACATTTTTACAAGCGGATACGCCAAGACTACAGCGGCAACACTTGCGATCGTGACGAAGATGGTCAGGAGTTTACCCGACAAAGGTAATGTAAATTTCCGAGCTGACCAAATTTTCGTGTTTTAAAATGGAAATGAAATTAATCGTTTACCTTTGCACACAGAAATTAAACTTATATGAATATGAAAAGAAAAATACTTTCATTGCTTGTGCTGCTCTTGATGGCAGCCACGGGCGCATGGGCAGACAACCTCTACCTTGAGGTGAGTGGCACGTCGGCAACGCTGAAGTACGGCACGCCGGACGGTAAACCCTATTATACCGTAAGCGAAACCGAAAGTGGAACCAAAAGCGAATGGATTGATATTGGTGATAATCAAGAGACCATTACATCCATCACCGTGGACGGTACATGCGGCAGCTTTACTGGAACTAGCCTCTATTATTTGTTTGGAAACTTCGGTAAACTGACGTCCATCAACAACATTGGAAACCTTAACACGACCAATGTCACCGACATGAGAGCTATGTTCCACACCTGTGGGGCGCTGACTACGCTTGACCTCAGTAACTGGAACACGTCCAATGTCAGCTCAATGATTACTATGTTCGCCTTCTGCACGAGCCTGACCTCGCTCAACATCAGCGGTTGGAACACGGAAAAAGTCGAGAATATGTCGGGCATGTTTAATAACTGCACGAGCCTGACGGCAATCTACGTGGGTAATAATTGGAACGTCAATAAAGTAAGCGACAGCAAGGACATGTTCTACGCTTGCTCGAACCTGCCCAACTGGGACGGAACAACAGACAAAACCCACGCCAACACATACCTAAATAAGGTTAAGGTGACGGCTAACCTGGCAAACGGTGCCTATTGGGGCACGTTTTACAGTAATGTAGGCAACCATCTGGCTCCCGAGGGAACACAGGTGTTTGCAGTCAACCTCACTGGCACGACAATTGAGATGACCGAAATCGGAGACCGCATCGTGAAGAGCGGTGAGGGCGTAGTGCTGAAGCAAGCAACGGAAAGCGCCGATGCCACCACCACCATTATAATGACGTTGACGGATGCGACACCTAATGGCGACTTCAGAACCAACAGTCTGAAGGGATCGATGACCGAAATCACAACCACCGGCGCAAACAACTATTACGTGCTGAGCAATGGTTCGGCTGGTGTGGGCTTCTACAAGCTCAGTGAAAACGGAACCATCGGCGCCAACAAGGCTTACCTGACATACAGCGGTCCTCTCGCCCGCGGGTTCTTTGGCCTCGACGAGACAACTGGCGTGAACGAGGTAATGGGTAAAAAGGAAGATGAAAGAGGTGAATACTATGACCTGCAGGGTCGCCGCGTGGCACAGCCCACGAAGGGCCTCTATATCGTGAATGGAAAAAAGGTATTCATCAAGTAAAGCAAGGAGGAGATAGTTATGACAAAGAAAGAATACATAAAGCCCACGATGCGGACTGTGGAACTGAAGCACCGCACGAAGATTCTGATCGAAAGTAATAAAGGCGTGAATGATAAACTGCAAGAAGACGCTTGGTAGCCCGATGTTCACGAAGGTCTATGACACGTCTATAACATCGGGCATCAACTAGAAGGAAGTCCTCTCTAAACATTTGTTTTAGGGAGGATTTTTCGTATTTATTGCTAAATATTTTGCGAAAAGCTTGCAACATATCGAAAAACATCGTAACTTTGCATACCAGAGTGTTTTCAAAGTCAAAATGAAAGAGTAGCATTATGTGTACATGTATTGCTGAAATAAAGGAATCCTATACGAGGGTGAGGCACCAGACTGCAGAGGTGGCTCAGCAACAGTTTGATATAGATAATTATCTGGATAAGGTAAACGTGGTTCGTAAAGAACTGGAGCAGATTACAGAGGAAACGAATAATCTGGTGGAAATGGTACGCGACCACTTTACGGAGTTTGATATCCAAGAGACGGTTGAGTTGTTGGCTCATTCTACTCCGATCCTGATTCTGATGGATCAGTTGTATCAGAAACTTGTAGAGTCGCCATTGTACTCAGGCCTGAAGACTACCGTAGAAAATTATCGTGACTGTGTGAGTGAATTTCAGGAGCTTTGCACCGACTTGCAGACGTTTAACATAGACGTACCGAGGAACGAGAAGTGCAGAGAGACAGAAGAATTATTGAAGAAGCTGGCCTAGAAAACTATGAAAATCTATACTACGAGCACATTTCGTGAGATACTAGCAAGTCTGACGAAGAAAAGTAAGGATGGATATATGAGTGTGGTGAATGATGTCTGTGGCGGGCTGATGAGCATGCCCGATAACATCGTACGTGATACAAACGACAGAATGAGACAGTTTGCGGAGTATCGCGTGGTAAAGTTACGTCTGCCAAACTCTGGCCAGCATCTGCCGAAAGCTAGCGGCTTTAGGCTGATATACTGGGTGTCTATGAAGCAAGATGTGATAGTGTTGATGCGCATATACCCGAAGCGCGGTTCTCAGTCGGCTGTGGATTTGACTGATGCAGAATACGATCGTCTGTTAGTGGAGATGGTGAATGAGAGTAGAATTCATAGTCTTCATCAGGTGGATATCGCTAATGGACTGGCAGAGTTGAGTCAGAATGGGTGTCTGCCAGGTGATAACTTATAACATTGATTATTTTTTATATCTTTGCAATAACTTTTTGAGAATACGTTATGAAACATTTGAAGAAACTATTATCATGGATGTGTGCCGTTGTCCTTATTGGTGGGTTAACGTTGTGCACATCATGTACGTCGAATAAAGATAACGCTCCATCGGTTGAGGCGTCGGAGTTTATTCCCAAGGCACCAGACTATAACGACGCTAGCATGTGGGTGACTGCCGATGGCGATACTGACGGCACGGGAGCCGACATCTTCTACGTGGTATCATGTCCTTGTAGTTTCAGGCTACAGCGGTTCAGAGTATTCCCCCTACAAAGACTTCCTCAATGTGGGCGATATCCACAGTTGCGAACCCTGGCTCTACAGTGAGTGCCTTGCGAAGAACATCGCCGTGAGAACTAAGAAGTGGCGTGAAAAGACTAGAAATTAATTACTGGAAAAGTAGAATAAGAATTTAGACTCTTTCTGTGTACTATAATAGGCCCCGTAGAAGGCCAATAATTTTTTTAGCCATAACCCTTTTTCTTTCAGAAAAAAATTGTATCTTTGCACTCAAAGAACCAATAAAACAATAAAAACTGAAAAAGCTTATGAAAGTAGGAATTCCAAAAGAGATTAAGAACAATGAGAACCGCGTGGGTATGACACCTGCGGGCGTGGCAGAACTGACAAAGCGCGGACACGAGGTGAGTGTACAGCATACGGCTGGTGAGGGTAGTGGCTTTAACGACGATGACTATGTGGCTGCCGGGGCGCGCATTCTGCCCACGATCGAGGCCGTGTATCGCGAATGCGACATGATTGTAAAGGTAAAGGAGCCCATCGAGCCAGAATATGAATTGGTACGCCAAGGGCAACTGATTTTTACCTATTTCCACTTTGCCTGCGAAAAGGAACTGACTGATGCGATGCTAAAAAGCGGTGCCATTTGTCTGGCTTACGAAACGGTGCAACTGCCGAATGGTTCACTGCCATTGTTGCAGCCGATGAGTGAGGTAGCTGGAAGAATGGCTACGCTGAATGGTGCCTATTATTTGCAGAAGACGAAGGGTGGCAAGGGAAAATTGATTAGTGGCGTGCCTGGCGTTAGTCCTGCTCGTGTGCTGGTATTGGGTGGCGGTGTAGTAGGAGAGGCTGCGGCCTTGATGGCAGCAGGACTGGGTGCCGATGTAACCATCGCTGACATCTCGTTGCCGAGACTGCGTCAACTCGACATCGAAACACCTGCCAACGTACACACGCTTTACTCATCGGTACATAACATCCGACAGCAGTTGCCTACGGTAGACATCGTGGTGGGCAGTGTGCTGGTGCCTGGCGACAAGACCCCACATCTGATTACAAAGGAGATGCTGAAACTGATGGAGCCTGGTACTGTATTGGTAGATGTGGCTATTGACCAAGGCGGCTGCTTCGAGACCTCAAGACCTACCACCCATAGTGATCCTGTGTATACAGAGGATGGCATCGTGCACTATTGTGTGGCCAATATCCCTGGTGCTGTGCCCAACACTTCGACACTAGCACTGACCAACGCCACGCTGCGCTATGCCATAGCGCTGGCAGACAAGGGTTGGCAACAGGCCTGCAAAGACGATGCAGCCCTGGCCAAGGGATTGAATATTGTAGAAGGAAAGGTGGTATTTAAGGCTGTGGCCGATGTATTCGGACTGCCTTACGAACCACTGAACCTAGCTTAAATGCGACTTGAGGAAGCGAGGGGTGTAGCCCTTCTTTGACTTCGCAACCTGTTCGGGCGTGCCAGTACTTAGAATCTGGCCGCCCTTTTTGCCACCCTCAGGACCGATGTCGATAATCCAGTCGGCTAACTTGATGACATCGAGATTGTGTTCGATGATAATCACCGTATTGCCACGATCGACCAGCGTTTGCAGCACATTCATCAGAATGCGGATATCCTCGAAATGCAGGCCCGTGGTGGGCTCGTCGAGGATATAAACGGTTTTGCCCGTATCGCGCTTGGAGAGTTCTGTAGCCAATTTGATGCGCTGACTCTCACCACCGGAGAGAGTGGTAGAGGGCTGTCCCAGCTTGATATAGCCAAGGCCCACATCTTGGATAGTCTTGATTTTGCGGAGGATATCGGGTACATTCTCGAAGAACTCCACCGCCTGATTAATGGTCATATCGAGGACATCGGCTATCGACTTTCCCTTGTAGCGTACTTCGAGCGTTTCGCGGTTGTAGCGCTTGCCGTGGCAATCCTCGCAGGGCACTTGGATATCGGGCAGGAAATTCATCTCAATGGTCTTGTAGCCGTTGCCGCCACACGTTTCGCAGCGTCCGCCCTTTACGTTGAACGAAAAACGACCAGGTTTGTAGCCACGAATCTTAGCCTCGGGGAGATTAACAAACAATGAGCGGATATCGCTGAACACGCCTGTATACGTGGCAGGATTAGAGCGGGGCGTGCGACCGATAGGGCTCTGGTCGACATTTACCACCTTATCTATATATTCCAGACCCTCGATGCTCTGATAAGGCATGGGAGTTTTGAGCGAGCGATAGAAATGTTGCGAGAGAATAGGCTGGAGGGTTTCGTTGACAAGTGTAGACTTGCCTGAGCCCGAAACACCAGTTACCAAAATGAGTTTGCCCAATGGGAACTCGACATCTACGTTCTTGAGGTTGTTACCTGTGCAGCCTTTTAGAATCAGGCTCTTTCCAGAACCTTTACGTCGCTGAGTGGGAAGGGCTATCTGCAGGGCGCCATTCAGATATTGGGCGGTGATGGTATCAGACTTTAGCATCGTCTCGGGCGTGCCCTGAAAGACCACTTCGCCACCCTTACGACCCGCACGGGGGCCGATATCGACGATATAATCTGCCTGTCGCATCATGTCCTCATCGTGCTCAACCACAATTACCGTGTTGCCTAAGTCGCGCAGTTCCTTTAGAGAACGGATGAGTCGCTCGTTATCTCGCTGATGCAAGCCAATGCTGGGTTCGTCGAGAATATAAAGCACGTTTACCAGTTGTGAACCAATTTGCGTGGCCAGACGGATGCGCTGACTTTCACCGCCAGACAAACTAGCAGACTGGCGATTGAGCGACAAGTAATCGAGACCTACCTCAAGCAGGAAGTCAAGGCGCGTGCGGATTTCCTTCAATATCTCAGCGGCAATCTGCTGTTGCTGATGGTCAAGGTGCTCTTCTACATGATCGAGCCACTCGCGCAGTTCGCTGATATCCATCGAGGCCAGTTCGGCAATGTTCTTATCCCATATTCTGTATGACAGGGCCTCGCGGTTGAGGCGCTGACCATGGCATTCGGGGCACTCGCATTCAGCCAAGAACTGATCAGCCCATTTCTGACCAGCAGAGGAATCATCATTATCCATCACATTGCGCAGATACTTGATGATGCCATCGAAGGAAACGAAATAATCGCTGGAGGTATGGACGAGTTCCTTGTCGATACGTACATTTTCTAATGAGCCATAGAGCAGCTCACGCAGGGCATCTTCGGGGATATCGTTGATAGGCGTCTTTAGGTCACAGTCGTACTTTTTCAATATCGCCTCCACCTGCCAGAAGATCATCTGATTCTTATACTTGCCCAAGGGCACGATGCCACCATCGTGGATGTTCATCTTCTTGTCGGGGATGACTTTTTCGAGGTCTATCTGGTTGATGACACCCAACCCCTTACAATGCGGACAAGCCCCTTGGGGAGAGTTGAATGAAAAATTGTTAGGCGCTGGGTCTGAGTAACTTATGCCAGTCGTAGGACACATCAGTCGCTTGGAGAAGTGCTTGATGCTACCAGTTTCTTTATCGAGAATCAGAATCAATCCCTCGCCCTGTTTCATAGCGATGGCAACAGATTTACGTAAGCGCTCTTCGTCTTTGGAAGATACTTGAAGCTTGTCGATAACTACTTCGATGTCGTGGTTTTTGTAACGATCGACTTTCATACCCTGCACGATTTCGTGCATCTCGCCATCGATACGGATATTGAGGTACCCCTTGCGACGCATGGCCTCGAAGAGTTCGCGATAATGACCCTTACGTCCATGAACCAGTGGTGCCAGGAGGAAAATCTTCTTGCCCTCGTAGTCGTGAAGAATCATCTCGATAACACGCTCTTCGGTGTACTTTACCATCTCTTCGCCCGAAGCGTAACTGTATGCTCTGCCGGCACGGGCAAAGAGCAAGCGCATGTAGTCGTAAATCTCGGTGGTGGTGCCTACGGTGGAGCGAGGATTCTTATTGGTAGTCTTCTGTTCGATGCTGATGACAGGCGAAAGACCCGTAATCTTGTCGACATCAGGCCGCTCCATACCGCCCAAGAAGTTGCGGGCATAGGCAGAGAATGTCTCGATATAGCGTCGCTGTCCTTCGGCAAAAATAGTGTCGAAAGCCAACGATGATTTACCCGAACCACTCAGACCCGTGATGACCGTGAGTGATTGGCGTGGTATCTCAACATCGATATTCTTGAGATTATGTACGCGTGCACCGTACACATTGATTTTATCGTCTTCTCTCTTCATTTTGATGAATTGTCATTGTGACCACGTAGCAGATTCACGTCTTTACGGATATTATAGACCTTGCCATCGATACCCCTTGCCTTAACGAGCACGAAATACACGCCATCCTTTACAGGGTTGCCACCAGTAGTGCCATCCCAACCATCATCGGGATCGGTCCACTCGTAGAGCTTCTGCCCCCATCTATTAAAGATGTACGCGTGGAACTCGACGAGGTTCTGATGCGTTTTGGCCTTGAACTTATCGTTGATGCCGTCATCGTTGGGTGAGAAGGCATTGGGGAATACCAACTGACTCGTGGCGAGGGTGTCAGAGGGTTCAGAAATGATGTCTTGAGCCGAGGCATCAAGAATCGGGAAGGCCACTAACAGGGCGATTATGATATGTTTTATTCTCATTTTACTTGCTTTAACGTGCAAAGATAAGAATAAATTTGTATAATTCATAATTATTTCGTACTTTTGTAGGCGAAATTAGAAAAATTAGGAGATTATGACACGTCTTTTGAGATATTTTTTATTGCTAACTCTGCTATTTGTAACCGTAGGAATCGTTTCGGCACAAGAGTCGGAAAACATTCGCGGCCTTCATAAAGTGAAGCGTAAGGAGACCATCTTCGGCATTTCGAAGATGTACGACCTAACCATTGATGAGTTGCTTGATGCGAACCCAGAGATGAAGGCTCCCGATTATGAACTGAAGAAGGGTACAATATTGAAGATTCCTTTTTCTGCAAAGGATAACCCTGTAGCAGCCCCCTCCAAGCTAGCACAGTCGGCACCTGACGAAAAGATGGGCACAAGCAGTCGTCCCATCCGTGTGGGTGTAATGCTGCCACTGCACGACATTGATGGCGATGGTCGCAGAATGGTGGAATATTATCGAGGTGTACTGATGGCCTGCGACAGCGTAAAGCGACTGGGTATATCGGTAGATGTGCATGCCTGGAATATGGCTGAGGATGCCAATATGCATCAGATATTGGCCGATAAGGCCGCAGCCAAATGCGATGTGATTTTTGGACCACTATATTCCAAGCAGATGGAGATAATGTCGACCTTCTGCAGCGAGTACAATATCCAATTGGTGATTCCATTTAGTATCAATGCTCCACAGTTGGCTACGAATCGCCACATCTTCCAGATTTGGCAATCGTCGGACGATATCAACAACGAGACCATCGCCCATTTTATGACGTGGTTTAAGGATGTTCACCCCGTGTTTATCGATTGCAACGATTCTACCAGTAGGAAGGGTGGCTTTACACAAGGTCTGCGCAGGAAACTGGAAGAGAAAAAGATTGTTTACTCGATTACCAATCTGAAATCGAGTGAGGAATACTTCAGTAAAGCCTTTGTAAGAGGTAAGCAGAATGTGGTGATTCTGAACACGCAGCGTATGCAGGAGTTGGGCGTGGCGTTCTCGAAGATTAACGGACTGAAGGTTACCGATCCGGATTTGAACATCACTATGTTTGGCTATACGGAGTGGTTGACTTATACGCGTACCTATTTAGAGAACTTCTATCAGTACGACACGTATATTCCATCAGCCTTTTACTACAATCCGCTGTCGCCATCGACGATGCGATTGCAGCAGGCTTTCCGTATGAATTTCCGTACCGACATGCAGAACGTGCAGCCACGTTTTGCACTGACAGGTTTCGATCAGGCCTACTTCTTCTTGAGAGGTTTGCATAAATATGGTAAGACCTTCAATGGCGCACGTGGTATGTTGGGTTATACCCCCGTGCAGACACCACTGCAGTTTGTGCGCCAGGGCGATGGTGGACAGAAAAACAAGATGGTGATGTTTGTTCACTACACACCTGATCACAGGGTGGAAACGATTAGATTCTAAGCTATGCGCAGATATCTTCTGATTTTAATGATAGGCATGGCCTTGAAGGCTGCGGCGCAAGTGGGCGAATATCGTACCGACTTTGCTGTGGGTTTTAATGCAGGCTACGTATTGAGCAAAGTTAGCTTTGTGCCTACTGTGCCGCAGAGTTATCTGGGGGGCAAGACCATCGGCTTTACGGCTCGTTATACTTGTGAGAAGTATTTTAGTAGCATTTGTGCTGTAACGGCCGAGGTGAATTATACACAGATAGGCTGGAAGGAACGTATTTTAGATCAGCAGGACCAGCCCGTGCCCCTACATACCGACCCTTCGCAGAACCTGGCCTATGCTCGTAAAATGAACTATATACAAGTACCACTGTTGGCACGACTTGGATGGGGTAGGGAGCGCAACGGTTTCCAGGCGTTTATACATCTGGGGCCGCAATTCGGTTTCTTTTTGAACGATAAGGCGGAATCGAATTTCGACGTGAGGGATCCTGCCTTTAATCCAAACATCAAGGATGGCGAATTTGGTCCCGACTATCAATATGGTGGAAAGCGAGCATCGCACATTGTGGCACAAGACACGATGGTTGTTGAGAATAAATTCGACTACGGCATCACTGTTGGTGCAGGATTGGAGTTCAGCAATCGCTATGTGGGCCATTTCATCTTAGAGGGTCGTTATTACTATGGCTTGGGCAATCTCTATGGATCGACGAAGCGTGATTATTTTGCGCGCTCTAACTTCGGCAACATTGTGATAAAGTTTACTTACCTCTTTGATATTATCAGAACAAGAAATTCTAAAATTAAATAACTATGTTTGAAAACCAACCTAAATGTGTTTGATGAAGTCTGTTGTAAATAGTTAAAAATAAAGCATTTAATAATTTTTATATTTATAAATAAAGTGCACTAAAATATATTTCTTACCTTTGTAGCGTGCACCATAGCGTGCACTGAAATGGTTTTGTTTGAAGAGATACAAAGGTTATGAAAACAGAGAAAGCAACGATTAAGTTAGTCCTGAGAACTAACAAAACCCTTGCAGATGGAACTCATCCAATCATGCTGCGTGTGAATTGGAGAGGGAAAAGGGCAGAGAAGTCGAGTGGTTTTAGTTGTAAAGAGGTTAATTGGAATACCAAAAGTGATTGCCTAAAAATCAAGGGCAAGGATGCAATCCCAAATGCAGTGAAAATCAATGCCATTATAGAAAATGAAAAGCACAAGGCAGATAATGTCCTCAATACCTTAATTATGGATGGGAAACCATATACCGCCCAGATGATTATTGATTATTTGAAGGATGAAGGTAAGGGCGCAAAATATACGAAAGACTTGGATGACCTCATTACTGAGTATATTACCATGAATAGATTAAAAGCAGAGACTATAGAGAGTATAAAGGTTGTAATCAAGCATTTTAAGGCATATATGGGTAAGGACAGCATTTACCTTAGTGATGTTGCTAAGGCTAATGCTGTGGGCTTTGGTCGTTGGTGTGCTGAACAAGGATTTATGAATAGTACAATTCGTGCCCATATTCAAAAAATGAGAGCCTTATATCGATATGCAGTAGATATTGAGATAGTAAAGGATAATCCTTTTAATGGTCTGAACGAAGGGAAATTATATAAAGCTGAGAATAATAAACAAGCATTGACAAAAGAAACGTTAGAACTACTTCGCTATTTCTACTCGTCTATGATGGGGACGTGGTGTAAGGGTAAGGCTGAAAAAAAATTCTTTGTGGTTGGTCATAAGATTTTTGCATGCAATGTATTCTTTATATGTTATGCATTTCAAGGTTTGGCATTGATAGATTTAGCTAAACTGAGAAGTGATAATTTTGTCTTGGCAAGGATTACAGAAAAAAATAATCGGTATATTGAAGTCCATACAAAGCGTAGTAAGACAAGGAAAAATGTGCTTATTGCAGTTAGATTTGATGAATTTCATGCTTTTCTCCTTAAACCTTACATTGATTATATGAAGGAATATGATTTCTTTCTACCGATATTGAAAGAGTCTGATGATACAGATAGGAAGATTCTTGTAAAGATGAGATATGCGACATCTGTCATAAACAGAAATCTAAAAGAGGTATGGAAGGAATATAATTTGTGGTTAAAGGATTTGGTTGATAAGTATTCAGATAAGCCTCTACCTAAGAAGCTATGCAAAGGTTATTTTGACCATAAGTTAGTGGTATGTAAGAATCTCAATAAGGAAACAATTACAAATTACTATATTGATGAAAGAACAACATTTTATTCGGCAAGGCATACCTTCGCAACCTTATTCATTAACAGCGAAGGTGCTAAGACCGCAGAATTGGCTCAGTTGATGGGTAGAAGTGTAAGTGGTATCGATAGATACATCAAGGAACTGATGAACATAGAAGATGTCTTAAAAGCAAGAGACAAAATGAAATAGTAGTGGATAATAATTCCCTCCTTGGAGGGGCATTTTCAATATAACAAATAGTTCTTCAAGAGTTTGCAGGATTCACCGATTCTTTCTACCTTTGCAATCTCTTATATATAATAAGGTACGCGCATGAATGCGATTATGTCCATCAAGCCATGCTTCTGTGATTCCATATTCAAGGGATTGAAGCGATATGAATACCGTAAAAGAGTGTTCAAACACGCCGATATGGATAAGGTCTATATCTATGCCTCCAAGCCAATATCTAAGATTGTTGGCTATTTCACCATCAAACGCATTATTGATGATACCCCATCGATGATATGGAGTCAGACACATGAGCATGGTGGCATCACCAAGAAACAATTCCAAGAATACTTCCAAGGTCATTCGGTTGCTCATGCCATTGAGATTGATGAAGTGGTTAAGCTAGACACCCCCTTTGAACCCAAGGAAGCGATTAAGGATTTCACACCACCACAGAATTACATGTACGTGGATAGAGACCTATAAAACTATCACTTTGCTATCTGTAGAAACAAAAGTGATACAACGGATTAATCCCTATATAACAAAAATCGTCTGAAACCCCTTTAAACATTGGGAACCCAGACGATTTTAGAAATTTCACTAATATACTTAGTGAAATTTTATTTCTGCTTCTGATATATCTTCTTAAAATAATCTAGCTTTTCCTCCATCGTCTTTTCTTTAACTTTCTCCATTTCGTCTATATTAAATGCATAAACTATTTTATTTCCACCCTTTTCAACGCACCAAATTTCGTATTCATATCCTTGTATTGGAGATATTCTTGCTCCCATTACATAATTAAACCTACCAAAATCTAAAGGAGAATCATCTAGCACATCAGAAAGAAAATATCCCCCATCAGAATAGACATTTATAAGGATTTCCTCTTTACGGTTGGTGTTTTTATAATAGCCATTGACAAGTCTAAACACTCCTGCCTTAACTTTCATTGTAGCTACTATTTTGCTCTCAACAACAGTATTCTTGTAAGTGTCATTAGCATTTGTGGTTTCGGATTCTTCTTGTTGATTGTTAGAAATGCCAAAGAAGTTTTCTATTGTAGAGCGTTTTTCCGTAATAACCGCACACACTAATACAATAATATACAATATCACAAAGATTTTTATTATTTTTAAAATTATTTGTTTTATACGGTTTTTATCGATTTTTTTTCGAGGTTTTATGTTATTAGAGACTGCTTTTTGATTAGCTCCACAATAATTACAGAACTTAGAATCATCAGCGATTTCCTTTCCACAATGTTTGCAATACATGATATATCTATTTTGAGTTAATACTAATTTTGAATCGTTTCTTCGCTATCTGCCTTAGACTTCTTATACAGTAGCATAATCGGATTGTATAGGGGAACCAGAATCCACCATCCACTTATACCAATCTTCTTGCATCGCTTGAAACAAAGCACAAGATGAATAATGACAACTATCGCAAATGCCAAAAGCATGGCATCACTTATCCAAGACCAATCATAATCAAAACTAGGAGTCCCAATTCCATGACTGTGTTTTGCTAACCACATATCTTCATTAAAGAAATAGCACCACAAATTAGGAATATTTTCATAGCATATAAACCCAACTATAACAATCCCCAAGATATTTGAGAATAATAAAGCAGAGACAATCATTGATAAGACCATTTCTATAAGACTATGGATTCCTACAAAAGAAGCCATCACAAACCATTGTAGTAATACGAAAATGGCAAACCATATAGCAAATGACCTTCTACTCATACTCTTATATCGTCATTAAATCACTTCCCTTAATCTGTCCAAGTGAGACTAATCTTCCGTTCTTAGTTATTAATTTGCTGCAAATTTAAACAATAATCTCCAATACTGCAAGTGGATAAACAAAAATATGGGCTATTCATGCAAATTAAGCACTTCAAGCCCATATTATGAAAAGGAGGATGGGAAGGGTTTTCTGTGAATCAATCTTTCGATTGCTGATATCTTATTCACTATCCTTACGAATAGCGACATCCTCCTATGAGGTTGAGGGATGGGGTGATTGGGATAATCCATCATAT
>CAJOGK010000066.1 GCA_905234145.1 uncultured Prevotella sp. | reverse complement strand
GCCGACCCTCTGCTTGTAAGGCAGATGCTCTAAACCAGCTGAGCTAAACGCCCTTGCTTTTTGTAAGCGGGTGCAAAGGTACGGACTTTTATTGGAATAGAAAAATATTTAGTGAAAAATCTATCAAAAGTTAACCCTTTTTAACTAATTGCTCTTTCTTTATCCCATTAACTTCTCAATATCGGCTTGTGGGAGGATACTGAGAATGGATTTTCCGTCGGGCGTATAGTTGACGTTCGAACAGGCGAAGAGTTCGTTAATCAGGTTTTCCATTTCCTCATTGCTGAGCACTTGACCATAAGGCACCGCTGCACTACGGGCTAGGCTCAGTGCCACTTGCGCATTTAACGAGTCAATAGGGTTGCTGGCATCATCCATCATCTGACGGAGCAATTGCACGGGATCGATGCCCTCTGTTCCAGCTGGTACGCCATTGATAGCGAAGGTGTTACCCCCCAAGTCGCTCAGGTCAAAGCCAATGTTGGAAAGGTCGGGAATCAATTGTTGCATAGTAACAGCTTCGGCAGGTGACAACTGCAGGGTCTCAGGAAAGAGTAACTTTTGGATTCGAGCTGTGTGGTGCTTGAGTTGGTCCATATAACGCTCATAGCGTACACGCACATCTGCCCGGTACTGGTCGATGATCATCAGTCCTGACTTTACGGCAGTCATGATATACTTGCCTTTATATTGATAGTGGGCAGGCGATTTCTCAGAGAGCATCTCGTCCGTCGAGGTCAAGCTGCTATTGATTAGCTCATTATCGAAGAATGACGTCTGACTAGGCTTCTGTTGAATGGGGATACCTTTATACAGTGTTTCCCATTGTGGGTCAATTTTCCTTTCACCTTCCGCCTTCCACTTTTCACTAGAGCTTCCTCCTGAAGTTTTCCCAGAACTTTTAAAAGGATTATAATCGGGGTTATAGTTGACACGTGGGGCAGCTATCTGGTCGTGTGAGGGGTCAAAGACTGGAATATCTGGTCGTCCCTGAATATCAAAGTCGATAGCTGGTACCTCACAGAATTTGCCGATGGCATCGCGAACAGCTGCAGAGAGAATTTGCCAGAGGGCCTGTTCGTTCTCGAATTTAATTTCCGTCTTTGTGGGATGGATGTTGACATCAATCTCTGCTGGCTCTACCTCGAAATACAAGAAATACGGCACCTGCATGCCTTCTGCCACCAAACGATCGTAGGCAGATAGTACAGCCTTGTGGAAATAAGGGTGACGCATGTACCGTCCATTCACAAAAAAGAAATCATGTCCGCCCTTTTTGCGAGCACTCTCAGGTTTCCCTACAAAACCTGTGATATCGCCCATTGAGGTATGTACCTCTACAGGTAGCAGATCTTGGTTATACTGTTTACCGAATACATCGGCAATACGTTGGCGCAGACTACCTGAACGGAGGTTCAGTAGTTCAACGCCATTGTGATGCAAGGTGAAATGTATAGATGGATAAACGAGTACAATCCGTTCAAAAGCCGTGAGGATATTATTCAATTCGGTGGCATTTGTTTTCAAGAACTTTCTTCGAGCAGGGACGTTGAAGAACAGGTTCTCAACCTTAAAGTTACTCCCCACGGGACTTGCCGCAGGTTCTTGTCCGTTAACCTTTGAACCTGCAATCATCAGATGAGTACCAATCTCATCCTCTTCTCTTCGTGTGAGTGTGATACCGCAGCAATGGAAGCCAGAGCCTCACCACGGAAGCCCATCGTATGAAGCGCAAAGAGATCGCTTGCCTCTTTAATCTTCGAGGTGGCATGACGCTCGAAAGAGAGTCGCGCATCAGTTTCAGACATTCCTTTACCATCGTCAATCACCTGAATGGATGTGCGACCAGCATCCACCACAATCACCTGAATGCGATGTGCGCCTGCATCAATAGAATTCTCTACCAGCTCCTTGATGACAGAAGCTGGTCGCTGTATCACCTCACCAGCTGCAATCTGGTTGGCGACGGAGTCGGGGAGGAGAGAAATAATATCCATTTTACTTCTTTCGCCAGTTAAAGATGTCTAGGCGATCCTTCGGGCGTATGTAGTCGTACCAGGCAAAACCAGGCAGTTGTTTGCGATCAGGTGGAATCTGGTTGAGTGGATACATCGTACCAGTGGTCTTTGGTGTCCACACACTTTCCAGTTTACGGTCCTTCAGGAACATACGCAACTCAGAAGTCTCCTGGTAATTATATATAATAGGTACGGAGTCACCCTCTTCGAAATAATAGCCGATGAGTACGTTACCTATGGCTCGTGTTTCCTTGATATTGCCCTCTTGGAAATAGGCATACATATCCTTCGACGAGACTTGGTTATAGCAAGCCGTATCGCTTTTCACTTGTTGGATAGAGAAGCAGTTATTGATGATATGGGCGTGATCGATGACGGAATCCTTAAGGAATACCTCAATCCGATCACCAAGCAACTGCTGGTTCTGATTCCATACGATAGGGTCGAAATACATCGTCATACAAGAGTCGAGCGAGTTATAGACCAGTGAGTCGCATACGGCCTGCACATCAGTACGCCAAGCCCGTACTTTGTGGTAGGCATGAATCTTACGATATACAGAGTCTGTCTCGATATTAAAAGTAATCACCTTAAAAGTGTCAGCATGCATAAAGAGCGAGTCGCCCTGCGAGAAATCGATAGCGACAGCACTATCGGTACACATGGCATAACCCGTATTCTCAAAGTACTCACCATAGTTGCCTGTCAACTTGTTTTTGTTGACAGAATCGACATAGACTACATTACGGAAGGCCTGACTAAACCCCTGCTCGCTATCGTAGTAGACACTATCGCCCACCAGCATCTTGCCTTTGTTGGACAGTACTGAGCGGTTCATTAATCGAGCCTGGTCTTGCTTCGTATCATAGTAGCCCTGTTCCGAGTAGATATGGCTATCGCCAGATGTGATATTCGATGGCCCTACGATATGAGCTATCGAGGTACGTGTGTCATAATAGAGCGTATCGGTGGTAAGGAAGAATTTCGGACTCTTCATCTGAACGTCATAGTTGAATACCGACATCTTACTCTCGGTATTGTATTCTCCCCAATCAGAAGTGAGCTCTGTATTGCCGTCGATCATCTTTCCGCCTTCGAAGAAATACGCATTGTCATAGAGACGGTCGAAGTCGAGGCTATCAGTATAGAGCGTAGTTTTACGATGTTTCAGAACCACATTGTATCGCGCTCTGGCCATCTGTTCGTTACCATCGTAATAGGCATAGTCGCTGACCAAAGAGAGGGTGTCGCCCTGCAACATCTTTACGTGTCCGAAAGCTTCAAACGAGTTGCTGGCTTCGTAGAAATAGGCACTGTCGCAATACAATCGTGCGCCCTGATGGGTGAAATGAACCTTGCCATTCAGAATCGTAGCGTCTGGATTTTGATACTGGTCGAAGTGAAGCACATCAGCATGTACCAGATAGATGCGGGTGTCCTCCACCTTTGCCTTATGTGGCTGGCGCTTCTGTGACTTTTTCCCCTTCTGGGCTCCAGCTGAAGCCACAGCCAAGAGCAAGGCTATCACCATCAGATATATAAACGACTTCCTATTCACGACAGTTTATTTATCCCATCCTTCGTACTCGAACTTACAGCCCTTATAGTTGTCGTTCAGGCGGGTATATACATTCTTAATCTTATTGACTACCCACTGATGGATGTGCTCTTCGCGACGTTTGTTGAGTACCACATCTTTCAGCGTCTGGAAATCCTCTGTCACTGTGGCCTTATGACCATCAATACGATTTTTCAGTTTGGCTATCACACAGACTGTCTTACCACGCTGGTTAATCATCTGGAAAGATTTCGAAATCTGGCCTACCTGCATGGTATCAACTACCTTCGCAATTTCTGGAGGCAGGTCCTGCATGCGGAATTTAGATGAAGTGTAACCTTTTTGTGCCATATTAGTCGACATCAGTCCCTTGGCATTACGTGTATCCTTATCATCCGAAATGACGGGTGCTGCATCTTCAAAGGTGAATTTGTTAGCACGCAGATCATCAGCGATAGAGTCGAGACGATTCAAAGCACGCTCAATGGACTCGTCGGAAACAACGGGCTTACGGAGGATATGTCGTACGTTTACCTTCTCACCACGCTTCTCTACAAGTTGGATGATATGGAAACCAAATTCCGATTCCACAATCTTTGAGACTTTTTTCGGATCAGTGAGGTTGAAGGCTACTTGGGCAAAAGCAGGATCGAGCGTGCCACGACCTACAAGTCCGAGTTCGCCACCACGTCGGGCGGTACCAGGATCCTCAGAGTAGAGACGCGCCAATGTCTGGAAACTTGCTTCTCCTTTATTTACACGATCTGTATACTCACGGAGTTCTTCCTTTACACGATTCAACTCTTCATCCTCGATTTTCGGGGTAATCTGAATAATCTGCACCTCCACCTCTGTAGGTACGAAAGGAATACTGTCGGCTGGCATGTCCTTGAAGTAACGACGTACTTCATTTGGCGTTACGGAGATGTCCTCCACGAGCTTCTGTTTCATGCGCTGAACCATCTGACGGTCTTTCATCTCCTCGCGCAGTTCATTGCGAATCTGTGAGAGTGGCTGGTGCTTATATTCCTCCAGACGTTCACGTGAGCCGTCTACCATCTCCAACCAGTAGCTGATCTGCTGTTCCACTTCCGATGCCACGTCAGCATCTGTTACCTCGATACTGTCTATCTCAGCCTGATGCTTGAACAACTTCTGAACGGCAATCTGCTCAGGGATGATACAATCGGGATCACCACTCCACTTAATACCTTCCATAGCAGCCTGCATGCGCATCATCTCTACGTCGGATTTAAGGATGGCATCGTCGCCCACTACCCAAACCACTTCGTCGATGATGGTGCCGATCTTTACAGAGTCTGTATCACTGGGCGCAACAGACATTGCTGCAGATTGTGACATCCGCTCAGCTGCTCCCAAGAGCGGCAGGGCGAGTAACAGCGGTAATATTAGAATCCTTGTTCTTTTCATTAGTGTTTATTGACTGTTTTCAATACTTCTTGATTAATCTCCACAGGATAACGCTTGCGCAATGAGGCAACCCAAGTCTGTTCCAGATACGCCTGATAGTCCTCTATCACCTGTTGGCATACGTCGTTATAATCGTCGGGTCGCTTCAATTTCTTGCCAAACACCGCATCGATGGGGTAGTCATTCAGACTGGCATCCCTGACTTCACTGGCAGGTGTCATCTTAAACACCATTCTGTCGATAGTGCCGTTGTCGCCAGGCTTGAAGAGCCCCTTTTCTACACGAATTCGGATGATGCTGTCGGGGTTGAAGGTACTACGGAGCGCTTCTGCCCATTGATCGAAAGGCAGACGTTTGACGCAGTTCTTGACGGCCTTTATGTCCTGTTTCGTCTTCACATGGTAAGCGATACCCTTATAGCGGGGCTGATCCCACGTGTAGTCTTTGCGATGATTCTTGAACCACGCTTGCAGGGCACCTTCGTCGGATGAGGCTTTCTCCCACACCTCACGGTTGCTGATTTCATAGAGCAGCAAACCGTCGTGATACTCTTTGAACAGGTATTTCATCTCCTCATTGACGGTAGCCAACGAATCAGATCGCTTGTCGATGACCTCAGCTGATGTTATCGTGCCCTGTGACTGTTCCACGATATGGTTAAGACGTGCCTTCAAGATTTCATCACGGATGCCTCTGAACTCTAACTGTCGTACAATAGTACTCTTGAGTGAGTCGAAAGGCTCCAGCTGTTTCTTGTCTTTCATCAGTACGATATGATATCCTACTGGTGTGAGGAACGGTTGACTTATCTCGCCCTTTTGGAGGTTATAGATGACATCCTCGAACTCTTTGAACGTCTGTCCTGGCATGATCCAAGGCAGGTCACCGCCATTTTGCGCAGAGCCTGCGTCTTGCGACAACTGCTTGGCGAGCGTACTGAAGTCAGCTCCGCTTTTCAGCGCCTGATAGATAGAGTCTATACGTTGCTTGGCCTTATCCTGTTCTTGTGCAGAGGCCTTGGTGTCAAGTTCTAATACGATATGCGCAGGCTTTACCAGTCCGCGAGGACCTATCATCTCCTTGGTACGATCATAGATACGATGCGCCTCGTTGAGTACCTCGTCATCGCTGACCATCGTTGGTGTCACCTGTTGGTTACGATAGGTGGTGTATTCCTCTTTGAAGGAAGCCATTGTGTCCAATTTCGCATCCAAGGCGGCAGCTACCTTTAATTTGTAGATGATAAACAGGTCGGTATATTCATCGATGTTTTTTTTGTCGATGACACCATCGCCATTGTTCTTGTTGTATGAATATTCGAATTCACTCCGGGGAACAGCTACACCATTGATTGTCATCACGACTGGATCTGATTGCGACCAGGAGGTCACAACAGCCAGTAGCGTATACGCAAGTAGAAGAACCCTTTTCATTTAGTCATTAGGTCTTGAGTAGTTCGGAGCCTCACTAGTGATGGTGATGTCGTGTGGATGCGACTCGTTAACACCAGCATTGGTGATGCGGGTGAACTTTGCATTGTGAAGTGCCTCGATAGTGGGCGCACCACAGTAGCCCATACCAGAACGCAGACCTCCAACCATCTGATAGATCACCTCCTGAACTGTTCCTTTGTAAGGTACGCGACCTGCGATACCCTCTGGTACAAGTTTCTTTACCTCCTTGGTGTCGCCCTGGAAATAACGGTCCTTAGAACCGTGCTTCTGCTCCATGGCCTCCAAAGAACCCATACCACGATATGACTTGAACTTACGTCCGTTGTAAATAATGGTATCGCCAGGACTCTCCTCAGTACCTGCTACGAGAGAACCGATCATCACGCAGCTGCCACCAGCAGCCAATGCCTTGACGATATCACCAGAGTAGCGCAGACCACCATCGGCAATCAGAGGAACATCAGTTCCCTTCAGAGCACTGTATACATCATAAACAGCGCTCAGCTGAGGTACACCCACACCGGCTACCACGCGGGTGGTGCAGATAGAACCTGGGCCAATACCTACTTTTACAGAGTCAGCACCATTCTCAACGAGCATCTTGGCTGCGTCACCAGTTGCCACATTACCTACAACGATATCGATATTGGGGAATGCCACCTTTGCTTCTCTCAACTTCTCGATAACTGACTTTGAGTGACCATGCGCCGTATCGATGACGATGGCATCTGCACCAGCATCTACCAATGCCTGCATACGGTCGAGCGTATCAGCAGTCACACCTACACCAGCTGCTACACGCAGACGACCCTTGCTGTCCTTACAAGCCATTGGCTTATCCTTGGCTTTGGTGATGTCCTTATACGTAATCAGACCAATCAGATGGTTGTCCTTGTCAACAACAGGCAGTTTCTCGATTTTATTCTCCTGCAGAATCTGTGCAGCAGCAATCAGGTCAGTCTGTTGGTGAGTCGTTACCAAATGTTCCTTCGACATAATCTCGTCAACGGGGCGATCCAAGCGACGCTCAAAGCGCAGGTCACGATTGGTGACGATTCCTACGAGGTGATTGCCATCATCGACCACGGGGATACCACCGATATGGTATTCCGACATAATGTCGAGTGCCTGTGCGACTGTTGATCCCAGAGGAATCGTGATAGGATCGTAGATCATACCATTCTCAGCACGCTTTACGATGGCTACCTGACGGGCCTGATCGTCAATCGACATATTCTTATGGATCACACCGATACCACCTTCACGGGCAATGGCAATAGCCATCTGCGACTCGGTAACTGTATCCATAGCTGCCGTTACAAACGGCACGTTCAGTTCGATATTACGCGAAAAGCGGGTTTTTAACTCTACTGTCTTTGGCAGAACTTCCGAATAAGCTGGAATTAAGAGGA
Organism: uncultured Prevotella sp.; assembly: GCA_905234145.1. Lineage (GTDB taxonomy): Bacteria > Bacteroidota > Bacteroidia > Bacteroidales > Bacteroidaceae > Prevotella. The sequence goes on along the minus strand of CAJOGK010000066.1, from coordinate 12,175 downwards.
CGTCGTCGAAAGTCAGGCCGTCCATTACGATCTTGTCTGTAATAAATGATGCCATACCTTATTATATTATATATTTATTCACTTCATTAATTTGCCATCTCAGAGATGAACTTGATGCGTACTAGTCGGATTTCATCCTCGGAGTAGTCTTCGCCTAACTCTTCGATTGCTACAGAGAGCCTGTCGGTATCCGACTCGGCAAAGTAGTCGTAGATATCTTCTACATGATCATCGTCCATCACCTCTTCGAGGAAATAATCGATGTTCAGTTTCGTTCCACTATAAACAATAGCCTCCACTTCGTCGAGCAGTTCCTCGAACTCAATGCCTTGTGCAGCAGCGATATCGTCGAGTGCCACTTGACGGTCAATGCTCTGGATAATCTTCACCTTCAGCATTGACTTCTTGGCAACGGTACGTACGCGGACGTCAACTGTACGCTCGATACCGTTTTCTTCGCAATAAGCCTTAATCAAATCCACGAACTCCTTGGCGTATGGCTGCTTAACCTTTCCTTCGCCCACGCCTTGGATGTTCTTCAACTCCTCGAGGTTGATAGGATAGTCGGTAGCCATCTGTTCCAATGATGCATCTTGGAAGATGACGTATGGTGGGCGCTGCATGCGTTTTGACACTTTCTTTCTCAGATCGCGCAGCATAGCACTGAGTACGGGATCGAGGGCACTGATACCACCTTCTGGTTCTACGCTATCCTCGTCATCATTAAACTCAGCATCCTTCACAATCATAAACGACTTAGGGTTCTTGATGAACTTCTTGCCAGCAGGGGTTACCTTGAGCAGACCGTAGTTCTCTACCTCTTTCTTCAGATAACCAGCAATAAGCGCCTGACGGATAACAGGATTCCATATCTTGTCGTCACTGTCAGCGCCACAACCAAAGAGTTCCAAATCCTGATGGTGGTGAGCAACGATCTCATCTGTCTCCTTACCAATGATGAAATCAATGACGTAATCTGAACGGAAATTCTCCTTGATAGCCAGGATGGAGTTCAATGTAAGAACCAACTCATTCTGTGCTTCGATCTTCGTCTTGGGATGCAGACAGTTATCGCAGTTGCCGCAATTGTCCTTTGGATAATCCTCACCGAAATAGTGGAGCAGCATCTTTCTGCGGCAGACGGATGTTTCGGCATAGGCTGCTGTCTCAACGAGCAGTTGTCTACCGATATCCTGTTCAGCCACGGGCTTACCCTCCATAAATTTATCCAGTTTCTGCAAGTCCTTATTTGAATAGAAGGCCAGACAGATACCTTCACCACCGTCACGTCCGGCACGTCCCGTCTCTTGGTAATAGCCCTCCAGCGACTTGGGAATATCGTAATGGATCACGAAGCGTACATCAGGCTTGTCAATACCCATACCAAAGGCGATGGTCGCTACAATCACGTCAATGTTCTCCATGAGGAACTCATCTTGTGTATTGGAACGAGTTGATGAGTCAAGACCTGCATGATAAGCAGCTGCCTTGATATCGTTGGCGCGCAGGATGGCAGCCAATTCCTCTACCTTCTTACGCGAGAGGCAGTAGATAATACCGCTCTTGTTCGGGTGTTGCTTGATAAACTTGATGATATCCTTGTCTACATCCTTTGTCTTAGGACGTACCTCGTAGTAGAGGTTTGGACGATTAAATGAACTCTTAAATTCAGTAGCGTCTACGATACCGAGGTTTTTCTTGATATCCGTGCGTACCTTATCAGTAGCCGTTGCAGTCAGGGCAATGATAGGTGCCTTGCCAATCTCATTGACGATTGGACGGATGCGACGGTACTCAGGGCGGAAGTCGTGGCCCCATTCTGAGATACAGTGTGCCTCATCGACAGCATAGAAAGAAATCTTCACTGACTTCAGGAACTCTACATTGTCCTCTTTAGTGAGCGACTCTGGTGCCACATACAGCAGTTTGGTGCGCCCAGCCATAATATCAGTCTTTACCTGATCGATGGCTGCTTTGTTCAGTGAAGAGTTCAGATAGTGTGCCGTGCCAGCCTCACTCAGGTTGGAGATGACATCCACCTGATTCTTCATCAGCGCAATCAGCGGTGAGATGACGATGGCTGTTCCCTCCATCAGCAGTGATGGCAACTGGTAGCACAAAGACTTGCCGCCGCCTGTAGGCATGAGCACAAAGGTATCCTTCCCATCTAAGAGGTTCTGGATAATACGCTCCTGATCGCCTTTGAATTTGTCGAATCCAAAGTATTTCTTCAGCGCTTCGGTAAGATTCATTTTCTCAGTCATAAATTTCTAGTACTTAGGCTTCTAATTTCTTTAATTGTTGTGACTTCTCGAGTTGCTCGCGGACATAATCGCCCGTGACTTCAAATTTCTTCACCTTCTTGGAAGGCAATTCGTACATGGCATCCATGATGACGTTCTCCACGATAGAGCGCAGACCACGGGCACCCAACTTGAATTCCACAGCCTTGTCAACCAGAGCCGTCAGGGCATCCTTCGTAAAGGTGAGCTCCACACCGTCCATCTCGAAGAGTTTAATATACTGCTTCACGATAGAGTTCTTGGGCTCAACGAGGATGCGCTCCAGGGCTTCACGATCCAATGGATTCAGATAGGTGAGCACTGGTAAACGACCAATGAGTTCGGGGATCAGTCCAAATGACTTTAAGTCCTGTGGACGGATGTACTGCATCATGTTGTTCTTGTCGATGCTAGCCGTGTTATTGACGCTGCTGTAGCCAACTACGTGGGTATTCAGTCGTTGTGCAATCTTTCGCTCGATCCCATCGAAGGCACCACCGCAGATAAACAGGATGTTACGGGTGTCAACCTTGACATATTCCTGTTCAGGGTGCTTACGACCGCCCTTGGGAGGCACGTTGACATCTGTACCCTCAAGCAGTTTCAGCAAACCCTGTTGTACACCCTCTCCGCTCACGTCGCGAGTAATGGAAGGGTTATCCGACTTACGTGCCAACTTGTCAATCTCGTCGATAAATACGATACCACGCTGTGCCTTTTCTACATCGTAATCAGATACCTGCAACAGACGGGTAAGGATACTCTCAACGTCCTCGCCTACATAACCTGCTTCTGTGAATACGGTTGCATCTACAATAGAGAAGGGAACGTCGAGCAACTTGGCGATTGTTCTGGCCATGAGTGTCTTTCCTGTACCAGTTGAGCCCACCATGATGATGTTGCTCTTTTCAATCTCCACGCCATCCTCATTGGTTGGCTGTTGCAGACGCTTATAGTGATTATATACAGCTACGGAGAGATAGCGCTTAGCCTCGTCCTGTCCGATCACGTATTGGTCAAGATACTCCTTGATTTCCTTTGGCTTGGGAACATGGAGTTGAGGCTTTTTCTTATTTTTCGGTGATTTGGCGTTGGTAGCGGGCATATTCTCCTGTACAATTCTGTAGGCCTGTTGTGCACAGTCCTCACAGATGTAGCCGTTGAGACCCGTTATCAACAACTTCACCTCGTGCTCATTTCTTCCGCAGAAACTACATTCTTTCTTCACTTTTTTACCTTTTTACTTTTTTACCTTTTTACTTCTTCCTCACGAGCACCTCATCGATCATACCGTATGCCTTTGCTTCTTCTGCTGTCATCCAGTAGTTACGGTCAGAATCGGCATAAACCTTATCGTAAGGTGTATGAGAGTGCTCTGAGATAATGGTATATAATTCTTTCTTGAACTTCAAAATTTCCTTGGCCTCAATCTCGATATCAGAGGCCTGACCTTGTACACCGCCAAGTGGCTGATGAATCATCACGCGGCTATGGGGCAGTGCAGAGCGCTTACCCTCTTTACCTGCCACAAGCAGAACGGCGCCCATCGAGGCAGCCATACCCGTACAGATGGTGGCTACATCGCTGGTGATAAACTGCATGGTATCGTAGATACCCAAACCTGCTGTCACGCTACCGCCAGGCGAGTTGATGTAGATAGAGATATCCTGACTATTGTCTACTGAATCGAGGTAGAGCAACTGCGCCTGAAGCGTGTTGGCAGTATAGTCGTCAATCTGTGTACCAAGGAAAATGATGCGATCCATCATCAGACGTGAGAACACGTCCATCTGCGTCACGTTCAACTGACGCTCTTCAAGAATATATGGATTCAAATACTGAGCCTGCGCCTTCATCACATCGTCGAGCGCCAGACCATCCATACCTAAATGCTGTATAGCATATTTTCTAAAATCATTCTTCATAATCTTAACTTCTTAATTTCTCATTTTCTTAACTACGCAAAAAAGGTTATCGACCTTTCGTTTTTGTCTATCATAATCAAAAAAGTCGATAACCTCTCTAACTTAGGGGTTATTTTTTCCTAAAAAATCTTATTTTTCTGACATAAGCTTGTTAAACTCCTCCAAAGTGACTGATTTTTCGTTCAATTTGACCACATTTTTGAGTACTTCAGTCATCTTCATGTCTACAGCGCGATCAACAAAGTTATCTACGTTCTCGCGCTTTTTGAGTTGTTCGTTAGCATAGTTCTCCAATACGTCATCGGGCACATTGCTCATACCGTACTGAGCGAACTGGGCACGGATCGCTTCCTTGGCAACAGCCTTGAGGTCAGCCTCCTCAACCTTGATCTGGTTAGCAGCTACGATCTGCTCCTTAATCAGGTGCCAAGCCAGCTCCTTGATACTACCCTCGAAGTTTTTCTCTACGTAGTCAGCACCCTTGTCCTTGTTGTTCTGCATCATTACGCGCTTGAGCAGAGCCTCTGGGAACTCCAGCTTGCCAACTTTCTCCTCCAGGTAAGCACGAACATCGAGCATAAACTTATAATCGCTGTTCTGCTGCAGCTGAGGTGCGATGTTGTCGGCAATCTTCTGACGGAACTCCTGCTCGTCCTTCACTGTACCCTCACCAAATACACGGTCAAAGAGCTTCTGGTCAACCTCAGCAGGCTGGAAGTGACGGATTTCTGTAATCTGGTAGCTGAAATCAGCAGCAAGGTCTTTTATGTCATCCTTCTGAGCCTTCAGGAGGGCTGCAACCTCTGCGTCATTGTCGGGATAAGCCTTCTTGGGGTTGAAGGTGATGATATCACCGGGCTTCGCACCGTCGAAAAGCTTGCGCTGATCCTCGTCCTTGATATAGGCAGGCATAACCATGGCACCTTCGGTGGTGATACCACCTTCCTTGGTGTTGCCGTTCTCATCGAGCTCGCGCATGTCACCAGTGATTGTGTCGTTGCCGCTGAATACGTCAGCCTTTACGAACTCACCTGCCTGTGACTGATACATAGCCACCTGATCGTTGATGAGCTTGTCGTCAACTTTGATGGTGTAGTAGTCGATCTTATCTTTAGCAGTGAGCTCAGCTTTGAACTCAGGTGCTACAGCAATATCAAATACGAATGTCAGATCCTCGTCCTTCTCAAAGTCCTGTGGAACCTGCTTCTCATTGGGCAGGGGCTCACCCAGCATCTGGATCTTATTCTCCTGAATGTATGCATACAGTTTCTCACCAAGCACTTTGTTGACTTCATCAACCTTGGCAGCTGTGCCATATTGCTTTTTACACCATACCTGGACGGAAACCAGGAACCTGGGCCTTCTTACGATAATTCTTCAGGGTCTTCTCTACCGCATCCTGGTAGTCTGCCGCTTCAACGGTCATTGTGAGCAGACCATTGATCTTGTCGGGGCATTCAAATGAAATTTTCATCTTCTTATGTACTTATTATATTATATGTTCAAAATTGGGGTGCAAAAGTACAAAAAAGAAGTGAAAAGCGACAAATGAAAAGTGAAAAGTTGCCTTGTCTTTTACTTTTTTAACTTTTAACTTTCCACTTGTAACTACTCAGCACCCCTTACGTCATGAATAGTCGTCTTACTGTTGTACTACAGCAAGTATAGCGTTGAATTTGGAGTTTCCGTTCTTCATCGCAGTTTCTGCAATGGAGTGTAGCTTGGCAAAATCGTCGGCACCGCTGTCGGTTCGGAAGCATCCACTGACTTTCTGTTTTATCTTGATTTTCCTGACACCTCGTTCGCTGGCATTATTATCATAAGGCACATGCGGGTCTGAGAGGAAAGTGAAAAGATAGTCCTTGACTTTAAGGATACCTCTTTTGAATGACTCAAATTCCTCGTCAAGGTGTGTGAGGCTTTCACCCAGTAGTTTCTTCATTTTCGTATTCAGCACCTTTATCTTCCTTAACGTGATAATGCCAGCCCGCCTTAGCTCCATGGCATGCGATATCAGGTGGATGAATCTCCGTGACCAGTCCTGTCCTGTGTCCAGTTCGTTGAGGTACTCTGCATTTCGAAGAAGGTGAGCCAGACAGACCTGATGGCTCTTGACATTCATTTTAAAGTAGCTTTGGTGTCTGTCCGTGACGAGTGTGGTGTTGGGAAGCCCCTTTGGAAACTTGGAGTCTATGGCCTGCTGTCCTCTTGACTTCATCTGATATACATATGTAAGTTGGTCGTTCTGGAATATCCAGTTCCAGTGCAGCTGCTTTCCCACGGCAGCGCCAGTCTCGTCGGCTCCTACTACGGGTGCTGTCTCCAGCCTCCTGCGTATCTCCTCGTATGCCCCGTCTGCCTTGCCACTGTTTTCCTTGAGGATGTTCTGCACGGTTCCCTCACTGATCTTCTGGCCTGACAGGTCGGAGATGAATTCTGCGATTCTCTTGAACGGGACGCACTGGACGACGTTGAGGTATGTCACGAGTGCACGGAGGTTGTCGCCGTACTTGATACGGCAGTTGGGCGCGTCGCAGTTGTTCACGCAGCCGCACTCACAGACCTTCTCGCAGTATTGTTCCTCGGTTGTCTCCACGACCAGCTTGATGTCGATGATTTGCGTCTTGCGGATTTTCCTGTATGGTATGCCTTCCAGAGGACGGCCACAGCATTTGCAGTAGGCTGGCTCGTGTCTTATAATCCTGTCCGGCTCGGCGACGGTCTTCAAGGTGTGTCCTTCATGTCCCGGCTGTCCGCCACTGGGCTTTCCGCTTGGTTTGCGAAGCGATTTCGTCCTGCGGAGTTCACGGGCTGCGATGCTTTCCTGTGAAGGAGGGACGCTGCTGTTACTGCTGTTCTTCTCCGGCTTACCTGATGTGCCAGACGTGTTGTCATCTTCATCATTATCTTCCTCTTCCTCGAGTTCCTTGATGCGCTCTCTGGCATCGGCAAGTTCAGACTTGGTTGAAGCAAGTTCCATTTCCAGACTGTGGATCTTCACGTCCTTCATGCTGTTGAGACGGTTGAGACGTCCGATCTCCTCATTCTTCTCGGAGTCGGACTTCTCAAGCTTGCGCAGACGCTGGTTTATCTGGCGCAATACAACGTCTATGTCTGTACAGTCTTTTGCCATCTCAGGTGCAAAGATAAGAATCTTTCACCAAATGACAAAATCATGATTTACATCCTTTAACGCGAGTTTTGAATTTACAAAAAACGCGAAAACGAGTCTCCTGGCAGATAACTCACTGAAGGACAATAATTGACAACGCAGACCTGTTAATTGCATCAGCGGAAACATGTACGCCTGTTTGAGCCGTTTTGTGTAGTCAACACGCTTGTCATCGCAATCTTCAGAAAGCTCGTGAAGATGTGGGATTCATGCAAAAGCAAGTTTATGAATTATTAACGAGAAATATTCAGGAGGGGTGCTGAGTAGTTACTTCCACTTTCCACGCTTTACTCTTCTCTTTTTGTATCCTCCATCATGCGTGCCTCTTCCAGTTTTTGGAAGTCTTTTTGGCGCAGCACGAACGATTCTGTTAAGTAGTTCTTACGCACTATTTGGTTGGCTGCTAACTCTTCTGGTGTACCATGGAAAAGAATGCGACCCTCGAAAAGCAGGTACGCACGATCGGTGATACAAAGCGTGTCCTCTACGTTGTGGTCGGTTATCAGGATACCGATGTTACGATCCTTCAGTTTCCATACGATAAACTGGATATCCTCTACCGCGATAGGGTCGACACCTGCGAAGGGCTCGTCGAGCATGATAAACTTCGGCTCAATGGCCAGACAGCGGGCAATCTCGCAACGACGGCGCTCACCACCGGAAAGACGGTCGCCCAGGTTCTTGCGCACTTTCTCCAGACGGAATTCCTTGATAAGGCTCTCCAACTTCTCCAGTTGGTATTCGCGAGGCTTTCCAGTCATCTCAAGTACAGAAAGAATATTATCCTCGACACTCATTTTGCGGAACACACTTGCCTCCTGAGCCAGATAGCCGATACCGGCACGCGCACGCTTATAGACAGGGTATTTGGTCACATCCTCATCGCCCAGATAGATATGTCCCCCATTGGGCACTACCAGACCTGTAGTCATATAGAACGAGGTAGTCTTACCGGCACCATTGGGGCCCAGCAAACCTACAATCTCACCCTGCTTCACATCGAAGCTTACATCATTCACCACCGTGCGCTTGCCATAGCGTTTCACGAGGCCTTCAGTCCGTAATACAATACTTTCTTCCATAAATCGGGTGCAAAGGTACAAAAAAATAAGTATTATGAATTAAGAATTAAGAATTATTTTGTACCTTTGCAGCGAAAATTAAGAAATAAGTATGTTAATACATAAATGGCTGACCACCTTTGGTCGATACCTGATGCTGATGGGCCGTACCTTTTCACGCCCTGAGCGCTTGCGTATGTTTCTGAAACAATATGTGAAGGAGATGGCGCAGTTAGGCGTTAATTCCATTGGCATTGTGCTGCTGATTTCTTTCTTTATCGGAGCGGTGATCTGTATTCAGATGAAGTTGAATATCCAGAGCCCGTGGATGCCCCGATGGGTGAGCGGCTATACCACCCGTGAGATTATGTTGCTGGAGTTCTCCAGTTCTATCATGTGTCTGATTTTGGCTGGTAAGGTAGGTTCAAACATCGCCTCTGAGATTGGTACGATGCGTGTTACCCAGCAGATTGATGCCTTGGAGATTATGGGTGTTAACTCTGCCAGTTATCTGATATTGCCTAAGATTGCGGGTATGGTTACCATCATGCCGTTCTTGGTTATCTTCTCGTCAGCGATGGGTATCGTGGGCGCCTATGGCACTGCCTATGTGGGGCATGTGCTGGCACCTGATGATCTGACGCTGGGCTTGCAGCACGATTTCAAGTCCTGGTTTGTGTGGATGAGTATCATCAAAAGTCTTTTCTTTGCCTTTATCATCTCCAGTGTGCCAGCCTATTTCGGTTATACCGTCGAGGGTGGTAGTGTGAATGTTGGTAAGGCCTCTACAGATGCAGTTGTCACTTCGAGTGCCATTATCCTGTGTAGCGATGTCTTCCTAACCCAGTTGTTGTCATGATCGAAGTTAAGCATCTATATAAGAGTTTTGAAGATAAAGATGTCCTTATAGATATCAATACAGTCTTCGAAGATGGCAAGACCAATCTGATTATCGGTCAGAGCGGCTCAGGAAAGACTGTGCTCATGAAAAACCTTGTTGGGCTGTTTGATCCTACCAAAGGTGAGATTCTTTATGACGGGCGCGACTTTGTTGGGCTTTCAAAGCACGACAAGGTGATGATGCGTCGTGAGATGGGTATGATATTCCAGAGTGCCGCACTCTTCGACTCACTGACCGTTCTGGAGAATGTGATGTTTCCGCTCGATATGTTTTCTACCATGACACTTAGGGAACGTACACGCAGGGCTCAGGAATGTTTGGATCGTGTAAATCTGAAGGGTGCCGATGAGAAATTCCCCGGTGAAATCTCTGGTGGTATGCAGAAACGTGTGGCTATCGCCCGCGCCATTGCCCTGAATCCCAAGTATCTGTTCTGCGATGAACCTAACTCGGGTCTTGATCCAAAGACTTCGCTGGTGATCGATGAATTGCTGCATTCGATTACGCAGGAATACAATATGACAACGATTATCAATACCCACGATATGAATTCGGTGATGGGAATTGGTGAGAATATCATTTTTATCTATGAAGGTCGGAAAGAATGGCAGGGCGTCAGTAGTCAGATTATGGGATCTGACAACCAGAAGCTTACAGATTTTATCTTTGCCAGCGACTTGTTGAAGAATATGAGACGTATGGTGATTGAAAACGGTCTCCATGTGATGAATGAAAATAAAAATAGAATCCAATAACACGAAGCTTATGAAAAAGGAGCTAAAGCTTAAAAATCAAGTTGACGAGCTGTTACTGGTTAACCAGTTCGTTGATGAAATCGGAGAGGAATTGGGGCTTGATATGGAGCTCCTGATGAATCTCAACTTGGTAATGGAGGAGATGGTCAGCAATGTCATCTTCTATGCGTATCCCGAAGGTACGATTGCCGATATCGAACTGTCTGCAGAATATGACGGCAAGACGTTGACCTTCATGCTCAGTGATCAGGGAAAAGCTTTCGATCCCACTCAGAAAGAAGATCCCGATATTGATCTCAATCCTTCCGAACGACAAATTGGCGGTTTGGGCATCTATATTGTCAAGAACATCATGAACGAGGTAACCTATCAGCGTCTGGAGGGTAAGAACCTGCTAACAATGACTAAAGACATAGAGAATAAATAGTAAAATAAGAACTAAAATTATATTGAATCATGACACAGATTATTAAAAAGGATGGTAAGACCATCATCAAAACTGGAGCTCGTATCGACACTATGAATGCTGGTGAGTTTGAAAAGGAAATTTCGTCTCTTCTGCACGATGGCGGCATTGACCTTGAAATGGACTGTTCTGATTTAACCTATATGGCCAGCTCTGGTTTGCGTATTATTCAGAAAACCATGCGTACCGTGATGCAGTTGAAGGGTCAGTTCAAGATTACGAACGTGGCTCCTGAGATTTACAAAGTATTGACCATGACAGGCTTTACGAAATTCATGAGGGTTGAACAGAAATAAAGATTAACGGCTTATGATCGGATATCTGATTCTTGTAGTTATCATAGTAGCACTTGTGGTGGTTCTCATTTTCCAGATGAGGTCGGCCAAGGAAGCTGCAGAGGATAGCGAGCAATTGCTGAAAGATTATCAGAAGCGCATCAATGAACTGCAGAAGTTGATGGACGATTATCGCGACCTGCAGAAGAACTTTGATAGCGTAGGTACAGGCTATGAGCAGGCTTTGTTGGCTTTCGACAAGATGGAGGAAGAGAAAAAGACGGTGCTCAAGGCTAAGGAGAATCTGGAGAAGCAGTCGAACGATCTGCTTGGGTCTAAACAGAAACTCGAGGAACTCATGCTGAAGAAAAAGGATTATATCGAAAAGGCAGCTGAGGCCCTGAAGTCGAAGCTCGATTTCTCTGTTCCTGGAACCTACTATATTTCGCAGCAGGCTAATAATATCCTTAATATGATTGATGTGGAGATGGAAACAGCTATCGAGTGCGATGATAACTGTATGGTTTCCGACATCACCAATCAGGCCATTCGCGAAACGGGTATCGACAAATACACGCATATCTCTTTCCGCAGCGATATGGCTGATGTGGCACTGGGTACGATGCTCTTTACCAATCAGAACCTGGCTACCCGTGCGCTGGCTAATCTGCTCGATAATGCCATCAAGTTTAATACAGGCGGTGCCGTTACACTTTATACCAGTGTGAATGATGCGAATGTAGAGTTTGCACTTGAGGATTGCGGCGTAGGTATTAAGCCGGAAGATGCTGAGAAGATATTTGAGCCATTCACCAAGTTAAATAGCTTCTTCGATGGTGCCGGTTGTGGCTTGACCGTAGCTCGCAGCATCGCCCGTCGCTTGAATGGTGACATCAAAGTCGACACGGATTACACCCGTGGCGCCCGCTTTGTATTTACACTCCCAATCTAAAAAAGACTGGACTTTGTTACATAACGTAATAAAGGCTTGCAGGGGATGCAAGCCTTTATTATTTTTGGACTGAGCCCCTTTTCGTTTCTAAACATACATGATGTCGCGCCCAGCGCGGTCAGAATAGCAGTCGCTACCGATGCAATAATCTGCACAATTCACTTTGCGGTTTTTCCATCTTCGTCATAACCGTCGATGTTCAATGGATTGTGTTTAATGTTTTCAATATCCTTTCGTTGTCGCTTGAAGAGGCTTAGAAGCCGTGTGTTAATAGAAAATTTTGCAAGCATTAATGCGCGCAATTTCTAGATTTAAATCTCGCAATTTTTACATTTAATCACCGCCCTTGCAGCTTTTGTCATTTGACGTTGCAAAGGTACAAAATT
>CAJOGK010000065.1 GCA_905234145.1 uncultured Prevotella sp. | reverse complement strand
CAATCTAAAAAATGAGGCTGCAGCTGGTTCAAGAATCAGTAGATTGATAAAAGATCATGTTGCAGAAAAGTTACCCGATCTTATGAAGAACGGCTCCGCTAAAGGTAGGTACAGAAAAACAGGTGTTGTTATGCTTAGTTGACCGTACCACTGTACCACTGTACCATCTGTTACATTAAAAATTCTTTTAGTCGCAAAGCTTTGTAAAAGCGGCAAAGCCGAGCGAAACATTAAACATTAAAGATTAGATGAACGAAGTAAGTATTAATAGTAAGATGAAACTCTCCGAGCATTTCTCGCTCGGGGAGTTTACTAAGAGTAATCATCCCGAAGTGTATAACATTCCAAGCCATGTATCAATCGAGAACATGAAAAGAATCTGTGGTTGGCTGGAGGTATTAAGAGATAGGTACGGGCAACCTATTATTATTAACTCCGGCTATCGTAGCCCGCAATTGAATAAGAAAGTCGGTGGTGTCTCGACCTCCAATCACCTGACTGGTTGTGCCGTTGACATTCGCTGTAATGGGGCAGAGCAGGCTATCGAGTATGCCTTTATCCTGATTGGTTACTCTAAAGAGATCCATCAGGATTTCGACGAGCTCTTTATCGAAAAGAACAAGTACGGGTGCTACTGGATTCATTTTGCCGTGCGACCGAGCGACAACCGCAGAAAGATCAGCTTTTTAAATGGATAACGTTAAAAAACGTTATAAAATAGTGTTTTTCTAGTAAAATATTTGGTGGTATGAAATGAAAGCATTACCTTTGCATCTGTGTTTTTCATAGTATTAGATTTAAGGTTAACAAAGGTTTCGGAGTCCAGCGGGGCTCCTTTTTATTTGTGCATACATCTGTAAACTTAGTTGGTGAAATAGTAAAACGAAAAAAGGGGACGCGCATCTCTGCGGGTCCCGTATACTAACTAATAAATCTTAACCAAAAACCGTCATCACGACGTGAATACAACTGAAAATGATATATTATATTCGAGGATTTTCATCCTCTTATTTATTCTCTAATATGTTTTTGAGGTCGCTTTCCCCAGTAAAGGATTTCGTTTAACGGGTGCAAAGGTACATATTATTTTTGATCTGGCAAATTTTTTAAGTGTAAAATTTGGCACATCACCAAAAAGTAGTTAATAAAGAAGATATGAAAAATAAAAGCCACCCGAAGGTGACTTAAAAATGGAGCAGTATCGATCAAGCCTTACTCCCCGCACTCAGCGGCGTAGTCAAAACTAATGTTCTAACGCTGCAAAGATAGGCATTTTTCGGTTATGTTCCAAATTTTTTCGCACTTTTTTCTCATTAGAACATAAAAATACAAATATAATTTGTAACTTTGCCCCTGCTATCTGCCCAAGCCGTTTCTTCGCCACTCAGCGAGGGTATGGGAATTTTAAAGATAGATGAAAATGAAGTGGATCATAGCAATGCTGTTTGTGATGGTAACGCGAGTATCAGCGCAGACGGAGATGAACGACAGTATCATGTCGGGCAGAGTGACGAATATGGATGAGGTGAATACGCCACTTGCTGACTCTTCCTTATACGCCAGAGAAACGTTTCTGAAGCCGATGATGCCACCACTGAAGTCGTCGGATAATGCTTTGAAACTGACAGATAATCGGGCTCTTTATGACACCCGGCGAGGCGACTGGCAGGTGAACACCCTCAATAGCACGGTTCTCTTCAACCCTTGGCGAGGCGCATACGTCGGCGTTTCGGGATGGGCAGATTCAATGCCTGGATTGCTCGATCGTGAGTCTGGATCCCTGACGCTGTATCAGAATCTGGGTCGTTGGTCTTTCTCAGCTTCGGCAATGGCAGACAAATACCGCTATGTGGGGATGGGCTATTTGGAAACGAGGTACGGCGTAGGCGGAACGGTTGGCTATCAGCTGAGCAATGCTGTTTCGTTGCATGCCTTCGGTTATTATTATGGCAGGCCGATGACCGCTGGGCCTGCTGTATCTCCCTATCTTTCAACAGGCACTTACGGTGGTTATGCTGACATCCGGTTTAGTAAATATTGGGGCACGGACCTGGGTGTGCAGCGCTACCTTAATCCGATGACGGGCAAGTGGGTTACCGATCCGATTGTGAGACCCTATTATAAAATAGGCGGTAAGCAGAAGATCGGTATCGACATCGGACATCTCCTAAAGGGATTCATCTGGGGCAATCAAGGCGATATGATGCCGAGAGGGCCCGTCAGGGTGGTGCCTACTCCCCAGCAACAAGGAAGACGATAATGCAGTAACCAATACAAAAAGAATAATAAGGTGATACGTTATACAAAGAAAGAAGAGATATGGAACGCTGCGTCGCATGGCGGTGGTGTCCTGATGGGAGTGGTGTTTGGCATCATCTTCCTGGTGTGGTGCTTCCAGAGCGATAACAACTGGGCGAGGATAGGGGTGATTCTCTATCTGTTTGGCATGCTTGGCAGCTATGCAGCCTCGACGCTGTATCACTCGATAAAGCACCACTCGAAATGGAAGGAAAGGTTGCGCAAGTGGGACCATGCCGCCATCTATTGGCACATAGCCGGCAGTTACTCGCCACTGACGCTGGTGGCCCTGCGCGAACAGGGTTACTGGGGCTGGAGCCTGTTTATCTTTGTGTGGACTTGTGCGCTGGTGGGTACTATTGTCAGTCTGATCAGGCTAAAGGAGCACTCAAATCTGGAGACATTCTGCTTTGTGGGGATGGGACTGAGCGTGCTCGTAGCTTTTAAACCGCTGATAGATTCGGTATCGACTGCGGCGGTGATATGGATTATCGCTGAGGGGGTAAGTTATATCACGGGAGCGGTGTTTTATTCGCTCAACAAGAAGAAATACATGCACTCGGTTTTCCACTTCTTTGTATTGGCTGGTAGCATCTGTCATATCATCGCCGTGTGGGATGTTCTGATGGAACAGTTATAAAAAAACTCAAATAAATTTGGTTTTTTGCTCGGTTTGCACTATCTTTGCAACCAAAATTAGCAAAATTAACGTATTATGGCTTATACAAGACTGACCGCTGCCGAAGCTGCAGCAATGATTAAGAATGGCGACCATATCGCCATGAGTGGTTTTACACCTGCTGGTGTAGCTAAGGCTACAACCAAAGAGTTGGCAAAAATTGCCGTTGCCGAGCACGAGGCTGGGCGAGAGTTTAAAGTGGCTATCTTTACGGGTGCCTCTACGGGTCAGAGCACGGATGGTGATCTGGCTAATGCACAGGCGATCCTTTATCGTGCGCCTTACACGACCAACCCCGATTTCCGCAAGCATGTGAATATGGGAGAGATCCCCTACAACGACCTGCACCTGAGCCACATGGCACAGGAACTGCGCTATGGTTTCTATGGCGATGTGGACTGGGCTATCCTCGAGGTGTGCGACATCGAAGAGGTGGGCAACGACTACCGTGTTTACCTGACTGCTGCCGGTGGTATCTCGCCTACAGCTGCACGACTGGCGAAGCGCGTGATTCTGGAGCTCAACTCATTCCACAACCCCAATGCGAAGTACATCCACGACGTTTACGAGCCACTGGATCCTCCTTACCGCAAGGCAATTCCCATCGAGCACGTAGGTGATCGTATCGGTGTGCCATACGTATCTATCCCCAAGGAGAAGGTAGCTGGCGTGGTAGAGTGTAACATCCCCGACGAGGCCCGCGCCTTTAAGGACAATGACCCCGTAACAGACAAGATCGGTTACCTGACTGCTGAGTTCCTGGTAGAGGAGATGCACAAGGGACGTATCCCCAAGGAGTTCTTGCCTTTGCAGAGCGGTGTAGGCTCTACGGCTAATGCCATTCTGGGTGCACTGGGTCAGGACAAGCACGTGCCCGACTTTAACATCTATACTGAGGTATTGCAGGACAGCGTGGTAGCGATGATGCTGAACGGACGTGTTAAGGATGCTTCGGCTTGCTCGCTGACCGTTTCGAACGAGTGCCTGATGCAGGTTTACGACCACATGGACTACTTTAAGGATCATCTGACCCTGCGCCAGAGCGAGATTTCGAACTCACCTGAGATTATCCGCAGACTAGGTGTGATTGCCATCAACACGGCGATTGAAGCCGACCTGTATGGCAACGTGAACTCTACCCATATCAGCGGTGTGAAGATGATGAACGGTATCGGTGGTAGCGGTGACTTTATCCGCAACGCGTACCTTTCTATATTTACATGTCCTTCAGTGGCCAAGGGTGGCGTGATCTCATCGATCGTACCTTTCGTAAGCCATCAGGACAGCTCGGAGCACGATGTAAATATCATCGTGACGGAGCAGGGTATTGCCGACTTGCGTGGCAAGGGTCCTATCCAGCGTGCTGAGTGCATCATCGAGAACTGTGCGCACCCCGACTACAAGCAGTTGCTTTGGGACTACCTGAAGATAGCCAAGATGGGACAGACACGCCACAACCTGCCTGCTGCCTTCGCTATGCACGATACGCTGGCTCGCAAGGGCGACATGAAACTCACTGACTTTGCTGAGTACATTAAATAGTTGATAGATTATAGTTTATAGTTTATAGATGGAATCTAAACTTGTAATTTATAATACACTGACAAGGCAGAAGGAGCGGTTTGAGCCGCTCCATTCGCCTAATGTAGGCATGTATGTTTGCGGACCTACCGTATACGGTGATCCCCATCTGGGACATGCCCGTCCTGCGATTACCTTCGACCTAGTGTTTCGCTACTTGAAGCATCTAGGTTATAAGGTGCGCTATGTTCGTAACATTACTGATGTGGGTCATCTGGAGCACGATGCCGACGAGGGCGAGGACAAGATAGCTAAAAAGGCTCGTCTGGAACAGTTGGAGCCTATGGAGATAGCCCAGTACTACACCAACCGCTACCATCAGGCGATGGATGCGCTGGGTGTGCTGCGTCCATCAATTGAGCCCCATGCGACGGGTCATATCATTGAGCAGCAGCAACTGGTACAGCAAATTCTCGACAATGGCTTTGCCTACGAGAGCAACGGCTCTATCTACTTCGATATCGAGGCCTACAATAAGAAGTATCAGTATGGTATCCTCTCTGGTCGTTCGCTGGAGAATATCAAGGATGCCAGTCGCGAACTCGACGGTGTAGGCGAGAAGCATAATCAGGCAGACTTCGCCCTTTGGAAGAAGGCCCAGCCCGAGCATATCATGCGTTGGCCATCACCTTGGAGCGAGGGATTCCCTGGTTGGCACTGTGAGTGTACAGCGATGGGAAGAAAGTATCTGGGTGAAGAGTTTGATATCCACGGTGGCGGTATGGACTTAGTGTTCCCCCACCATGAGTGTGAAATCGCTCAGGCTACCGCTTCGATGGGTCATAAGGCTGTGAAATACTGGATGCACAACAATATGATTACCATCAACGGACAGAAGATGGGTAAGTCGTTGGGTAACTTCATCACCCTGGAGCAGTTCTTTACCGGCAATCACGAGAAGCTGGAGAAGGCCTATTCGCCCATGACCATCCGCTTCTTTATCCTCTCTGCTCACTATCGTGGAACGGTAGACTTCTCGAACGATGCTTTGCAGGCTGCTGAGAAGGGCTTGGAGAAACTGATGAACGGTATCGCTGATTTGGAGCGTGTGCAGGTATCAGCTAAGTGCGATGCTGAGACAGAGAAGATCGTAAAGGCTTTGCGCCAGAAGTGTTACGATGCCATGAACGATGACTTTGCGACCCCACAGGTGATTAGTTATCTGTTTGAGGCTTGTAGCGTGGTGAATAAGCTTACCGACCACAAGGCGACCATCTGTGCTGACTGCCTGAAGGAACTGAAAGAGACGATGCACCTCTTTACAGAGGATATCCTCGGCCTCTCAATGGCCAATGGTCAATGTTCAATGGCCAATGGCGGAAACGCCCGCGAGGAGGCCTTTGGCAAGGTAGTGGATATGGTACTGGAACTCAGAGCCAAGGCGAAGGCGAATAAAGACTGGGCTACCAGCGACAAGATTCGCGACGAACTCGCTGCTGCTGGTTTCGAGGTGAAAGACACCAAGGACGGTGTCACCTGGAAATTGAACAAATAATTATTTTAAACCACGAATTACGCGAATTACACGAATTATTTTTGTGCGCAGCCTAAATTCGCTTAATTCGTGGTTTTTATTAATCAAAGGCCTCTTTTGTCATGACTAATGTGCGTGTGTCGCGCTTGAAATCGTCGAACGAGACGTATTCCAATCCTTTGTAGGGACCATCGGTGCCCCAAGAATTCTTCATGATGAAATATTGTTCTCCCTGATCATCGTGGGCGATGCCAACGATGGCCATGCCATGCGATTTATTCGTCCAGCATACGCCATGATGCTGGCGCACAGCCCGCTCTGTCTTCTCTAGGAGCGAATCGATGGGCACATTGAGATAGTGGTCGCCTAACCAGTTGTCAGGCACGTCGTAAAGCATCTCCTGATAATAAGGTTTGCTGTCGTCGCACATCAACTGGATATACTCGCCAGGCTTACACACACTACGGGCAAATTCTTGCGGAGTGTAAGTGGCGCCCAGAAAGAATACCCACTTAGGGGCTGGCGTGTCGATCTTGCGCATGGCATCGTAACCCACCACGCCATATTTCTCGATGAGTCGGAGCAGGGTAGCCAGTTCGCCTCGTTTGCTTTGGGGCGCATTGGACTCTCGCTCCATCATCTTCATAATATAATAAGGTGAGAGATTGACGGAGTCGCCCCAAGCCAGATGTTCCGTCTCGATGGTGGCGAGCATGGCAAATATCCAGCATGTTTCCGTATCGCCCTGATCCTTAACGGGTGTCATGCGATTCAGCACTTCGTTGGTGAAGTGCTTGGGCTCCTGCGTGCAACTGGTGCAAAACAGGACGGCTATTAAAAGATATAAAAATCTCTTCATCGCGTGCAAAGATAAGCAGAATTTTTTGTAAATTTGCACCCGTAATGGAAAAAAACATCAAAGCATATGAGATAATGGCCCCTGTAGGTTCGCCCGAATCGCTCGCAGCAGCTATTCAGGCAGGGGCTGACAGCATCTATTTCGGTATCGAGAAGTTGAATATGCGGGCACATTCTGCCTCGACATTCACCATCGACGACCTGAAAGAGATGGCACGTACCTGTAATGAGCATGGTATCAAAAGCTATCTGACGGTGAATACCATCATCTATGGCGAGGATATCCCCTTGATGCATGAGATTATCGATGCTGCCAAGGAGGCTGGCATATCGGCTGTGATTGCCTCGGACGTGGCGGTGATGACCTATTGTAATAAGGTGGGACAGGAGGTGCACCTCTCTACCCAACTGAACATCTCGAATATCGAGGCCCTGAAGTTTTATGCTCAGTTTGCCGATGTTGTGGTGCTGGCACGCGAGTTGAACATGGACCAGGTGGCAGAAATCTATCGTCAGGTGGAAGCAGAGCATATCTGCGGCCCGTCGGGCGAGCAGATTCGCATCGAGATGTTCTGTCATGGTGCCTTGTGTATGGCCATCAGTGGCAAGTGTTATATGAGTCTGCATGCGGCTAACCGCTCTGCTAATCGTGGTGAGTGTATCCAGATTTGCCGTCGCTCGTATACGGCTACCGATAACGAGACGGGCTATCAGTTGGCTATCGACAACAAGTATATCATGAGTCCCAAAGACCTGAAGACGGTGCGCTTTATCGATCGTATGATGGAGAGTGGCGTCAGGGTGTTTAAAATCGAGGGTCGTGCCCGTGGACCAGAATACGTCTATACAGTGGTGAAATGCTACAAGGAAGCGATTCAGGCGGTGCTTGATGGCACGTTTACCGAGGCGCGCAAGGACGAGTGGGACGAGCGGCTTGCCACCGTCTTTAACCGTGGTTTCTGGGATGGTTACTATCAGGGACAGCTGATGGGTGAGTGGAACAAGCACTATGGCTCAAACGCTACAGAGAAGAAGGTGTATATTGGAAAGGGGGTGAAATATTTCTCAAAACTGGGCGTGGCAGAGTTTACGGTTGAGGCCAACACCTTTAAAGTGGGCGATAAGATGCTGATTACGGGGCCTACGACGGGAGTGATGTATGTAACTGCCAATGAGATTCATGGCGACAACGGTCCTGTGGAGGTGGCTCAGCAAGGCACTCGTGTAAGCATCGCCGTAACGGATAAAGTGCGCCCCAGCGACAAACTCTTTAAGCTGGTAAGTGCCTGATTATCTTATGTCCTTTTGTTCTTCTGTCTAAAAAATTAATACATAATATGTCAATAAACGAGATTCAAGACGAGATTATAGAGGAGTTTTCTGACTTTGACGACTGGATGGATAAATATCAGTTGCTGATAGACCTGGGCAATGGTCAGGAACCCCTGGATGAAAAGTATAAAACCGAGCAAAACCTGATTGACGGATGTCAGAGTAGGGTATGGCTTCAGGCAGATTATGTGGATGGCAAAATTCATTTCTCTGCCGAGAGCGATGCACTCATCGTAAAAGGTATCGTATCATTGCTGATTCGTGTACTCTCAGACCATACGCCTCAGGAAATTCTGAATGCCGATCTCTATTTCATAGATAAAATCGGACTGAAGGAGCACTTATCGCCCACACGTTCTAACGGATTGGTGGCGATGGTGAAGCAGATGCGTGTTTATGCCTTGGCCTTTAGTGCCAAATAATAACTAGTAAATCGTAAATTCCTAAATCGTAAATATCTATATGATTCAAACAGTAGTAAAACGCGATGGACGTATCGTAGGCTTCAATGAGCAGAAGATCATGGCCGCTATTCGTAAGGCGATGATTCATACTGATAAAGGAGAAGACGACCGTCTGTTGTATCAGATAACCGACCACATTGCTCAGCGTGGTGATAGTCAGATGACGGTGGAGCAGATTCAGGACGCTGTCGAGAGAGCCGTAAGGATGTGGCTCAGAAGTATATCGCCTATCGCCATCAGCGCTCTGTAGCCCGTAAGGCCAAGACGCGTGAGGTGTTCCTCGATATCGTCAATGTTAAGAATAACGACGTAACCCGTGAGAATGCCAATATGAACGCTGATACCCCAGCGGGCATGATGATGAAATTCGCATCGGAATCGACCAAACCGTTTGTGGATGATTATCTGCTATCGGAAGACAGTCGTGATGCCGTGGAGCATAACTATCTGCATATTCACGATAAGGACTATTACCCTACGAAGTCGTTTACCTGCGTTCAGCATCCGTTGGATAATATTCTGACCTGTGGCTTCGTGGCTGGTCATGGTGCCTCGCGCCCTGCCAAGCGTATCGAAACGGCTTCGGTATTGGCTTGTATCTCGTTGGAGTGTGCACAGAATGAGATGCATGGTGGTCAGGCTATTCCCGCCTTTGACTTCTATCTGGCGCCATACGTGCGTTTGAGCTATATCGAAGAACTGAAGGCCCTGGAGGATCTGAATGGCGAAGACTATAAAGATCTGTACGAAGAGCCCCTGATAGATTATATTAAAAAGCCCCTTGAGGGATTGACGGGTAAGGCGCGTGCCCAGCAGCATGCCATCAACAAAACCGTGAACCGTGTGCATCAGTCGATGGAGGCGTTTATCCATAACATGAACACCATTCACTCGCGTGGTGGTAATCAGGTGGTATTCTCTTCTATTAATTATGGTACGGATACCAGTGCCGAGGGACGTTGCGTGATGCGAGAGATTCTGCTCTCTACCTATGAGGGTGTGGGCGATGGCGAGACGGCTATCTTCCCGATTCAGATCTG
Source organism: uncultured Prevotella sp. (assembly GCA_905234145.1). Classification (GTDB taxonomy): domain Bacteria; phylum Bacteroidota; class Bacteroidia; order Bacteroidales; family Bacteroidaceae; genus Prevotella. Next base: position 18,328 of record CAJOGK010000065.1, on the reverse strand, counting down.
GAAGAAAAAGCGTGGTGTGAACTATCTGCCTGAGGATCGTAACTTCGACCTCTATCAGTTGGCTTGCAAGGTAACGGCTCGTCGCTTCTTCCCCAACTTCCTGAATCTCGATGCCAGCTTTAATCAGACGGACGAGTGGAAGGCTGACGACCCCTTGCGCTATCAACACGAGGTAGCTACGATGGGATGTCGTACACGTGTGTTCGAGAACCGTTTCGGACCAAAGACTTCTATCGGACGAGGTAATCTGTCGTTCTCTACCATTAATATCGTCAAACTCGCCATCGAGGCTTCACTCGAGGAGTCTGATAAGCAGAGACGCATCGATTTGTTCTTTGCCAAGCTCGACCGTATGCTTGAGATTACGGCCAAACAACTCGACGATCGCTTCCAGTTCCAGAAAACGGCCTTTACCAAGCAGTTCCCATTGCTGATGAAGAGTCTGTGGATTGGTGCTGATAAACTGGGTCCGATGGATACTGTGGATAGTGTCATCAATCAGGGAACGTTGGGTATCGGTTTCATCGGATTGGCAGAATGTCTGGTGGCTCTGGTGGGCAAGCATCATGGCGAGAGCGAAGAGGCGCAGGAACTGGGTCTGAAGATCGTGACCTATATGCGAGATCGTGTCAACACTTTCTGCGACCAGTATCATCATAACTACTCCGTACTCGCTACCCCAGCAGAGGGCTTGAGCGGTAAATTTACCAAGAAAGACCGCAAGCAGTTTGGTGTGATTCCTGGTGTTACCGATCGCGATTATTATACCAATTCGAATCATGTGCCGGTGTATTACAAATGCTCTGCGCGTCATAAGGCCGAGGTAGAGGCGCCTTACCATAACCTGACACGTGGCGGACATATTTTCTATGTGGAGATTGATGGTGATGCGACCCATAATCCACAAGTAATCATGAGTGTGGTGGATATGATGGACCAGCTCGATATGGGTTATGGCTCTGTAAACCATAATCGTAACCGTTGTATGGATTGTGGCTACGAAAATGCCGACGACCATCTGGAGGCTTGTCCGAAGTGTGGCTCTAAGAACATTGATAAGCTACAGCGTATCACGGGTTATCTGGTAGGTACTACCGACCGTTGGAACTCTGGTAAGCTTGCAGAATTGAATGATCGTGTCACCCACATCGACCACGGCTCACAAGACCTCTTTGGCGAATGATTCGCGTGCTCGATATCATAGAGGATACGATGGTGGATGGTCCGGGTTTCCGGACCTCCATTTATTGTGCTGGTTGCCGTCATAAGTGCCCAGGCTGTCATAATCCGCAGTCGTGGGATTTTACGGGAGGGCGCGAGATGAGTACAGAAGAGATCATGAAGGTTATCGAGGCTGATCCTTATGCGAATGTCACTTTTACGGGTGGCGATCCGATGTATCAGTGTGATGGTTTTGCGGAATTGGCACGGGCCATCCATCGCCGTACGAACAAGGATATCTGGTGTTACACGGGATTTACTTACGAATCGCTGATCACAAGGGCTCAGCGTGAACTGCTCGAATTACTTGATGTGCTGGTGGATGGACCTTTTATTCAGAATCTTCGCGATCCCGACTTGCTTTTCAGGGGTTCGTCGAATCAAAGACTCATCGATGTACAGGCCTCGCTCTATGCTGGTGAGGTCGTACTCTGGCAACCTGATGTGCTAATAGGATAAGGAAAAACATTTTTCTCGTAAGTTTTTCCCTTTTTAGGTTGCAAATGTACAAATAAAATTGTATTTTTGCAGAAAAATAGCGAGGATTATGGCAAAGAACTCTAAATGGCAAGATGAGTATTGGCTATTGCTGATGCAGATTTATCTTCAGAGACCCGTTGGTATGAAGCCGATGTATAGTCGTGCAATGGTAGATCTGAGTTTGGAAATACATATTGCTCCCAACATATTGTTTAATAGGATGTGCCAGATTGCCAATCTGGAAACACCTCGTATTGAGCATATCTGGGAGTCGTATGGCACCAATCCTCGTAAACTCGCCCGTGCCGTGAGCTTGTGGCGAGAGATGAGAGGTTTTAATAATGCTGGAGAATTTTATGAGGGCGTGGAAACGAATGAGAGTTTTGAGAAAGACTTCAAACCTATTTCTGAGGACGAGGTACTGACGCCCATGATGCTGATTCTTATCTTGGATCTTTATTTCCGACTCACACCGATTACGATGGTGCCAGAAACCCCGGAGGTTCAGGAACTGGCTAAACTGATGAAGTTGAAATCTGCTAAGGTGGCCGATGTCTTGGAGGTCTTCCAGTATTGCGATCCTTATCTGAATCGCAGAGATGTTACTTTTAGTCCTTTGCTGTTACCTTGCCAACAGATTTGGCGACGGTTTGGCAATGCCAATACCGAGGATCTGGCCTCGTATGCCAGTCAGCTAAAGGCCTATTTCAAGAATTAATGAAGAAAAAGAAAGCGTGATGGCTGAAAAATATAGTCAGATACAAGAATTGGCACAACAACAGAAGTTGGGACAATCCATCTCCCATCAGCAGTTGTTGCAGGCATCGCTCGTGGAATTGCCGCTCATGCAGCTGGTAGATCGTATCAATACTGAGATGAATGATAACCCCGCCTTGGAGCCTGCCGCCTCAGGCGAAGATGATTACGCCATGACGAGTTATTCGGATGCTTCGGACGCTCCGGATAGTGCGGAAGATTTCGAGACGATGAATGAGCGCGAGGAGCGCCAATCGGCTCTCGATGAAGCCCTTAGTAATATGGGGCGCGATGATGAGGAATTGCCTGTGTACCATAGTGGACGGTCTTCTTCCGACGATCACGAGGAGATGGTCTATGGCGAGTCGATTTCGTTCTACGATCAGCTGAAAGAACAGATGGGCGAGCTTGACATGACGGAGCGTCAGCAATATATCATGGAATATCTCATTGGTTCGCTCGATGACGATGGCTTGCTCCGTAAGGAGCTTCATGCTATCAGCGACGAGTTGGCTGTGTACCATAATGTCGATGTCACGACGAGCGAGATAGAGCAGGTGCTGACGATGCTACAGGAGTTTGAACCAGCTGGTATCGGTGCCCGTAGTCTGCAAGAGTGCCTTTTGTTACAAATCGACCGTCGCAATAGCTCTACGGTAAAGAACTTGATGCAACGTGTGGTAGAAGATTTCTTTGAGGATTTTACCCACAAGCGTTGGGATAAGATACAAAGCGCATTATCGCTGAACGATGAGCAGGCTGAGGCGCTCTTTCATGAGTTGCGAAAGCTGAACCCGCGTCCAGGTGCCTCTTTGGGTGAGACGGTGGGCAGAAGTCTGCAACAGATTACGCCCGATTTTATCGTCGATACGCAAGACGATGGTACCGTAACCTTTGTGCTCAATAATGGTGATGTGCCGGAATTGACAGTGTCGCAATCGTTTATCGATTCGATGAAAGAATATCAGCAGAATAAGGATAATCTGAGTCGCCAAACCAAAGAGGCACTCCTCTATATAAAGAAAAAGGTGGATGCTGCTCAGGGTTTTATCGAGGCTGTAAAGGTGCGTCGCCACACGCTGACGGTTACCATGCGTGCCATCATCCAGTTACAGCATCAGTTTTTTGTGGATGGCGATGAGGCTTCTCTGCGCCCGATGATTCTGAAAGATGTGGCAGAGAAGACGGGACTTGATGTTTCCACGATATCGCGAGTGAGCAATTCGAAATATGCCCAAACGCGTTGGGGCACCTTCCCTTTGCGCCACTTCTTCAGCGATGGTTATGTGACGGATAGTGGTGAGGAACTGAGCACCCGTCAGATTAAGGCTGCCTTGCGCGATCTGATAGATGGTGAAGACCCCAAGCAACCCATGAGCGACGATGCCCTAAAAGAAAAACTGGCTGAGAAAGGCTATCCCATTGCCCGTCGCACCGTGGCCAAGTATCGCGAACAGTTAGGAATACCAATTGCACGACTCAGAAAGAGTTAGTAAAGATGACGAGGGAGAAAAGTATTATTTTAGCAGCGAGGATTGTAAGCATGGTGTTTACACCGTTCTATCTGCCCTTCTTGGGTATGATGGTGCTGTTTATATTCAGTTACCTGGGGTTGATGCCGTGGGCCTATAAGTTGCAGTTGCTGACGCTGGTATATCTCTTTACCATCCTGTTGCCTACGATTCTTATCCATCTTTATCGTCGCTATAACGGTTGGACGCTGATAGAATTGGGCCATCGCGAGCGTCGTATGGTGCCCTATGTCATCTCCATCCTTTGCTATTTCTTCTGTATCTACGTGATGGATATGTTGCATATCCCTCACTTCATGCAGACGATTCTTCTCGCTGCTTTGCTTATCCAGGTTATCTGTGCCTTGATCAATGTTTGGTGGAAGATTTCCACGCATACTGCTGCTATCGGTGGTGTGGCTGGTGCGCTCTTCGTGTTTGGCGAGTTCTTTGGCTTCAATCCCGTGTGGTGGCTCTGTCTGGTCTTGGCGCTGGCGGGTCTCTTGGGTACGAGTCGTATGATTCTGCGTCAGCATTCGCTCTTGCAGGTGGTGGCCGGATTCCTGGTAGGCGTCTCATGCTCGGTTGTCGGATTAATTTATTTGTAAGATATGAAACCATTAGTAAGTATTATCATGGGTAGCACAAGTGATCTGCCCATTATGGAGAAGGCTTGTAAACTGCTCGACGAGATGCAGGTGCCTTTCGAGGTAAATGCCCTTTCAGCGCATCGCACCCCCGATGCTGTAGAGGAGTTCGCTCGTACAGCAAAAGATCGTGGTATCAAGGTGATTATTGCTGGTGCTGGTATGGCCGCAGCCTTGCCTGGTGTGATAGCTGCTTCTACTACCTTGCCTGTAATCGGTGTGCCCATCAAGGGTATGCTCGATGGTCTCGACGCTATGCTGTCTATTATCCAGATGCCCCCGGGCATCCCTGTGGCTACCGTTGGTGTGAATGGTGCTCAGAATGCTGCGATTCTCGCGGTAGAGATGATGGCACTGAGCGATCAGGACTTGGCTCAGCGATTGGCTGTGTACAAAGGAAACCTGCGTGTTAAGATTGAAAAGGCCAACGAAGAATTGGCCAGTATCAAGTATCAGTACAAAACAAATTAGAATTGTAAATTTGTAAATAGTAAATCCTTTTATGTATAAAAGAAGACAATCATCCGAAACCCGTGTGGGACAGATTGGCATAGGTGGCAACAATCCTATCCGCATTCAGTCGATGGGAACGGTGGATACCAATAATACCGAGGGATGCGTGGCTCAGGCCAAGCGCATTATCGATGCTGGTGGCGAACTCGTACGTTTTACCACCCAGGGCACTCGCGAGGCTGAGAATATGAAGAATATCTCTGCCCAGCTGAAAGCTGATGGCTATCTTACGCCTTTGGTGGCCGATGTGCATTTCACGGCTCATACCGCCGATGTTGCTGCTCTTTATTGTGAGAAGGTTCGTATCAATCCGGGCAACTATGTCGATCCTGGTCGTACCTTCAAGCATCTGGAGTATACCGACGAGGAATATGTGGCTGAGCTGCAGAAGATAGAGCGCCAGTTGGTGCCCTTCCTGAATATCTGTAAAGAGCACCACACCGCTGTTCGTATCGGTGTGAACCACGGTTCGCTGAGCGATCGCATCATGTCGCGCTATGGCGATACCCCGGAGGGTATTGTCGAGAGTTGCATGGAGTTCTTGCGTATCTGCAAGCGCGAGCAGTTCAAAGATGTGGTGATTTCTATCAAGGCCTCAAATACGGTGGTGATGGTAACAACTGTCCGTTTGCTGGTGGCCACGATGGATAAAGAGGATATGCATTATCCTTTGCACCTTGGCGTGACCGAGGCTGGCGAGGGCGAAGATGGCCGTATCAAGAGTGCGGTGGGTATCGGTGCCTTGTTGACTGAGGGTATTGGCGATACCGTGCGTGTATCACTCTCCGAGGAGCCCGAGTGCGAAATCCCTGTGGCTCGTAAGTTGGTCGATTCTATCGCCGAGTGCGCAGAACTTCGTGAAAAGGCTGAGGCTGCTATCCAGAACGATACCATCACCCTCGAGATGCAGGAGTCTGATTGGGAGAGCCTTCAATTGAAAGCTGCAATGGTGGTAGGTGCCCTTCTCATCGATAAGAAAGCCCACAAATTAACAATTCTCAATCCTCAATTCTCAACAGAAAAGCTTACCGAACTTGCCGATGGCATCTTGCAGGCGGCACGCATCAAGTTTACCAAAACAGAGTATATCTCTTGTCCTGGTTGTGGTCGTACGCTTTATAATCTGCAGGAAACCATCGCCAAAATCAAGGCCGCTACCAAGGATATGGTGGGCTTGAAGATTGGTATCATGGGTTGTATCGTGAATGGCCCAGGCGAGATGGCGGATGCCGATTACGGCTATGTAGGCGCAGGTCGAGGCAAGATTTCGCTCTATAAAGCCAAGGAGTGCGTCGAGAAGAATATCCCCGAGGAAGAGGCGGTAGAAAAACTACTTGAGCTCATTCGAAGAGAACAAAACCTGAATTAAGGTTTGTCCTACAGCTTGTAGGGTGTTCTTGTCGATGTGTGACATGTCATCATTTACCGTATGCCAAGTAGGGCCGAAGGTGCTCTGCTCGCAAGTGGGGTAGTGGGGGATGATGTCGATGGTAGGAATCTTGGCGACTTGGTTTACAGGGATGTGGTCGTCGGTGATATTGCCTCCCGTTTGCATGGGGAACATACTACCGAAGCCCACTACCTGAGCCGCACGCCACACCTTTTCCACAATATGTCGGGCATATCTTACCGACATGCCTTCCTGATAGAAGGTGGCACCCTGACCTCCCACCATATCTAAAAGAATGCCAAAATTGGCTTTATAGTCCTGCTGATGCGGATTTGCAGCCCAGTATTGCGCACCCAGTGCCCACGAGTTGCCATCTTCTTCTGCATCGCTCCATTGGGGGATGCCCCAATCTTCTGCGTCGAAACAGATAAAATCTACACCGATGCCCAGAGAGTCGGGCAACAGTCTGGCCACCTCCAGCATGACGGCCACACCCGAGGCACCGTCGTTTGCGGCCATCACGGGCTTTTTGTGATTGGCTTCGTCGGGGTCGTTATCGGCCCACGGACGACTATCCCAGTGGGCACAGAGCAAAATGCGGTTAGTTACTTCCGGCTTAAAGCTGGCGATGATGTTGGTACTCTTCAGGATGGTGCCGTCGAAACCTTTCAGATCGGCCTTTTGCGTTGATACCGCCATGCCGAACGAGGCGAATTTCTCAGCAATCCATTTGCCACAAGCCTCATGAGCCTCACTGTTCATCGTGCGGGGCCCGAACGCGCATTGCGCTTCGCAATACGAATAGGCACTATCTGCATTGAATACTGGTCCTATTGGCTGCATCGATACCGACTCTTCTGTGGCCTGCTTCCGCAAATTGCCACACGAAAGTAAAAGTAAAGTGATTACAGCTATATTTTTAAATATCTTCATCTTACATCAAACTTCTAACATCATCCATCTTACCTCTTCCCTCTCTGCACTTCCTCCATGACTCTTAAGAAGTTTCCTCCCCAAATCTTCTGGATATCTGCTTCGCTATAACGCTTGGCAAGCAACGCTTTGGTAAAGTTAATCAGTTCCGAAGAATTTGCCAAACCAGGCACGCCACCGTCACCGTCGAAATCTGTTCCCAGTCCTACGTGGTCGATGCCCATAATCTCAATCGCATGCTCCAGATGTGCAATCACGTCAAGGATGGTGGCCTTGCCGTCTTGTCGCAGGAATCCGTTGTAGATTGTGGTTTGTGCCACGCCACCTTTGGCGGCGAGTGCCCTCATCTGGTCGTCCGTCAGGTTGCGTGGATGATCGCAAAGAGCCCGTGCCGACGAATGACTGCATACGATAGGCTTCTGGCTGATGTCGAGTGCATCGTAGAAACTTTTTTCTCCCGCATGACTCAGGTCTACTATCACGCCCAGTCGGTTCATCTCCTGTATCACCTTTTCGCCAAAGGCACTCACGCCGTTGTGCGTATGGTTGCCCTTGGCCGAGTCGCAAATGTCGTTATCACCATTATGACAGAGCGTCATATACACGATGCCACGCTCGGCAAAATGCTGCAGGTTCTCTAGTTTACTATCCAGTGCGATGCCGTTTTCGATACCCAGCATAATGCTCTTTACTCCCTGATGTTTGTTCATCCACAAGTCATAGGGCGTTTTGGCGAGTCGGATATAGCGATTGTTCTCTTTTACGATTTGTTCAATCTTGTCGAAGATGTTGTCTGCAAAGGCTGTGGGTTGCTCAGTGGGTTGGGGCAGATAAGCTACCATGATGGTCGCATCCTGTCGCCCTTCGGTCATCTTGTGCAGGTCTACCAGAATCTTCGGATCGCGCTGATCAAAGTGGATGCCTTGCGGGAAAAACATCGGGGTGTCGCAATGGGTGTCGAGTGTCAACACACGGTCGTGCACCTTATGGGCTTCGCGATATTTCTGCCCCTCGCCGACGAGCCACTCAAACAGTGGGCGACCGTTTTCCAGGCACTCGGGGTGCCATTGCACACCTATGATACTTTTAAACTCACGGCTCTCCATCGCCTCGATAATGCCATCGCTCGCCTTGGCCACCACGCGGAATTTCTCACCGGTTTCCTTTACGGCCTGATGGTGGAACGAGTTCACCTCTAACTTCCCGTAAAGCTTGGCCAGTATAGAGTCGGGCTCGAAGCTGACGGTATGCGTCGGCTCAGAGCGGTCGGCATCCTGCGAGTGCTTAACCTTGGCATTGTCGCTGATGTCCTGCGCCACCTTGCCTCCCAGCGCTACGGCCAGGGTCTGAATACCTCTGCAAATACCTAGGATGGGTAGTTGCCGATTGTAGGCCAAGCGCGTGATGAGTAGTTCTGGCAAGTCGCGCTCCTGGTTAATGCCTCTTAGTTTTGGCTCCGGCTCTTCTCCTGCCCATAGGGGATTGATGTCGGCACCGCCACTCAGTATAAGAGCGTCGATACGTTCAAGCGAGTTGATGATGACGGCTTCATCGGCTACAGGCGGTATGATCATCGGCACGCCCCCAGCCTCTACCACCGATTGATAGTAGCCCTTGCCAAGTTTGCATGTCAGGTCTTCGTAATTGCCCGTAATGCCGATAACGGGTTTCTGGTCGGCTTCGGGGTACTTGGCATACACCTTGTCGAGATGTGCCTGCAAGTCAAATCTGCTCATTCCTTCTTCTCTTGGTCATCCATCACAATGGGAATCTCACGCTTCAGACTTTGTTCCAGCGAGATGAGGGTTTCGGTAGCTACCACCCCGTGAATGCCCTGAAGCTTGCCGTTCAGCAAGTCCATCAGTTGCTCGTTATCTTTGGCGTAAAGCTTTACCAGCATCGTGTACGGTCCCGTCGTAAAGTGGCACTCTACCACCTCCGGTATGTGCTTCAGCTGCTCAACCACGCTCTTATACATCGAGCCTTTCTCAAGCGTAATACCTACATAGGTACAAGTAGAATAGCCCAGGCTCTTGGGATTCACGTTGAATCCGCTGCCTGTAATCACATCAGCATCAATCAGATGCTGCACACGCTGATGGATGGCTGCACGCGATACGTTACACTCTGCAGCGACATCTTTAAACGGGATGCGTGCATTCTTCGACAGAATGCTCAGAATTTTCTTGTCCAGAAAGTCAATTTTCTCCATGATTCTTTCCTTTAGGTTGCATTTTGTTAGCAAAAGTAAGTATTTTAATTGCAACTTTTTAAAGGAAAAAATTAAAAAAGTGTGCCACAAATGTGACACACTAGCTTATTTAGTAACGATTTTGATTAATTCTACATCAAAAATCAGCATACTGTAGGGTTTGATTTGTCCAGCATCCCTGTCGCCGTATGCCAGCTCGTAGGGGATGTACAATTGCCATTTCGAACCCTCTGGCATCATCGTGAGTGCCTCAGTCCATCCTTTGATTACCTGACTGGGTGAGAGCTCCGATGGCTCGCCGCGCTTGTAGCTGCTGTCGAATACCGTACCGTCGAGCAGTCGGCCTTCGTAGTGCACCTGTACCTTGTCCGAAAGCTGGGGCACGTTGCCGTTACCCTTTACCAGCACCTTGTATTGCAGTCCACTAGGCAGGGTAATCACGCTGTCTTTCTTAGCGTTCTCGGCCAGGAACTGTTTGCCTGCCTCGCGGTTGGCGCCATAGCGCTTCTCGTCGCGTGCAGCCATGTTGCTTTTCATCTTCTCTCTGAAGAAAGTCGAGGCCTTCGATACCTTAAAGTGGGTGGTGTCCTGCATCAGGGCATCGGTAAAACCGCGATAGAATACCGGTTCGATAATCGAGTCGGGGGCGTCCGTCAGTTCCTTCTTCACGCCAGGCAGCATACGGTCTTTCATCTGCTGGGCGATGCTGAGACCCGTCTGGTAAGCTTTTGCCTTGGGGTCGTCGCCCTGATTGATGCCGTCCATAAAACCTCTTGCAAAGTCGGCCATCATCGCCGTGTCTACTTTCTGCTGTAGCAGATAAGCAATCAGTCCGTCGGTAGCGGCCATGCCAGCGGCATAGCTTATCGAGTCCGAACTGGTGGTAAGCACCACTTGCTCTACTACTGGCGTCTCAGCCTGTGCCACCTTCTTTTTCTTGGCGGCATCAGCGGTATACAAAGAAGCACCCGCCACGAGGGCGAGTGCCAGTATGATTGTCTTTTTCATTATCTTCTTCTAGGATTGGCTTCTCTCTTAGGATTAACCTCAATCAACTCAATCTTGAAGATCAGGGTAGAGAAAGGCTTGATAATGTTCTGCTCACGCTCGCCGTAAGCCTGATCCTGAGGAATGTAAACCTCCCAAACTGAACCGGCAGGCATGTGGATAAGCGCCTCAGTCCAACCCTTGATTACCTGGTTGGCACGGAAGATAGTAGGCTCGCCGCGCTTGTAGCTGCTATCGAATACAGAGTCGTTAAGCAGACGGCCCTCGTAGTGAACCTTTACCAGCGATGTGTCGGCAGGGATAGCACCTGTACCCTCCTTAATCACCTTGTACTGTACGCCGTTGGCCAGCATCTTAACACCTTCCTTCTTGGCGTTCTCGGCGAGGAATTTCTCACCAGCCTCGCGGTTGGGGCCGTAAGTCTTCTCCAGCACCTTGCTCTTTACGGTAGAAATCAGGCTCTGAGCCACCATCTGTGCAGAGTCAACGGTCATCAGGCCGTTCTTGCCAGTGGTACCGCTAATGAAACCAGCCATGAAGTTTCTCAGTGAGATGGTCTGTGTAGAGTCGTCACCGAATACCTCGTGGTTGATACCCTTCATCATACGGTTGGCAATCTGCTGACCAATCTGAACACCTGCATAGTAAGCGGCCTTCTTCTTGTTGTCGCCAGCGTTGGCACCCTCGTTCAAACCCTTAATAAACTCAGCCATGTAGGTGGTGTCAATTTCCAGATTACCTACGAGATATTCCTTCAGGCCCTGTGTCTGTGCCATACCGATAGCATAGCTCAGGGTGTCGATATCAGTTTTCAAACTAGCTCTTGGAGCTGAATTGCCACATGATGAAATCATGATGGCAGCAACCGCTGCAATTGCAGCAAATGTAAATTTCTTCATTGTCTTTTATCTTTTAACTACTTAACTTCTACTAACTCGATATCAAAAATCAGCGTTGCGCATGGTGGAATCTGTGCGCCTGCACCGCCCTCGCCGTAAGCCAGGCGATAAGGGATATAGAAACGATATTTCGCGCCCTCCTGCATCAGCTGCACGCCCTCAGTCCATCCTGCAATCACCTGCTGCAAGGGGAATGTAGCTGCCTCGCCGCGCTTGTAGCTGCTGTCGAATACCGTACCGTCGATGAGTGTACCCTCATAGTGGCAAACCACGGTGTCCTTGGCAGTAGGCTTCTTGCCGTTACCCTCTTTCAGTACCTCATACTGCAGTCCGCTTTTCAGGGTAATCACACCCTCTTTCTTAGCGTTCTCAGCCAGGAATTTCTCGCCAGCCTCCTTGTGTGCCTTACCTTGCTTAATGCGCTCGGCCTGTAATTCAGCCTCTTTTTTCTGGAAGAACTCCTGTACGATGCCCTGTGCGTCGCGGTGAGATATCTTCAGTTCGTTACCTTCCAATACGTCCTTAATAGCCTGAGCAAAATCCTCGGCGCTGATACCATTAGCACCCATTTGCGCCAGTTGCTGACCGATGCCCAAGCCGAGTGAATAACTTACTTTGTCCATTCTTTCTTTATATTTAATAATGTGTATTCTTAAAAATCGGCTGCAAAGGTACAATAAATTTTCTACATAAGCACAACATAACATATAATTTTTGTTACTTTTGTTCTTTTGTCGAAAAAAAACCGTATTTTTGCATCATAAATCGTAAATAGTAAATCTGAAAATCGTAAATCCTATGATGAAAAAGGTTGTTGTATTAACCGGTGCCGGTATGTCGGTAGAGAGCGGCTTGAAGACGTTTCGCGATGCCGATGGCCTTTGGGAGAATTACCCCGTTCAGAAAGTTGCCACCCACGAAGGATGGGAGGCCGACCCTGAACTAGTTACCAATTTCTATAATATGCTTCGCAAGAAGTGCTGGGGCGTGCAGCCTAATGAGGGTCATCGCCTCGTGGCCCAGCTCGAAGAGAAGTACGATGTCACGGTAGTTACCCAGAATGTCGACAATCTCCACGAGATGGCTGGCTCTTCTAAGGTGATCCATCTCCATGGTGAGCTCATGAAGGTATGCTCCAGTCGCGATGTCGACGATCCCCGCTATCAGATACAGTTGACGCCCGACAATTGCGAGGTAGCCCCTGGCACGAAGGCTGGCGACGGCTCTTTGCTGCGCCCCTATATCGTATTCTTTGGCGAGGCAGTGCCAAATATCACTATTGCTGCCGAAGAGGTGCAAACGGCCGATATCATGATTATCATTGGTACGTCGCTGGTCGTTTACCCCGCAGCAGGCCTGATTCATTACGCCCGTCCCGATGTGCCCATCTATCTCATTGACCCCAACCCCGTTAATGCCGGTGGCCGTGTCCATCAGATCCAGAAAGGCGCCTCCGAGGGCATGAAAGAATTAATGAAGCTGCTTTAAATCTGTCCTGCCTCCACCATCAGCACCACGCGTTCTGTCAGTCTGTCTACGCCTTGGGGGTCGTACTCCTTTTTCAGTGAGGCACCGAATCCCCAGGCGAACACCTGCCAGAACCCTGCTCTTAGTGGCCCCATAAAGGCCTTAATCATCTCGTAGCTCGATGAGTGGCACTCGCGGTCTATCAGCTTAATCAGCAGTTTGCCCTGCGAGTAGGTCAGTTTCTTCATTTTGGGCTTATACGTGCGGAAGATATCCTCTTCCACGCGCTTAATATGTGCGTTCTTCTCTGCCTCGTTGGGCAGTGTTTCCAGATATTCCGTTGTCTCTATCAGCATCATGCGCGCCTCCTTGGCGATGGGCAGAACCTTCTTTACATTGGTTACCAGTCGCATATAGCGTTGCGCCTGTTTTTTGTTTTTAAAGGTCAGCTGGGGGTACACGTACACATTGTTCATTTCCATATACTGTATGCTGTCGCCCTCGTAGAGTGTTTTCCCCACCTTTACCGTCGGCACGAAGGTAGGCGAGTCCATCTCGGCGAGTGCTTGCTCCGCCGTGATGGTCTCTTGCCCTTTAGCTGTGCTGCAGAGCCATAACCCTATGCTGATTGTCAGTATTTTGCGAATCACGATGCAAAATTACTTAGTTTTTCCGAATCTCCATCGAAAAATCGGTGGATTTTGATTTTATTTCAGAATTTATCACTACCTTTGCAACGTTTAACAATAAATTTAGCATTATGAGAGCGCAATTATTGCTTTTTTGGTGTTTCTTTTCATTCTGTGCTCAGGCCCAGGAGAGTCGTGTATGGGAACAATATCTCAATCAGGTGATGTCAATCGACGATGTAGAATCTTCGTCGTTCAGTCGCACCTACGATCTGCTTTGCGAACTGGAGCAACACCCCTTGGATTTAAATCACGCCAGTCGAGAGCAACTCGAAGCCATCCCCTTTCTTTCTGCCCAGCAGATTGAAGAGTTGTTAGAATACCAGTATCGCTACGGGGCGATGAAGTCGCTGGGTGAACTCCGTATGATCCGTTCGCTCAACGAGCATCAGCGCATCCTGCTCACCTATTTTATATATTTAAGCGATGAGGACGCGCCCAAACAATATGCCCATCACGAGCTTCTGGCCACCTTTCGCGCTCCCTTTTATGAGCGCAAGGGCGATGTTGATGGCTACTTGGGCTATCCTTACCGCCATTGGTTGCGCTATCAGTTTACCTATGGCGATGGTCTCAAGGTCGGGTTGGTGTGTGCCCAGGATGCCGGTGAGCCTTTCTTTGCCAATCGCAATCGGCTGGGTTACGATTATTATTCGCCTTATCTCCAATTAAATCGTCTGGGCCCGATAGAAACGCTTACTTTGGGTAATTTCCGTGTGTCCCTTGGCATGGGACTCGTCATCAATCATAGCTTTGGCTTGGGCAAGCTGGCCATGCTGCAAAACCTCGGACGAACCACCCATACCCTTCGTGCCCATACTTCGCGCTCTGGCGATTACCTGCAAGGGGTAGGGGCTACCGTGCGCCTCGCCCGCCCCCTTTCGCTCACCGCTTTTATAGCCTATACACCCATGGATGCCACGCTCAACAAGGATTCTACGGCTCGCACGATCCTTACCGATGACTATCATCGTACAGCAACCGAGATGGCCAAGAAGCATAACCTCCATGCTTTGAAAACGGGCGGTAGTCTGCGATTCCAGTCGCATGGGTTCCACTTGGCGCTCAATACCCTCTATGTGCGTCTCGATCGCATGTTGCGCCCTGATACCTCAGCCCTCTATAAGCGTCATGCACCGCTGGGACAATCGTTTCTCAATACCAGTCTTGATTATGGTTTTGTCTCTTCTGCATTGGTGCTCAATGGTGAAACAGCCATCGACCAGAAGGGCCATCTGGCCACGATCAATACCCTGAGTCTGCGCTTAAGCCAACCTTTTACGTTGATGGCCATCCAGCGATTCTATGCCTATCGCTATGCTTCGCTCGATGCCCAGAGCTTCAGCGATGGGGGTAAGGTTCAGAATGAGAGCGGTCTCTATCTGGGCCTGTCCTGGCAACCCCATCCCCGTTTCCGCTTGGTCACCTATGGCGATTTTGCCTATTTTGCTTGGGCCAGGTATCAGGTATCGCAATCCTCTTACGCGTTCGATCAACTCTTGCAGCTCACTTATACCACGCGCCAGTTCAATCTGAACCTGCGCTACCGCTACCACGATACGCATCGCCTTCGCTTCTCTGCCGATTATGGTGAGGGTAAGAGGTTCAGTGGCGCCACGCAGCTTGATGGTGTGCTTTTGTCTGGGGGCGAGTGGGGCGGTATGCTAAGCCAGCGCCTCTCTTATGAGAACCGTTGGCTCAGGTTGCAGGGTGGATTTGGCTATTTTCATACCGATAGTTACGATAGTCGCGTGTATAGCTATGAGCGAGGGCCACTTTATACCTATAATCTCTCGCAGTTTTATGGTCATGGCATCCGTTATTGGCTCCTGTCGCGCATCAGTTTTTCGTCGCGCCTGTCGTTTACTGCCAAACTCGGCGTTACTAATTATTTCGATCGCGACCATATCGGTAGCAGCTACCAGCAAATCAATGCCTCCTCTCAGTCCGACCTCGACCTCCAGCTCCACTGGCGGATTTAGTGTAAGCTTTTCACGTTTTGAGATTTTTTTTTCCTACCGTGGGACTATTGTTCCCTGGAAACAGCCTACTTTTGCAGATAAATTCAAACATTATCCGTAATTCATAAATCGAATAGTATATGCTTATAACTCGATGTAACGCAAAATCTATGGTTGCCATCACGCTTTCGGCTTTGCTGATGGCGATATCACTATCGTGCCAAAACGAAACAAAAAAACGTTCGGAGCGTGTTTCTCTGAACGAAGCGTTTTTACTTTCAGGTAAGCACCAGGCCAGATACGACTTAGTAAGCGACAGTCTATACGAAGTGGGTGCTATATCTTCGGTTATGCGTGATTTTCTGCATGGATACTACGTGATGTACGGGGAAGAGAACTATGATAGAGCAGACACTATCTTCAAAAAGATAATCGATCTTAGTGATGCCGACAAATACGACCGGTTGGTTCAGATAGCAGCCATTCGCGAACGATTGTTGATATTACGAAACCGCGGATATTACGAAACCGCCACTATCTTGGCACTTGACGCCCTTAAACGCTTCTCTATCGATGAAGCCGATGACGATGATACGGTGTATGACCTCTATCTCGACTTGTATTTTAATGTGGGACTTGGTATGACCATGCATGGAGAAGAGGAAAATGGCGAGAGATATTACGAGAAATGTTATGAACTTAATATAAGCAGGCAAAAGGATACAGGCGACAAGAGTTTTGCGCTTACGCGCAGAATGATACTGCTTTACCAGATTATTCAGGCACATAATACCGATAGCCACAGGGGATTAGAAATGATGAAGCGTTGGATTGACCGTCAGGAGAAGACTTTTGCCGAATACGAGACACTGCCCGACGAGAAGCGCAACGATGTGTCGTTAGACCAGCTTAAAGGCCATGCCTATATAGACAAGGCGCGTGTGCTGCAAGGTCTTGGTAAGGATGCCGAGGCTGTCGAAGCATACCAGAAGTATCTTGCTACCAACTGGGCTAAGACAACCAGTGGTGTTGTTAACAGTTGTTATTATCTGGGTGCTGCTAAACGCTGGGAAGAGGCATCGCGGTCTTTGGAGAAGATTGATGAGGTACTCATGTCATTCGGCACAGAAATGTCGCTAGATGTCATGAGAGATATTTATTTACAAAAATACAAGTACAACTTGATGGCTGGTCACCGCGATACGGCAAATGTATTGGCAAACAGGATTTGTCAGAATCTCGATTCAGCCTTGTCGCGCTACGTTCATGGAAAAAGCGCAGAATTGTCTACAATCTATGAAACACAGCAGAAGGATGCCGAGATAGCCGAGCAGAAAAACTCGCTGCTGCAGACACGTGTGGTAGCTCTGCTGGTAGCCATTGTACTGCTGACGGTGTTCTTCATTGTCTACTCATTGCTGCGCCGCCGTGCCGCCAAGATGAAGGCTGCCCAGGAGCGTATAGAGGGCGAACTGCAAATCGCGCGCGACATACAGATGAGTATGGTGCCTAACATTTTCCCCGAACGTGAAGGGTTGGACATGTATGCATCGATGACGCCCGCTAAAGAAGTGGGTGGCGACCTTTACGGCTACGTGTTGCAGGGCGACAAACTCTACTTTGCGCTTGGCGACGTATCGGGAAAGGGCGTACCTGCATCGCTGTTTATGGCGCAGGCCACACGCCTGTTCCTGACCTTGGCCAAACAGGGCATGATGCCGGCAGAGATATGTACAAACATGAACGATGCGCTATCAGGCGATGACAACGAGAGTGGTATGTTTGTGACGTTCTGGCTAGGTTTGCTGGATTTGCAGACTGGTCATCTCGACTTCTGTAATGCCGGTCATAATCCGCCAGTCATCGGCGGTGGCGACAATCATGGCGACTTCCTTGAGATGCAGTCTAATGCACCTATCGGACTATTCCCTGGCTTGGCGTATGAAGGCGAGGAAATCGAAACCGTAAAGGGTCGTGCACTCTTTATCTATACCGACGGACTGAACGAGGCCGAGAATCCACAGCAAGAGCAGTTTGGCGACGATCGCCTATTGAGTATCCTGCGCAACACTCATTTTGACAGCGCACAACAAGTAATAGAATCGCTGAAAGCAGAAGTGGAAAATCACCGTAATGGTGCCGATCCAAACGACGACCTTACGATGATGTGCCTAAGAGTGAGTTAGATTTTTTTCTCCTTAATTATTGTAGAATTCTTAAAATAGCATATTGAATGGAACCAAAAGAGAACAAATGGAAACTTGGGGAACTTGTAGCCCTTCCGCGTACCAATACGCAAATCAAGGAAGGCCGTACTTCCTACGAACAAATGGTTGGCTCGCGCTACATTTGCATTCGTGAGGCTTCCGATGGCGAGCAGGGTATTTTGCTGAAGGTGATAGGCAAACTGCCGCAATATCAGATTAAGGTAGTAGCTGGAGAACCCTTTTGCAAGGATGACAAATTAGAAGGATTTGATGGAGACGTTTATTATAGCTATCGGTTTCCGACTACGGACGAAGTGAAGGAAGTTCTTGGTATCCTCCGTGAGAATAAGGAGCTGTTAGATGTGTTTGAAAAGGCATCGATGCACATCAATCCTTACTCTACGTTTTGGGTTCGCGAAACCGTCAGCAAGCTG
>CAJOGK010000064.1 GCA_905234145.1 uncultured Prevotella sp. | reverse complement strand
TATGGTAACTATGGTAATTACGGTAACTATGGCCAATATGCTGAGAGCCATTATGGCAACAAGGATGATGACAGTATCAAAAAGTAAACCGTAAATAAGTAAATAGTAAATCCCTATATGGTTATTGCGATAGATTTTGACGGGACAATCGTTGAAAACAAGTATCCGGAGATCGGTCAGGAGCGGCCTTTTGCCATCGAGACGCTGAGGATGCTGCAAGCAGACAGGCATCGGCTTGTATTGTGGACTTGCAGAGAAGGCGAGTTGCTGGAGGAAGCACTTCAGTGGTGTCGCGAGCGCGGGATAGAGTTTTATGCTGCCAATCGCGACTACCCTGAGGAGACCACAGATAATAATCCACACTTTACACGCAAGTTGAAGGCAGATTTGTTTATTGACGACCGCAACGTTGGCGGACTGCCTGACTGGGGTACGATTTATCGCATGGTGTCGCACGGTAAGAAGTGGAGGCATCTGATAGACGAGGCATACTCGGGTGCAAAGGATTATAGCGGTGCTGAGTATCAGCATTCGCAAAGTGGAAAGAAAAAAGGCTGGTGGCCGTTTTGAGAGGTTAGATTTGAAAATTTATAGTTAAGAGTTAAGGATATGAAAAAGTATTTTTTCTTATTGTTGGTTGCAACAGTGATGCTGTCATCGTGTGGCAGTGTGAAGAATGTCGCTTATCTGCAGAATAGCGACTATATTGATTTTAATCATTCGGAATATCTCTATGATGCGCGCATCATGCCTAAAGACGTACTGACAATTACGGTCAATACTGTGAATCCAGAAGCGGCAGAACCTTATAATTTGATTGTGCGTGGTTCTTCTATTGGTACTTCAGGCGGTTCACTGCAGACTTATCTGGTAGATAATAATGGTACAATTGAATTCCCTGTGCTTGGTACCCTGCAGGTAGGAGGCATGACTAAAGCACAGTGTGAGCAGATGATTCATGATAAACTTCGTCCATACATGAACGCGGCAGAAAATCCAGTCGTAACTGTACGTATGTCGAACTATAAGATTTCTGTGCTTGGAGAGGTTTCTCACCCAGGAATGTTTACTGTAGATAATGAGAAAATCAATATATTGGAAGCACTTGCAAAGGCAGGTGACCTTACCATTTACGGTGTGCGCGATAAGGTAAAACTGATTCGCGAGAATGCTAAGGGGAAGAAAGAAGTCTATACACTGAACTTGAACGATGCCAACATTATCAGTTCACCTTACTATTATCTGCAGCAGAATGATATCGTGTATGTAGAGCCTAACACTGTGAAGGCCAGAAACTCAACCATAGGTACATCGACCACGCTTTGGTTTACAGCAACGAGTATCTTAATTTCATTGTATAATATCTTGAAATAATGAGTAGCGAACAACAACATCATCACCACCATCACCATCACCATCATAAAGATGGGGCCTCGCGCTTTAAGGAGCGCAGTCTCAATGCTATCGTGATACAAAAGAAACTTGAGAAGTGGGGCAAGATCGTTTTGGCTATTGTGGCAATCCTTATGATTATTGCATTGTGTACCGTATACACACTATAATATATAATAAGGTTATGAAGAGGATTGTATTATTATTAATATTGTTCTGCAGTATAACCGTTAGTGCACAGCAGAAGCAGCGGAAGGTCGTAAAGTTAACTACCAGACAAGGTGTAAGTTACGTTGGATTTCTGGAGGAGTTGAAGACGTTTGAGTATGTGCTGCTGGAAGTAGGGGAGAAGCGTGTACAGATTCCCTTTGATGATATGGCGTATATCGATGAGTTAAAGCGTATTGATACGAATAAAGACGAGGCAAAGAAGGAGGTAGAGGTAAAGAAGGAAGAGGCTCCGAAACCGATAGATGTTAAAATTCTCGAACCAAAACCAGAGCCGGTGGTAACGAAGGTTGAAACGGCACCTGTTCCCGTGCCTGTTGCAGAACCAGAACCAGGGGTTGTGCCTGAGGTTAAGGAATCCGAACCGAAAGCAGAACCGGTGAAGCCTGAAAAAGTTGAGAAAGTCCAGAACCCCGAACCGGCACCTATACTCGTACCTGTTGCAGAGCCAGAGCCTGAACTGGTAGTTGCGCCTGTAGTTTCAAAATTCGCCAACTATCATGGATTCTTGCTTGAAGAAGGTAATAATGTCTATTTGAGTTGTTTGAGTAGTCCAAAGAACGCAACTTACGACGATGCTGCGATAGATGTACTGACCCGACAGATACTTCGCAATGGCTTCTGGCATATTGTAGATAATCCCGAGGATGCACACTTTGTCCTTTCTTGTATCGTGAATAAAAATGATGACAAGGTCAGTGTTGGCATAAGTTCTGAGTTGACTGGTGGTAAGGAAGAACTTGGCAGCATGAAGGGAAGTGAGGATGTAACCGAGTATCGCAAGCTGGTATGGGAGCTCTATAATAAATATATTATTCCTCTGGAGCATAAAATCGAAAAGGGCAGTATCCCCAAGCATACTAAAAAGAACTTTACTGTGGAATGAATCAAAAAGAAATGAGACTTATGAAAGAACTGAAAGGAACGAAGACCGAGCAGAACCTCAAGGAGGCTTTTGCAGGTGAGAGTATGGCAAGGAACAAGTACACGTATTTTGCTTCGCGCGCCAAGAAGGATGGCTACGTGCAGATAGCTGCTATTTTTGAAGAGACAGCTGCCAATGAGAAAGAACATGCGAAGATGTGGTATAAGTATCTGAATGGCGGTAGCGTGAGTGATACGAAGGCGAACCTGGAGGATGCGGCTAATGGCGAGAACTTCGAGTGGACGGATATGTATGCGCGTATGGCTAAGGAGGCTCGCGAAGAGGGCTTTGACGATATTGCCGAAAAGTTCGAGCTAGTGGGGGCTATTGAGAAACACCATGAGGAACGCTATCGCAAGTTGCTGAAGAACATCGAGGATGCGGTCGTATTTTCGCGCGAGGGCGATGTTATCTGGCAATGCAGCAATTGTGGTCATATCGTTATCGGCAAGAAAGCACCTGAGGTTTGTCCTACGTGCGACCATCCGCAGAGTTACTTCCAGATCAAGGCGGATAACTTTTAAAGCAGCCGAGTCGCGACAAAAGTTATCGAAGATAACTATTCATGAGAATCGGAGAGATACACAGCTGTCCGGAATTGATGGACTACATCCAAGAGGTGGGGTTTCTGCCATTGTTGGATAGTGGCATTAGGGGCTATTCTGCCGAGGATGTTGTCGATGAGGAAAATCGATATGTGGTGTTTGACGATGGCGGATGGGACTGGCCACTTTGGAAGTGGAAGGGACCCATCGTTACTGAAGGTCGTTGCGTTTATGGCAAGTTCTTTGCGGGTAAGGCGGGATTTGTGAGCAAGGAGTGGTGGCCAGATCTGTGCAATTATCGCCGCACTTCGAGGCCTGCACCTGTCGAGGGTTCCATCAATGAAGCTATCCTGCTGACGCTGGCTGAGCACGGCAGTCTGATAACGCGTGAACTGCGGGCTGCCTGTGGTTTCGACGGGCCAATGATGAGGAGTAAGTTTGATGGTTATGTCACTCGTTTACAGATGGCCTGTCGCATTGTCACCGAGGACTTTGTGTATCCCACCGACAGGCACGGTCACGAATATGGCTGGGGCTGGTCGTTGTTGACGACGCCTGAGCGGCTTTTAGGTCGCGAGATGTGCCGATGCGAGCGCACGCCACAGGAGTCGTTCGAGCGGATGTTCGAGCACGTGCGTAGGCTTTTGCCAGAGGCTACTGAGAAGCAGATTTCGAAGCTGATAAAGTGAGCGGTGGTATGCAGGACTATCCCAATCAAATGACGCCAGAGCAGTCGCGAGCCTTTCGCGATGCCGTGCAGAACATCGTCGGCCAAATACCTTGCGGACGAGTTACTACCTATGGACATATCGCCGCTTTGGCAGGCTGGCCCAGCCATTCGCGGATGGTGGGGCGCACACTCCGCTACACGCTTGGAGCTTCAGAATTGCCCTGTCATCGTGTAGTGAATAAAGAAGGTCGCACTGCTCCCGGTTGGAGTCGCCAGCGCATCCTGCTTGAGGAAGAGGGTGTCCTTTTCAAGGCCAATGGACATGTAGATATGGCGAAGCATCTTTGGGAGCCGTCTATTGAACTCTAACGCTTTTCAAGCCCATTTTTGCTAAGCCGAGCGCGTTAAGGTAAGAAAACTCTTAGAAGACTCCACGAAGAGGGATTGTAGACTCATCCTTTGGCGTTCCTTTAGTATTCCTAAGGTGTTTATTTGGCGTCCTTCTGTATTCCTGAAGGGTATGATGACGGTCAGTACAACGGACTGCTCAGTTCGTGTGTCCTGTCGATTGCCGAAGTGGGCAATTCTGATACGAGCCTCGACTGCGTGCTTGAGGTGATGCGACAGTCGACCGATTTCTTCGACTATTATCTTGGCGATAGTTCGCACGAGGTCTTTGTGCCTACGCTTTATAAACTGGCAGGGCATAGGCTCGACAAACTAGAGCGTAGGCCCGAGATAATTGAATGGTTCCGCGAGGTGCTTAACTTCAGCATTGAACATGTCGCAGAGGCAAAGGCTGTGGATAATACCATTGCCGCGAGCGTGATATGCGACTTGATAGACCTTCAGGCAGTAGAGCTGCTGCCAGAGATTAATGCGCTGTTTGATACAGAAATGGTAGATCTTTGTCATTGCGGTAGACGTTCAGAGGTGCTTGATGACATCGTTAATCCTGACTATTCTGGTCGTCTGGATGATTGCATTCTCTACATCCACCAGCGTTTCGATGATTTGCAGCGTAAATTTGACAGAAGATAAAAATCGAAAAAAATTTGAACTGACGAAAGCTGATAAGCGACAACTTCATCAGCATCGAACTGCTCGTGCCGAAGTACTCGTTAATATCGCAGGCGAAACATTTCTGCCACTTTGTTTGGAAATCTCAGAAAGTATTTGTAACTTTGCACCATAAACTGAAGCATTATGAAGAAAATCCTTTTTATTGTCGGTTCGCTGAGGGAAGGTTCCTTCAACCGACAGTTGGCTTGCGAGGCAGAGCAAATGATTGGCGCACGCGCTGAAGTGACTTACCTGGACTATAAGGATGTTCCGCTAATAAATCAGGACATCGAATTCCCTGAACTTGAGGCTGTAGGACGTCTGCGTGCCGCTGTAAAAGAGGCAGACGGCATCTGGGTGTTTACGCCTGAGTATAACTTCAGTTATCCTGGGCATGTGAAGAATTTGTTCGACTGGTTGTCGCGTCCTGTGGTAGCTAACGACTATGAGACGCCTACTGTGATTAATGGCAAAAAGGTGGCTCTGAGTGGTGCTGGTGGCAAAATGGCTACAGCGAAATGTCGCGAGAAACTGACGGAATTGCTCACTTTTATCAAGGCCGACGTGATGGAACAGCAGACGGGTATCGTGCTGAACGTTGAAGCATGGACGGAAGGGCGTATGATTCTTTCAGACGAGCAACGGAAAACGCTGATGGAACAGATGGAAGCGTTCTTGAAATATGTATGAAGCAAGGATGGCTTTGAAACGAAGAAGCATAAAAAACGCTAAAATCCTTTGTCTTTCGCTAGAATTATACTATCTTTGCACGCAAAAGTGTGCGAAGCTGCTCGCGTAGCTTTGTTGTTAAATTGAAATTAACGGTGAATATGAATAAGATTAGCGATACAATTAAGTATATCGGTGTGGATGATCTAGACATCGATTTGTTTGAGAGTCAGTATGTGGTGCCCGAGGGCATGAGTTATAACTCGTATCTCATCGACGATGAGAAGATTGCGGTGCTGGATACTGCTGACCGCAGAAAGGGTGAGGAGTGGAAAGCAAACCTGTCTGCAGTTCTGAATGGCAGACAGCCAGACTATCTGGTGGCTCACCATATGGAGCCTGACCATTCTGCACTCATCGCGTGGATGCTGGAGACTTATCCTGGTGTGCAGTTGGTTTGTAGCGCTCAGGCTGTGAAGATGCTTTCTAACTTTTTTGAGGGCGTGGATTTTACAGGTCGCGTGATGACTGTAAAGGAGGGTGATACGCTCTCGCTGGGCAAGCATGAGCTGAAGTTTATTGGTGCAGCAATGATACACTGGCCAGAGGTAATCATGAGCTATGATAGCACAGATAAGGTGCTATTTTCGGCTGATGGCTTTGGCAAGTTTGGCGCTTTGGTTAACGAGACTGATGATTGGGCTTGCGAGGCGCGCCGCTATTACTTTAATATCTGTGGTAAGTATGGTTCGCAGGTGCAGAGTGTGGTTAAAAAGATGGCTGCGTTGGATATTGAGGCCATCTGTCCGCTGCATGGTCCTATGTTGAAAGGTGAGGCCTTGGCAGAAGCCGTGAAGCTTTATGATACTTGGAGCAAATATGAGCCTGAGAGCGATGGTATATTGGTAGCCTACGCCAGCATTCATGGTGGTACAGCAGCTGCTGCAGAGCGACTGGGCGAGATCCTGCGAGAGAAAGGTGCCAAGAAGGTGGTAGTAAGCGATCTGAGTCGTGAGGATATGGCTGAGGTTATCGAGGATGCTTTCCGCTATCCCACGGTAGTAGTAGCTGCTTCGAGCTATGATGCAGGTGTGTTCCCCGTGATGCACGACTTCCTGTATCACCTGCAGATTAAGAACTACCAGAAGCGCAAGTTTGGTATTATCGAGAACGGCAGTTGGGCTCCTTCGGCTGGCAAGGTGATGCGCTCAATGATAGAGGCTATGAAGGATTGCGATATCGTAGAGCCCATGGTCACCATCCGCTCGCGTATGAAAGCTGGTGATGAGGCTCAATTGGAACAATTGGCTGAAGCATTGCTAAAGTAGCATTTGAATATACAAAAAAGACTAAGTTATAAGCCAACGATTTAAGATATCCCAAAATGCAGGAATACGGATAGTGATAGTGCTATCCGTATCTTGTTCATGAACGGCATAGCCACGGGCTTCGAGATATTGCTGACGAAGATTTTTGACGGCTGTACAGGTCTTAAGCGTGTCGATACACTCGACATATAATTGGAAGAGTGTAGGGTATAGGTGCGCAAAATCGCGATTAATCTGCCTGGCCATCTCGATATGCTCGTCATCAAGGCGTAAAGATTCTCCTTTAAGCATTCGAATTCGGAATAAAGCTATTTTCTGTTTCATACGATAAACGGCTACACGATAGGCTAGGAGCGTCATGTCGAGCGCCTCTGCCATTTCCTTATTTGGTACAGCACGTTTTTTGTTGAGTAAGGTGAGCATGGATCGTAAGAAGATGAAGCGCACACGAGGGTAGAATACTTGATGAGCATAGGCTATCAGATTCGAGACGATGGCGATTTTTCGCTCGTCTGTGAGATCAGAGCATTCGTCACTCAGTGATCCATAATCCTGGTTTGAATCGAACGACCAATCTACGTGATGCTCTGCCTCTGTGCGATTGCTCAGGTAATTGCGGAAGGTATTTAGCAACCAACTCTCAAACGATTCTTTCTTCTTGATTCGAAGCAGTGGCTCGTAAGGATAGCGTCCGCTCTCACGGAGATATAGAAAGAAATCGTCGATAATATCTTCGAAGTTATCGTACAGGTGCTGTCGATAGCTGGAGAAGCGGTCCTGAAGTTGATGGCTAAGGCGATTGTGCAGAAGATAGTACATCGCCTCGTCGTCGCCCTTCAGAATGATGTCTACGAAGTCGGGTAGGGGTATTCCTGCAAAGCGGTTTGTTTTAGAAACTTTTGCGGGGGAAAAAGTATGCGGAATGCTTAGCCAATACTGACGCTCTTGCTCAGGTAGTTTCTCGATAGCGTAACGGAGCATAGTGCGAGGCATCTCGTGGGCATGCTGGCGAAGGAAATCACGAAGAAGGTCTTCACTTACTCGTTTACCCATCTCGCGCAACATCCAACCTACAGCCTTATGCATCAGGTCGTGTGGGTGGTGCAGATGGATTTCGGCATAGCGCAGACACCATGAAGGATCGCCCATCTGCGAAGTTTTCCACGAACAGACGATGCTCATGCGCTGCTTCCATAGGTTATCACTCTGGGCTAAGGAGTCGAGTATTTTGATTCTAAGGTTTTTATTGTCTAAGGAGTCTAGGAGTTTGGGAGTTTCTTCATGGCTGTCTTGTAGCAAGACTCCTAGACTCCTATTCTCCTTAGAATAGATATCGCTCCCCAGATAAGTTGGTAGCAGCAGCCAATGGCCTAGAATCTTATGCACAGAAAGATCTACGAGGTCCCAGTTGTTTGCCTGTTCCGCATACTGCAGATACATCGTCAGTATCTCATCGCGCCCCCGGATGGCCTTCTCGTCATTCTCCAGTCGTTTGGTGGCTAGTTGTTCGAATTTTGCCACCAGTATCAGGAGTCCACAAAGTCTTACCTCGTGCCAGCGATTCATCATCAGCTTCGGTACTTCGCTCAGGGCAAAATCCTTCCAAACTGCCTTTACCACCTCTCTCGTCTGTGGCACCTTCAGTCCCAAAAACTCGTCGCCCTCGCCATACTCACCAGGACCTGTCTTAAAAAAGCCCATCAGTATCTGTCGCTGCGCTTCGTTCTGCAGCGATTCCATATAGTTTATTACCTCATTTGCCGTCATCGTAAAACCCTCAATTCTGTATTTTCGTTGCAAAGTTACGTAAAAAATAGCAGAATATTTGGGTAATTTCGAAAAATGTTGTATCTTCGCGGGCAATATGGATAATTATCAGTATCATATCTTTGCGCCTTACAGGGTATGTCCTCTGGGTGCGCATGTCGATCATCAGCATGGTCTGGTGACGGGTTTTGCAATCGATAAGGGTGTGGATCTTTGGTTTTCTCCTTCCACAGGCCCGAGTGTTCATTTAGAGAGCCTAACCTTCGAGGGTGTGGTCGATTTCGATATCGATGCCCCGTCGCAGGTAAAAGAGGGCCACTGGGGCGACTATGCCCGTGGTGCCAAGTACGCCCTCAAGAAGCGCTTCGAACTTAAGAATGGTATCACGGGTGTTATACAAGGTTCTTTGCCTGTAGGTGGTCTGTCGTCGAGTGCCGCTGTGCTCATCGCCTATGTGATGGCGTTTGCAAAGGCCAATGATATCACGCTCCAACCATTTGAGGTGGTAAAGATAGCCTCCGAGGCTGAGCGCGAGTATATCGGTTTGAATAATGGTTTGCTTGATCAGGCTTGTATCGCTTTGGGCAAGAAGGATGGGTTGCTGTTCCTCGATTGTGACAGCAACGAATGGCGTATTATCAAGCGCCATCCCGACATGCCTGATTTCGAGATCGGTATCTTCTTCTCAGGCTTGACCCGTTCGTTGGTAAACAGTGATTACAACCTTCGCGTTTACGAGTGTAAGACAGCTGCCTGGAATATGCTCGCCTATACCGATCAGCCTCTGAAGACCTTCGACAAGACCTTCCTCCGCGATATTCCCAAGACCTTGTTCGAGAAAACGCGTATTGCTATGCCCGCCCGTTTCGCGCGTCGTGCTGAGCATTTTTATTCCGAGTATCGCCGTGTTCGCCAGGGGGTCACTGCTTGGGAAACTGGCAATCTGAAGCTCTTCGGCAAACTGAGCTTCGATTCCTGCGAGAGTTCTATCCACAACTACGAGTGCGGCTCTCCCGAGCTCATTGCTATTTATGAAATTATGCGCTCCCTTCCTGGTGTCTATGGTGGCCGTTTCTCAGGTGCAGGTTTTAAGGGCGCCTGTATCGCCCTCGTCGATCCTGCTTATAAGTCAGAAATCGAGCAGACGCTTACCGAGCGCTATCTCGAGCAGTTCCCCGAATATGAAAAAACATTCCAGGTAAATTGGGTTAAGCCCGATGATGGTGCACGATTTGTATGAAGAATATAGTTATAGCAGCCGGATATGCCACGCGCCTGGGCGAATTGACCAAAAACTTCCCCAAGCCCCTGTTAAAGATTGGCAAGAAATCGATTCTTGGTAGAATGCTCGATGATATCGACCAGATACCCGACATTGATGAACACATCATTATCTCCAACCACCGTTTTGCCCCTATCTTCGACAAGTGGAAGAGGGAAGAGGGACGGTGGCAAAAGCCCATCACTATTGTCGACGATGGCACCGAGACCAATGAAACGCGCCTTGGAGCCGTGTGCGATTTATTGTTTGCGATGGATAAGTTGCATATCGACGACGATCTGTTGGTGGTTGCCGCCGATAATCTGCTCTTTTTCTCCTTCCAGTCGTTTGTCGATTTCGCCAAGCAGAAGAATACCTCCTGTATCATGTGCCACGAGCAGCCCTCTATCGAGAAGTTGCAGCGCACGGGTGTCGTCGAGCTCGATGCCGATATGCGAGTGCTCGGTATGGAAGAGAAACCCCTTGAGCCCAAGAGCCATTGGGCCGTCCCACCTTTTTATATATATCTTAAGCGCGATCTCCCGCTCGTTCGCCATGCCGTCGAGAATGGTTGCGGCAAAGATGCCCCCGGCAATCTGGCCCACTATATGGTAGACCGCACCCCGATGCATGCCTGGCCCATGAGTGCCGGTCGTTTTGACATCGGCTCTCTCGACACTTATTATGAAGCAATAGAATTATATGGAAAAGATTGATTTAAACAATAAAGTAATTCTTATTACCGGTGCAGCCGGTTTCATCGGTAGTAATCTCGTTAAGCGCCTCTTCCGCGATTTGCAGGGCGCTACCATCGTCGGTATCGACAATATGAACGATTACTACGACGTCTCGCTCAAAGAGTATCGCCTCAAAGAGCTCTCAGACATCAGCCTTCAGACATCAACTATCAAATATCAGTTTGTCCGTGGTGATATCGCGGATAAGTCTGCCATTGATGCCCTTTTTGCCCAGTACCATTTTGATGTTGTGGTCAATCTGGCTGCTCAGGCTGGTGTGCGCTATTCCATCACCAATCCCGATGCTTATATCCAGAGCAATCTTATTGGTTTTTACAATATCCTTGAGGCCTGTCGCCACTCTCCTGTAGCCCATCTGGTTTACGCCTCCTCGTCGAGCGTCTATGGTGGCAATAAGAAAGTACCGTTCTCTACCGACGATCGCGTTGATAATCCTGTGTCGCTTTATGCCGCCACCAAGAAAAGCAATGAGCTCATGGCCCATTGTTATTCTAAGCTCTACGATATCCCTACCACAGGCCTTCGTTTCTTTACCGTTTATGGTCCAGCTGGTCGCCCTGATATGGCCTACTTTGGCTTTACTAATAAGTTGCTAAAGGGCGAAACCATCCAGATATTCAACTATGGCAACTGCCGTCGCGATTTCACCTATGTCGACGATATCGTCGAGGGTGTCGTTCGCGTTATGCAGGGAGCCCCGTCTCGTCAGCAGGGCCCCGATGGCTTGCCCATTCCACCATACGCTGTATATAATATAGGTGGCGGTCAGCCCGAGAGTCTGCTCGATTTCGTTCAGATTCTGCAAGAAGAGTTGGTTCGTGCTGGCGTGTTGCCTGCCAATTTCGATTTCGAGGCCCATAAGCAGCTTGTTCCCATGCAGCCTGGCGATGTTCCTACCACGTTTGCCGATGCCTCTGCTCTTGAGCGCGACTATGGCTTTACCCCGAAGATTCCTCTTCGCCAAGGCCTCAGAGCCTTCGCAGAGTGGTATGCGGAGTTTTATGCCAATAAGTAATTATGTATTTACCTGAGTAAAAAAAGAGGGGGAGAGCTTCTATCGCTAGAAAACTCTCCCTTCGTGTTTATTCATAGGTTCATTCGAGGTTAACAAAGCATCGATTATATCGAGCAATGTTTTTTTCTTTTTCGGATGCAAAGATACTAACATTATTTGGTTCCTGCAAATTTTTAATGGTGATAAAGTGTAGCATTAACATTATTTGCATCTTAAAAATTTCGTCGATAAAAAATGGCATTTTATCGGCAAAAACGGGTACTTTTTTAAAAGCAATTTCATCCGCAATAATCTATTTTTTAACATTTTTCAACTTTTGTGCGCTTGAACGTAACTACTCAGCACCCCTAGCGCATGAGTAGTTGCCTTACTGTTGTACGACAGCAAGAATCGCATTGAATTTGGAGTTGCCATTTTTCATGGCGGTTT
>CAJOGK010000063.1:18022-22022 GCA_905234145.1 uncultured Prevotella sp. | reverse complement strand
TGCCCATTGGCTTGCCGTGACGAGCGCATTAAACTGCGCTTCGTCAACTGGCAAGGTTGGATAACTAAAGTTTTTCTGGTAACAAAACATGTTTTAATGTTTAATGGTTTTAAATTCGAATAATTCGCTTCATTCGTGGTCGTTAAAATAATCCGTGTAATCCGCGAAATCCGTTGTCGTTAGAGTTCTTGTAAGTCTGTAATGTAGAATACGTTCTCATGGCGGTCGTTATTCTCTCCCCAGGTTCTCTGTTTCCAGTAGCCCTTTACGATGTAAGGTTGTCCGGGTTCGTACGGTGTATCTCGGTTCTTGCTGGCTAGCTCCCCCGTCATTTCTCCATAGATCGTGTCGCCACCTCTCTTCAATAGGAATCCACGACTCTTAAAATACTCACTGCTTCCGTCCTGCTTGTTGTACTGGCGCTCAGAGTATGCGCCCACCTCAATAATTGTTACTAATCTCTCCATACTGTTTAATGTTTAATGCTTAATGCTTAATGGTTAATGTTTTTTCCTATATTCCAATATTCCTTAGACATAAAATATCCTTAGAGTTTATTCCTTCTCTCCTAAACTCCTTAGACAATATTTTTCCTTAGCCTAAACTTCGTCCATAATCTCCTCAATGCTCTTTGTATTGCGCAGATAATCCGTCAGCTCCTTAGCCTGCGACAACAGTTCCGTAGCACTACGCCTGCGCCCCATGTCCTTCTTGGCACTCACATAGATGTTGTACGTCCTCGCTGTCTCGTTCAATCGTCCGCTAACTGTATTAAAGAGCGTCACGGGTTTAGGCCTTACATACCCAGGCTCTCTCGACAAGCGCTTAAAGGCATTCAGATCACCAATCAATGTCTCAAGGTTAATTCCTACTGTTCCTTCTACTCTCAAGCCCTTCATCATACGGGCATACGACTTATCGTCAACTGCTAATGTAATGTAATGCATAAATTAATGGTTAATGTTTTCAATCCGTTTAATCCGTAAAATCCGTTGTCTTAATAATTCGTTTCATTCGCTTCATTCGTGGTCGTTAAAATAATCCGTGTAATCTGCGAAATTTGTGGTCTTTAAAATAATTCATACTCAGTCCCATAGTTTTGTCTGTATTCCAGTCTCAGTTTCATAGTGCTAGTACGTTCGGATTCCAGTAGCAGTCCCTCGTCTATCATCTGGTTTTCTTCTTCCCTGATGGATAGCACAAAAGCCAGATACGCTTTCTTCTTCACTCTCCCCCAGCCTTCACCTGCATGTTGCAGATGTTCTTCCAGCCCCCACTGATTGCATCTGAATCCCGATTCCATAATCATTTCCATCAGCTTGCAAACACGTGTTCCGTCTGGCAAAATCTCCTTGTGCTGACAGCTCCCGCAGCACTCTTTAATCTCAATTCTGTTTCTGTTCTTCATTTCATTTTAATCCGTTTAATCCGAAAAATCCGTTGTTGATTAATGAATAAGTTTCTGCAAAAATTGTTTTCCCTCGTCAGTCCACACGATCGTTTTCTTCAGTACCCGCTTGCCCTTGCTGTTATACCTCATGCTATAGAAGTATTCCTCCAGCCCCTTGTTGCAGTATTGTCGAGTCAGCTCGTAGTGCCAATTCACTTTATGCACGATCTTCTTGTCTGTCAAAAACGAAAGCATGTCGCTGGCACTCATTCTGTATTGCCTGGCAATCTCCGTTGTCTTGTGGCAGTATTTACTCGTGCGGTTCAGTTCTTCCAGTCTGTCAGCGATGATGTCGTCAGCCTGTGCCAGAAGTGCTTCGTCATCCTCTGCATTCGGTATCACAAACTCCAGCATCTCTTTATAGAGTTGATCCCACCTTATTATAAAAGTAGAGAGCGAATCTCTAGCCATTTGCGAGGCGATGAAGAGTGACTGTTGCTTGGTGAGTGAGTAGCAACTCTGAGGCTTTCCTTTCTCATCCTTAAACTTCACAAGCTCAAATCCCTTACCAAGTTCTTTTACCCATTCGGGTTCCAGCTTCTTAATTTCTTTCATCACATCTTTGTGCTTCTGATGTGTAATCTCTGCCATCTCAATCGATGTCATTTTTTGTTCAAATGCTTTTTTCTTTTCCATTTCTTTTTTGTTTTACGTCGCCTCCTTAAGCGACCTTTAAATGATTAATCTTTCTGAAATTTAATGGTTAATGTTTTAAATTCGTTTAATCCGAAAAATCCGTTGTCGAAATAATTCGTATCATTCGATAAATTCTTTTAGTCGGCTATCGCCTTTGTAAAAGCGGCAAAGCCGAGCGCGTGGTCGTTCTTTCTCTGTGGTATTGCTTCAGCCTTCTGAAGGATCTTTTGTATCAATAAGTCAAAGAGCGCTTTGTCATTGTTTGACGCTGCAAAGGTACTGCGGATTTTAAGTGGATAAAAACGATCCTATTTATCCAAAAGTTAAAGTTCAAATTGCGCTACGATTTGCCTAATTTTCACCAGCATTGAGCGCTCTTCCAGTCCCATTCCCAAGTAACTTCTGTACGAACAGTCGCGCTGTGTCTGCTCCAAAAGCGCCATATACTTACGATCGCTGTAGCGCTCATAGACATCCTTCTCGCGCAACACACCTATCAGGCGCATCACACCATACTTATCAAAGTCTCTGCATTTTCTGGCTTTGGGTTTAGGCATCAGCAGTTCTACCAATGCCTCACTCTGAAAGATCTCCTCCCAAAGCATATCAATTACCGTACGATAACGACGGGTTACCAGCGGATTGATTCGCTGTATGTACGCGCGTACATTATTTATTATATACTCACGACTTACTGTCTTTTCTTCCTCCTCTACGTACAATCTCCCCTCTCGTGCTGCCTGTAACAGCATCTGCACGTCAAAGTCCTCAGGGTTTACTTGGCTTATCTGCTTCTTCATTTTCACCTTCGTGTTGTGAGAAGAGATTGAACGCTGCAGCTTTTCACCTCACGAGGACTCTCACTCCACTCGGGTTAAACTTAATTATATCGGGATGCAAAGGTAATAAGCGCTTTTCACATATAGACAAAAAAATTCCCGTATTTTCGAAACAAATCGATAATACGGGATGTTGCGGAATCCTGCGGGTTATTGCGGGATCTTGCGGGTTATTGCGGGATCTTGCGGGTTATTGCGGGATCCTGCGGGTCGATTAGAATTTTAAAATCATTTCAAGCTCTTTATTTAATTTATTGTAGATCTTATCACCATCATAGCTTGTACGATTCGGATTGAGATAATCGTTATAGGTCCCTTCTTTGATTAAATCCTTAAATTCAGGGAATTCATTAATAAATGCCCTATAAGGAAGTCGATCATTATTATTTGCCAAGAATATCTGATGTTCGCGGAGTAGTCTAATAGGTCTAACGATATCCTTAGGCATTTTCGCACCTACTAATGCTTTACGAATAAAGTCGATGATGGCATCTATATTTGGATGCTGGATATAAAATCTAATATCATCTGTCTTCTTGATGCTTGCAGCTTTCTTGCATTTCTTCTTTTTAGCCTCTTTCTCTTTATGAACCTTCAGCGCGCCCTCATACCCCATTGGAATAAGGTTCTTTCCTCCGCTCTTTCTGAGCTCCCCTTTATATGATTCCCAAAAGTCAATGATCAGCTCGTCCCATCGTTCCAATACGATTTCTACGCCTAAGTCTTTCAGTACCCAGTTTATGGCCCTTGCCACCATATCTGCAATAACATCCGGATTAGGAGAAATGTGCTTGTAATCTTCAATCACGATATATGGTACCTTATAAAAGTAAGAGTGAAGCACAAAGGATACATAGGCAAAGTCCAGGGGATTCCTCATTCTACCTACCACCATTCTTGCATTGCCATTAGCAGGGCACAAGTGATACTTGCGCTGATACTCCTTTTTGCTGTACTTGGGGTGATGGAAAAGAAACACTTCATCGTCGTGCAGGTCTTTCTCCATGACCTCTTCTAATCTTTTCCACTCATTAGAATAGTCATAGTCATCCCATAAATTCTTGCTACCTCGCTG
>CAJOGK010000063.1:0-17948 GCA_905234145.1 uncultured Prevotella sp. | reverse complement strand
AAAAATTACCACACCTCGAAGGAGGTTTATGGATGAGAATGTTTTAAATTTCGGGGCGCGAAGGTACAAAAATTATTCTAAACCACCATATTGTTTTAGTATATTTTAAGATTACAGCAAAAAAGGAACTCCGCTTTAATGGCCTTGCTTGCCGATCCAAACGGGGCTCTTACCCTAAATAGGTTCCTTTCATGGTGCAAAGGTAAGAAGATATTTCTATATTTGCAAGTTTTTAAAGAGATAATTTTCTATTCACTATCATCCTCTTTAGACTGAAAGAATCCGATAGGTCTACGCTTAGGTTGTTTGCGATGTTCCATTCGTAGTTCAGCCAATGCAGTGCTAATTGCTTCCAGTTGAGCGCGAGTACTTTCATTGATATCGTTCTGATCTTCAAGCAACTCTTCAATATAGGTATTTGTCCTCTCTAATCTCGAAGGCCCATCTTAATTGAATTGGATATCACAATTTGTGATTTCCATTCTTCAATATCTTCTTTTGTAATTATGCTATTCATAATCTCAAATTTAAATGTTAGACAATAATGGCGAAATGCGAACGTCGCCAAGCTATGAACGCTTTTGCACTACAAAGGTACGAAGAATAGAACAATCCACCAAATAATTTTGGATTTATTTGTTTTTTATTCAAGTTGCAAACTACCCTCAATAGGTTTAGGTGTACCAACTTCCCTGAAAATCAGGTAGCTGAGCCTTGCCTTCTTCCACCATTCTCAGAAGGTCATCAAGCTTTTTATCATGCGATTCTACTGCCATATCCTACTTTAATCTTTTATGGGTTCTTCTCTGTCTTCTGCAGCCTGTGGCATTTCTGATTCTGCCTCGATATCATGCCCAGCCATTTCAAGGTCTGTAATACATGATCCTGTAGCATAGCAATACATGGTTAGGATGATGCTAATTGCGCTATCAAGTTCCTGTTCAGAAGCTGTTGGCGAGATATGCGATTCTGCGTTTCTCCATTCCTTCACCATTTGCAGATACTGATAGAGACGCTGGTGACCTTCATCCTGACTGAATTTCAACTGCCAGAGAGGTCGTACATCATGAATAACATTTCTCCATGTCACCTCCTCACCTACGTTTTGTGGCTGTACCTCCTTGCCTGCATAGAGATAGTAGAGCTTCTTCAGGTAGGCTTCATACTTGGTGGCCAGCAAGTTAAAAGCCACATGCTTATCCACAATATTTGAGTTCTCTTTATAGAGATTTACAAATGCACGATGCAAGAACACGCCAACACCATCAAGCTTTTCGAGCGATGGTCTGTCAATTACATACATCAAGGCATCAACGATTTCTTTCAGCGGACGCATATTCTGGCTTACGCCACTCAATGTAAACGAGATAACATCATTTATCTTATCCTTAATATAATTAATGTGTGGCTCTGTGGTTTCCGACTGCTGAGGATTCTCCAGAGTTTCAAATCCAGCCTCCACATCAGTATCTTCTACCTCAGCTGTAAACAGTGTAACGCCATCATGCAGATAAGCATACAGTATCTTCGCCCTGCTCTCAGCATTCAGAATGAATTCCTTCAGCAGATAGCTCCATTTTACCATCATGAATGGTGGTAAAACGGGGTTGCCCTCTACCATTTCAATAAATGTCATCGTCTTGGCCTTATCCACCGTTTTACGCAATTCAGCAAAACGTTCGTAATCATTCAGATTATCTTCTGTTACGCCAGCTGTCATGATTTCTTTCAGCTTCTCAAAATCTACACCTGTGGCCTCGTGCAGAATCTTCATCTGCTTATAGAGTTCCTTCAGCTGATACTCGTTGATATAGTCCTGTAGCGTCTTGCCTGGTTCTGGGCGCAAGTCGCCTCGCTGAATATCGTGCAGAATCAGGATGGCTGTACGCTGGTCTTTCTGCGACAGAGTGGCAAACGTCTTGTGCAGTTCCTTTAAGGCTGCCTTGGTCTGTTCGCTGCCTGGGCCTTCTGCATAGAGTTGCTTGATGAACTTCTGGAACTTCGAGTTGATATACTCTGCGTCAATCTTACCTGTACCAATCTCTGTTATATAGGTATCTTCCGGATAGTCGAAATCTCGCTCCTTACCAGGCTGAACTGGCCCAAAGAGTTCACGATAACGTGCCAGCAGTGTCTGATAGGTCTGTTCATCAAACTCCATCTTCACAGTGGTAATACTGGTCTCATGATTAAACTCATATACGCTCTGCTCCCATGTAAAGCCTTGCAGTTTGGCAGATTCTATCATGCGTGTCATCACACTAAAGTCTTTGGCAAACATGTTTCTATCGACATTACTTTCAGGCAGGCGTTCAAAGTTCATGATATGGTTGCCAAAGAAAATGTCGCGAATATGCAGGAACAGTCCATTAATCGTCTTCAGATTTTGCTCCAGCTTATCCACAAACACACCCAAAGGCTGGTCTACGTAGAGCTCTAGCGCATCCTCGATGTTCTGTTCCATCGTATAGGGGAAGGCATAATAGATGATGGTACCCCAAGGCTTCTCATGCTCGTTGAAAATACGATTGGTACGCGAGAAAGCTTGAATGATATCTACATACGTCAACAGCTTATCTACATACAGCGTATTCACCCATTTTGAATCGTAGCCTGTCAACATCTGAGTCACCACTATCAGCAAGTCTATCTGCTGTGTATGGTCGTGCTCTATGTTCGTATAGGGTTTTTTATGTGCTAAGCGCTTAGCCACATCCTTCTTATACTTGGCATAATTGGGCAGTCCGAAGTTAGTGTGATACTTTGTATTATAGTCTGCCAACATCTCCAAGATGGCATCCTCCTTGGCTATACCCTCATCGTTGTTATCGATGTTATTATCAAACACAGTCACTACGTTCAGATGGCTATAATGCTCCTTAAATAGCTTATAGTAAGCTATAGCCTCTGGTATATTCTGTGTAGCCAGCATGGCGTGGAACTTATAGTTCCTGCTCAGTCGTTCAAATTTGCTGGCGATATTCTGGGCCACTGTCTGATGGTGGATAGGCTGCTGGTAGATATCTTTCTTCCCTCTGGGCAGATAGTATTCGATACCATGTTTCAGCATCTGTCCCTCCATATAGTCAGCCTTCATCTGCAGCTCGTTCATAAAGCGGTCATACACCTTCTTCTTCTCTGCATCAGCCTCTACCTCTTCTATCGAGTGCACATCTAGATGATAAAACGCAGCTTTCTCCCTCAGTTCTCGCTCGTTGCTATAGGTTATCTCTTTATAAACATCGAAGCCCAATACGTTTTTATCAGGTATGGCGTGGGCGATGGTGTATTTATGCAGCATGTTGCCAAAGAGCGTTTCGGTGGTGGCATCCTTGCGTGCATTTTCCAGAAATACTGGTGTACCTGTAAAGCCAAAGAATAAAGCCTTGGGGAAGGTGTGTTGAATATTGGTCAGCATTTCGCCCCAAACACTGCGATGACACTCATCTACGATAAACACCAGGCGCTTCTTACCAATAGTCTCAATGGTTTCAGCACTTACCTGCGCATTATCCTTAATGTTCGACATCTTCTGGATAGAGGTCACTATCAGTTTTTCGTCCTTATCATCGCTTTTCAACTTATTCACCAAGATAAGCGTATTCTGAGTGTCCTGAATGGTTTCATCTTCACCAGCAAACCCACGATATTCATCGAGCGACTGTATGCTCAGTTCGATTCTATCCAATAGGAATACCACCTTATCTGCATCGCCCGAATTAGCAATGAGCTGTGCAGTCTTAAAACTCGTCATAGTTTTACCAGAGCCTGTGGTATGCCAGATGTAGCCACCCCTGTTGCCTTTCTGCTCCCAGTTAGCCTTCGCTGTAGTGTCGCAGATACTGTTTACTGCATAATACTGGTAAGAGCGTAGTACCTTTAGCGTTTGGTCTTTATCATCAGCGATGGTATAGTAACCAATAAGCTGGTGGGCCATTGGTATCATCAGCAACTCTGTGGCCACACGCTGCCAGTCGAATATCTCGTCGTTATTAAAGTCAGCCCAGTGGAATTGGTTATCCTTTACAAAACCATCTTCAGTTCCAAGGTTTGCAAAGTAGCGGGTGCTCTCTGGTGTCATGGCTACGAATATCTGCACCATCGAGAAGATGCCACGACTGAACACGCCCTCGTGCACATAGCGTTTCTGTTGGAAGATGGCTTCTGTCACATCCTTGCGCGAGCGTTTCAGTTCGATATGGAATAGGGGCATACCATTGATCAGCAACATCAGGTCGCCACGACGATCGCCTGCCAATGGGTGCGCTGTTCTGAAATGGGGCTGGCGCACTATCTGGTAGCGACTCTGCCCTGCGCTGATTTCCTCTGGGTCGAAAAGCTTCAGATACACTTCCTTGCCAAAGTTATGAACGTCCTCCTGATTATCTCGTTTAATGACGATTTCTCTACCATTAATGCGCTTATTGATTTCGTAGGGTGTATGCCATTGATTCACCTGATCGATAATCTGCTGCATCTCTGAGGCAGTCATGGGATAGCTGCCCAACTTCTCCTGCTGGCGATTCATATCAAAGATAATCTTCGCCCAGTTGCTAACGAGTTCCTCTTCTGTGGGATGCATCAGTACTTCTGGTTCCCAGCCATGCTGTATCAGCACTTCGCAGAGCGCACTCTCAAACTCGCTCTCTTTGTCAAAGGTCTGTATGTGGTCTTTACTATTCATATAAGTTGGATTCTCTACAGATTGTTTTTATTTTATTTCGTTGTATAGCGCCAGCCCTTTCACTGTCAGCAGATATTTCTGTCGTGGATGGTGGGGCTTATCAGGGTAAAGTAGACATAGCCATTTCGAACTTGTTCGGTACTTGTTCGTTTTCAGTCAATCGGATATGCTCGTCGAAGTTGATATATAGTTCTTTATCACTCATATTACACAAACATTTTATCCAAGCAAGCTGCTTTAATCTGCTTTAGCTTCTCCAGTCGCGCCTCTTGCAAGGAAATTTGCTTATCGAGGCTAGTAAAGAATAAACCTATCTTACTTTGTTCCTCTATTGAGGGCATAAAAATTCGTTGGTTATATAAATCATTCCATATAATATTTTTTCGACAAAGGCTAGCACCAGCTGTTGTTGCATCTAAGAAAAACTTTTTTGCCTCTTCTCTTTTTATCCAACAATACATAAATAAAGGTGAACATCCTATCAAATCATAGATTTTATAGGCAGGAGATACGAGGCCATGGTCAAATCTCAAGTTAACATTTGCGTTACCTAAATGCAAATTTTGGGCAGAAAGAATCATCATATTCTTCCGTATTTTTTTATACCCAATATTTGAGCGGCCTCTTTGATGACCAAAAAGCTCAGAATTTAAAAACATACCCTCAATTGATGATGAAAGAAGTACGTCCTCATTTTCAATAACAGAACGATCCAAGCATTCTTTTATTAAAGAACCAAAACAAACACTCTTCCACTCATCTTTGAATCCTTTAAATCTTACGCGAGGTGTGGTTTCACCAGCCTGTGGGAACATTGAAACAAGGCAAGCCTGCTTCATCTGCTTCAACGATGCAATCTTCTTTGTTACCCCCTGAATCATTGAATCCAACGACTTGAAATAATCAGAAATAGCCTTCTGTTCATCCTTTTCTTTAGGAATATAGAAATGACTATTGAATACTAGATTCCAATCTGCTCTTGGCATTTTTGAACCTGATGATATGTTTGCTACCTTCATAAAGTTATTAGAAGAAACAAGCATATAAAGTAAATTTGAATTTATCTTATTTGGCCGTAAAACCCAAAAATCTCCAATAGCGACACCTTTGAAATCTGCTAATAAAATATTTTTTAAATATGGTCTTAACTTGCCAAATAGAACATCACCTGGCTCAAAACATTTACCAACTTTATTAATCTTCTTATTGTTGATATCCTTATTTAATACACCTTCTCCTGAAATAATATCCTCAAACTCTACTCCTGGCATCGTTTTAGTATCACCAGATGTGGCAACCCTATTTACCATTTCTGAGAAAGACATTTTCTCCCACTCCCCTTTGAATCCTTTTAATCTTATCTCTGGTTTTGCCATAGCTTAGTCCTCCTCTATTTCAATGACAACCCATTCGCCATTCTTACGGCCACCTTTTCGTATCAATCTGCCGTATTGTTGCAACTTGCCAATATTAAACTTAATA
The DNA here is from genome assembly GCA_905234145.1 of uncultured Prevotella sp. Taxonomy (GTDB): domain Bacteria; phylum Bacteroidota; class Bacteroidia; order Bacteroidales; family Bacteroidaceae; genus Prevotella. Next base: position 11,782 of record CAJOGK010000063.1, on the reverse strand, counting down.
CCATCTGCAGTGATATCACCTATAGCATTTGCCAATTCCTCCCTCGTGGCCTTAGGATGCTCTTTCAGGTAGCTAAGAATCTCCTTTTGGGTAGCATTCAATGGCTTTTGGGTAGTTATTTCCTCCTTTTGGGTAGTAGAAATTAACTCCTCGTTTGCCTTTTGGGTAGTAAATTCGCCCTTTTGGGTAGTTCTCCATATACGAGCTATAAACTGATTGCCCTCAGGACGATCAATCAGTTCTACGTCGCAGCCCGAAGACATCACACGAGGAATACCAGAACCAAGACCTCTGTATGGCATCACATTAGAACCAAACTGAGCCATCTGTGGATTTCTCGGATCAGAATTACCCAGCATCATCTCATCGATAGTCTGACCATCAGGCAGGGCACCTGGACTGACGATCTCTATACGATTATCAAATACCAGCAAGCGAATGGCAGCAGGCTTCAACAGATCTAAGTGGACTAATGCATTCTGCACCAACTCTTCCAGAACTATCGAAGGTATCTCTATCTCGCCAGTGCTGTTGAACGACTGACCATTCTGAACATGAGGCAGACACGACTTCATCCATCTTACAGCCTCTTCATACATTTCAGGAATGGTTCCTGTGATATCACGACTGTCACGATAGTCAGTACCACCTATATGATTGCCATAAAACCATACGGCCTTGATGACATGCTGAGGACGGAACATCTGAGGGTCTTTCCCAAAAAACATCAGTCCTGCAACAGTTAGTCTGCCAAAGGAATCCGTGATATGCGCATTACGCAAAACATTCTCACGTGGCATGTTGAATCCATCAATAGTCTTATTATAAACGTGGTTGAAATACTCATCAAGTGCCTTGGTGTCAATGTCGTTTTCTGAAGTATCATCCACGCCATCCTCATCTGCCCTATATTGATGGGAGTTTTGCAACAGGCGACGAATCTCTGTGTTATCAGTTACACGTCGTTTGTCAGATCCCTGCTTCACCCAGATATTCCCAGCCAAGTCCTTATAGGGCTTATACTCGCCATTCTTCACGTATGCCAATAGATAGGCTCGTCCATCATACATCAGCGTTTCTGTTTCGATATAAATGGTCGGCCTTACCTGTTCATTGGCAGTATTACCAAGTTCGCGCGAGGTATATTGTATCTGCTCGTAGGTTAATCCAACCATCCTGCCAGTCTTGTCCTCAGCACCAAACACAATGACTCCACCCTTGGTATTGGCAAAGGCTACGAGTTCTTCAGCTATTTGCTTCTGCGTGGTGAACTCCAGCTTATACTGCACTGTGGTGGTCTCACCAAGACTGCATATTTCTATCAGTTCCTTCTCTGTCATCGTTCTACTGTTTAAAAGAGTTCATCAATGCATTCAGTCCCTCAATAGAAGATTCATCCCCCTCCAGCTGCGTAATCAGACCAGAGAGTTCATCCTGAGCCTCTACTAGTTGGGCGTTCAGGTCGTGATAGCTGACAGCATACTTCCGAGCCAAAGCTTTTACTTGATCAATAATAAAGGAGGGGTTATCAACATTGTCGAGGATTTTATCCATCACAGGTGTTATCCATTTCCGTCCCAAGAATATCTCAACCTCTTTATCAGTCAGGTTCTGAATCTTTGTAACAGTCTTCTCTTCAAGCGCCTTGCGTTCTGCCTTCAAAGCCTTATCAAGCTTCGACTTCTCATCCCAAAGGGCAACGAGTTTCTTCAGCTTTTCCTTGGTTTCAGACTCAATATCATCGCCTTTAGCCTTAGCGTCCTTCTTGATTTTTGAGGTGTCCAGATTCTCTTTCTCATTCAGATATTCCTGATTTTCATCTTCAGTAAAGCTGTCGCGTATTTCCTCTACCTCACTGGCAATTTCATCTTCACGCCTTACTTTATCATCGATTAATCTAAGCTCATAATTAAATTCCTCCTCCTGCACCAAATCAAAAGGTATCACACGCCCCTTCATACCATCTTCCACCTCAATCTCTTCGTCGCCTTTCTTCACAAGCTTCATAGCTGGTTCCACTGCTCGAGCCGCATCCATACCTTCTGTCTGAAGCACCTCAATATCGTTGATGATGGTTGGCCACTGATCGCTAAACATCTGATAGATATCATAAGGATCAATAATGGGCACATGTTCCATCCGACGGAAGATTTCAGTTGCAATCTGGTCATGAGCCTCCATCTCTTTTACCTCCATCATGTGATCAATCAATATATTGCCCATCCAAGGCGCAAAATCAACAAAAGCCTTAAAGTATTGATGCCAGAAAGCATACATATCATGGCTATTTTTTGCGATTTCCTCCAAATTCTCGTTTGTCAGTAGCGAATAAGGCTTACCATCTACAGGCTTGAAAATCCGTTCCTTAAACTCTGGCAACACATCCCAATACTTCTGCAGTTGGTCGATCTCGCTATTGGGGATGCCACCAAACATCGTAGCATAGATATCATACTGCTCAGGCGCCTCGGAAGAATCTACATAGCGAGGGATATTCAGGTTGTAACCATTTTCGCGAATCATATCGCGCGATACTCTGCGCGAGAAACCAGGAATCTCTTCACGACTGCGCCAGGTATCAGCCACGCGCTTGATGTCTGAGGCACGAAGCTTATTCTGCTTGCCATCTTTGACGAAGCCTTTAGAGGCATCAATAATCAGCACATCATCGCAATCGCGATGCTGTTTTAACACCATGATGAGTGTGGGAATACCTGTACCAAAGAAGATGTTGGCAGGCAGGCCAATAATAGCATCTATCTGGTTTTTCTCTATCAGTCGCTGACGAATCTGACCCTCTGCGCCATCATCAGGCGAACCACGGAAGAGTACACCATGAGGCAATACAATCGTCATAATACCATCTGGCTTCAAGTGGTGCAGTTCATGTAGCAGGAAGGCATAGTCAGCCTTACTCTTTGGAGCCACACCATAATCCTTAAAACGCGCATCGAGCTCTGCGTCCTCTGGTTCCCAATGCTGGGAATAAGGTGGATTTGATACCACGGCATCTACATAAAGTGGCATACCAGCCTGTGGCCCCGTCTTCTGTATAGGCCAGTCTTCATCCAGTGAGTCAGCACAGCGTGTATCGATATTGCTAGGGCTGATGCCTCGCATTACGAGGTTCATTCGCGTCAGGTTATAGGTATTCTCCTTTAGCTCCTGGGCATAATACTTCACGTGATTCTTATCCTGAATGTGGCGCCCTACGCTCTTACCAATCGTAAGCAGCAACGAGCCAGAACCACTTGTAGGGTCATAAATCTCTATCTTATCCTTAGCTTTATGGTGCTCAGCCACAATCTCAGACATCAGGATAGCCACCTCGTGAGGGGTATAGAATTCGCCAGCCTTCTTACCAGCATTGGCAGCAAAGTTACCAATCAGGTACTCATACACGTAACCCAATACATCGTAATCCTGCTTGCTGTCTGTAGGAATATCCTTAATCAGTTTTATCAGTCCTTTCAGCGCTTTAGTCTGGGCAGCAGGGCTTTCACCCAACTTGCTCAATCCAGCCTGTAGCGTAATGAAGATGTTCTCATACACACGCTTAAACTTGTCGCTTATCAGTCCGTCGAAACGATTCAGCGCAGTGCTTAAATCTGACACGCTAAATGATACGTCTGGCTTCAGCCATGTAGAAAAGAGGTTTTTATATTCGATAAAGTAGCCAATATGATCTTTACAGTCATTAATGAGTTGCTCCATATTGGGGTCAGAATAATCCTCTACAAGGTATGGCATATAATCATCCTTCCAGCCATGTTCATTCTTCAAGTAGTTCACCTCGTTATCTGAGAGGAACTTATAGAAGATAAGGCCTAGGATATAATCTTTATATTCGTTGGCATCAATCTTTGAACGCATCTTGTTCGCTGATGCCCAGATTTTATTTGCAAGTTGTTGCTTGTTCATTTTGTATCTTGTGTTTTATCTTATTGATTGATGCAAAGGTACAACAAAAATCCGAATTACGCAAATAAAACTTTAGTTTTATCTGCATTCAGTTTTATCTTTTTAGCAAAAGAGATAGTTACGCCATCATAAATAGCGGAAACGTCTACCCCCTTCTCGATGAGTGTATCAATAAGCACACTATCATGAAGGCCACGAATCGACGTCCAAGAACGCCTACCTACTTGTCTGTTGAATTCCTTAACCAGCGATTCAATACTACGCTTTACCATGCTCTCTTTGAGCTCTTCAAAATACTCTGCAGTTACCATACTCAAAAGAATTAATTAATTGTTTCTGCTGCAAAGGTACGGGCTAAGTATGCAGGTTTTCTGCATCGTTGGGATATTTATTATTCATGGCGTGGATATTCTTGGCCATTTCTACCCTGAGAGATGCAGGAGCCAGCACTTCAACATCTGCGCCAAAAGAGAGAATGAGGGCGATGAGCTCCTTATTGATTTTTACATTAATGGATATTCGGGTGTAGCCTTTATCATCACCTATTACACGTTGAGAGAGGTGCAATGGCTTGGTGTTGAAACGATTATTACTTACTCGCAGAATCACATCCACAGGCTCATAACGCTCTGGCACTGTTACACCTATCACATCGTCGAAGTATTCTGAGAAATCAACATCAGCCTCTACATATTTCATATCGATAGGCTCAAAACTTACAATACGATCGAGGGCATAATGACCGAAAATATCATAACCTACAGCTCGGGCTATGAGATACCAGCGATCATTGAACTGCTTAAGATGATAAGGATAGATGCGATCGACAAATGAGTCTTTGCCAAAAGGGGCATAGGTGAGCGACAAAACTTGCTTATTGAGAATAGCTTGGAGCAAATCGCCAAAGAGGGAGATGTTTTTAAGGTCAGGGTTAGACTGGAAGGATACCACAGATGAGGAATCGCTACCAAAGAGCCCACTGCCTATCTGCATCAACAGCGTTCGTGCCCAGTCGAAAAGGGGCTCGCCAGAATAATTCTCCAGCACATTGACTGCTGCCTGAATCTTGTAGCGCTCGCTATCGTCCATCTTGAATTGGGGCAGCGAAAAGTTAGGGTCATAATACCTAAAGAGGCGCTTCCTGCCTTTCTTTCTGTCTTCATCGAGACGGATAGAATAAGGAGGTAGTTGTAACTGGGCGATATCATTCTGGACTGTGCGCTTCGACACATCGGGATAATCAGCTTTGCGCAAGGCTGTATTACAATCAACCAAATCGTCGATGGTATAATCTTTATAGAGATCTCTGAAACATTTATTCAGAATTTGATATCTTAGGTGTACTTGTCTGTCTACTGGCATAACCTTAGTTTTTTAGTTATCGCTTGCAAAGATAAGGGAAATAATTGAGAATAGCAAGAGAATAGACAACAATTTGTACACCCACCGCATCACAGCGTGCCACCGTGCCACCGTGCCATCATCGATTTTCAATTTGTGGGGCAACGGGGGCGCAAAAAGTTAAGTAAATATAATATTTATATATTATATTATTATATATATTATAATATATATAATAATATAAAGTAAGAGGTAAGTTCTATGGACGAATTTTCAAATATAGTGATGGCACAGTGGCACGGTGGCACGGTGTGGTTATAAAATTCTATCTTCTTTACATTCTGACTTTGTCGAAATACGACGCGACTCGGCAGAACAAACAAGCTTGTTTTGCTCTCGCTGCTCCGTATTTTAACACTTTAAAATAACTCGGAAAATAATTCAAAAAAGGCTTGGTTCGTATTGATATTTTTTGTACCTTTGCACTGTCATTAAGAAAGAGAGATTTTGAAGCCCAAACGAGGGGAAATAATTTTTCTAGTGCACGAGAAAAATTTTCCTAGTTAGAGAGAAAAAATTTACTCCGATTTATGACAAGAGAGAATAAACATTAACCATTAATCATTAACCTAAATTTTTATTACAAGTATGGCACTTAAAGTAAAAGCACAAGAGAGAATTCAGAAAATTGGTAAGTATGCTGGTCAGTACCGCTACGTGATGATGCCCGACCTGTACATCGCACTGACGCAGGACAAGGTGATCAAGGAGGCTGCTCTCCGAAGTGGTGTAAGCAAGGGCGTGATGCAGGCTTGCTGGGATGCAGCTGGCGAAGTCATCAAGGCATGGGCAACCGAGGGACACAGCGTGGCACTGCCTGGACTGGGAACTATGCGATTCGGACTGCGAGCCAAGAGTGTGGAGAAAGTAGAAGAGGTAAAGGCTGGACTCATCACGAGCCGCAGAATCATCTTCACCCCAGACGTAGACCTGAAAGACGAGCTGGCAAATACCTCGGTTCAGATTACCTGCTACGACCGTGACGGTAAGGAGGTAAAGCGCGTTACCTCAACCGACCCAGGCACCATCGAGGATCCCGAGAACGGAGGCTCGAATGAAAACCAAAACCAGAACGAAAATGGTGGCGGCAACCAGGGTGGTAATACCGGTGGTGGCGGTGATGACAACGGTGGCAGCCAGACAGGCGATGACGATTAAGACTTAGAGAACGGGAGGGAGGAGGGACACAACGGATTAATCGGATTAGACGGATTAAAAAAGACCACGAATGAAGCGAATTAATCGAATTATTAAGACCACAGATTTCGCAGATTACACGGATTTATTATAGACCATAAATGAAGCGAATTAAACGAATTATAAACCATTAAAACATTAACGATTATGACGAAGAAAGAGACAGTAAAGTGGATTGTGCAGATTATTGCATCAGTAGCGACTGCGATTCTGACTGCGCTTGGTGCTACTAGCTGCATGGGCATGTGAGCCCAAAGAAAGTATTGTTGTGTGAGCGAATTGAAGCGAGGAGCCTGTGAAGGTTCCTCGCTTTGTTTTTTAGGCAAAAATATGGGCTATCCATGCTGTTTTGCGACAAGTTTTTGGGCGGTAGTGTGTAGAATAGTCCATATCCTTGCAGCAATTTTTCTATATGGTGGATGGAAAAAACAGCGTACCTTTGCACCCAGATAGAAAAAAAGTGAAGTATTATGCAAGGATTTAACAAAGGATTTATCTATTTCATTTGCCTCGTGTCGGCAATGGGCGGTTTGCTCTTCGGTTACGACTGGGTTGTGATTGGCGGTGCAAAGCCGTTCTATGAGTTGTACTTCGGTATTGCTGACTCTGTAAGTGATCAGGGACTGGCCATGACGATAGCCCTGATAGGCTGTATGATAGGTGCCTGTACTTGTGGTTGGCTGGCTGACAAGATAGGACGAAAGCGACTGCTGATAGTATCGGCACTGGTATTCCTATTGTCAAGCATCGCTACCGGTTCATTCTCGACATTCAGTCAGTTTTTGGTGGCTCGATTCTTCGGTGGTATAGGCATTGGTATTGCATCAGGCCTATCGCCTATGTATATTGCTGAGGTGGCACCAACACATATCCGAGGCAAACTGGTTTCACTGAATCAGATGACTATAGTAATAGGTATATTGGCAGCTCAGATTGTGAACTGGCAGATTGCCGACCCCATTCCTGCGGAATTTACACCTGCTGACATCGCTGTTTCATGGAATGGACAGATGGCTTGGCGCTGGATGTTCTGGGCTGCCGCTGTGCCTTCAGCTGCTTTCTTGCTGTTGGCATTCTTTATTCCTGAGAGTCCTCGTTGGCAGGCGATGAGGGGCGTAAAGTCTCAAGCAGAACAGACCCTTGCCCGTATCGGTGGTAAAATATACGCAGAACAGGAGATGCAGGCCATCGCTGCTGCCAATGCCAGTGCCAAGGAGCAGGCAGGTCTCTCGACTTTGTTCTCAAAGCCTTTCCACAAGGTGTTGCTATTGGGTATCGTTATCGCTGTGTTCCAGCAGTGGTGCGGTACGAATGTTATCTTTAACTATGCGCAAGAGATTTTCCAGTCGGCAGGTTATTCGGTTGGCGATGTGCTCTTCAATATTGTGATTACCGGTGTGGCCAATGTACTGTTTACGCTGATTGCCATCTTTACGGTCGATAAGTTAGGACGTCGAAAACTGATGCTTATCGGTGCTGGTGGATTATGCCTAATATATGCTATTCTGGGCTTCTGTTACTATCAGCAGATGACGGGCTTCTTTATGATTATCCTCGTGGTGGCAGCCATCGCCTGCTACGCTATGACGCTTGGTCCCTGCACTTGGGTACTCATTTCTGAGTTGTTCCCCAACCGTGTTCGTGCCATTGCCGTAGCCACTTGTACCTTCGCCTTGTGGATTGGTTCGTCATCACTTACCTACACCTTCCCGCTGCTGAACAAGGGTCTGGGCAGCTATGGCACCTTCTGGATCTATGCCCTCGTCTGCGGCCTCGGTTTCCTGTTCTTCCTGGGTCGTCTGCCAGAAACTAAAGGGAAGAGTCTGGAACAATTAGAAAAAGAGTTAATCAAATAAATTATTCTCATTATTCTATTTTCTTTCAAAATTGATTATTTAAATAAATTTTAAAGATATGGTAAAAGCATGGAGAGAAATGGTGACTATCCCAACCTATGAGGTGGGAAAGCCCGAGAAGAACCCAATGTTTTTGGAAAAGAGAGTGTATCAGGGCAGTAGTGGTGTGGTATATCCCTATCCCGTCATCGAGACGATGAGCGACGAGAAGGTAGATAAGGACTATCAGGCCATCTGGATTGAGAACGAATACATCAAGGTGATGGTATTGCCTGAGTTGGGCGGTCGTGTGCAGATGGCCTACGACAAAATTGCCAAGCGCCACTTTGTGTACTACAACCACGTCATCAAGCCCGCCCTGGTGGGACTGACTGGCCCGTGGATTAGTGGTGGCATCGAGTTCAATTGGCCGCAGCACCATCGTCCTACAACCTATATGCCCGTTGACACCTGCATTGAGGAGAATTCCGACGGCTCAGTCAGCGTATGGGTAAGCGAAATGGAAAAGATGTTCCACCAGAAGGGAATGGCAGGCTTTACCCTGCGTCCTGGTTGTGCCTACTTGGAAATCAAGGGACGCGTCTACAACCGTACTGACGTGCCTCAGACATTCTTGTGGTGGGCTAACCCTGCCGTCGAGGTGAACGATGCTTATCAGAGCGTTGTGTTCGATCATGGCAAACGTGCCGTCTCGTCATTCCCCATCGCTACGGGCACCTATTATAAGATGGACTACTCAGCTGGCGTGGACATCTCGAACTACAAGAATATCTTTGTGCCGACCAGTTATATGGGCGTGAATTCGCGCTTCAATTTTGAGGGCGGCTACGAGAATGATACAAAGGCTGGTATGCTGCATGTTGCCTCACACCACTTCTCGCCCGGCAAGAAGCAGTGGACCTGGGGTAACGGCGACTTCGGACGTGCCTGGGACCGTAATCTGACGGACGAATCAACCCCGGAGGAACGCCAGAAGTGGGGCTTCACAGAGGAAGGCTTCCGTCCCTATATCGAGCTGATGGCAGGTGTCTATACCGAGAACCAGCCCGACTTCACCTGGCTGATGCCTTACGAGGAGAAGATGTTCACGCAGTACTTCATGCCCTATCGCGAACTGGGCGTAGTGAAGGAGGCCTCGAAAGACCTTGTATTCAATATCAACGAGGTGGCTGATGGAAAGATGGAGTTCAAAGTCTTCGCCACCAACAAGCAAGACGTTTGCATCATCTTAAGAAATGATGATGGTGAGGTATATTATAAAAAGGAGATGACACTCTCACCTGAAGCTGTGCTCGTAGAGACCGTAGATGTAAAGGGTGCCAAGATGAACGAACTGACCTTCGAAATCATCAAGAAATTCCCATACGGCGAGCGTGCCGTACTCAGCTGGCATGCCGAGGCAGATGAGATACGTCCCATTCCCGACTCTGCCGATGCAGCCTTGTTGCCCGAGCAGATCAAGACCAACGAGCAACTGCTCATCACTGGTCGCCATTTGGAGCAATATCGTCACGCTACCTGGAATCCGCTCGACTACTACGAGGAGGCACTGCGCCGTGATCCGAATGATATCCGTTGCCTGAATGCGATGGGTCTGTGGTTCATCCGCAAGGGTCGTTTCCAAAAGGCCGAGGAGTATCTGCGCAAAGCATACAAGTTGTCTATCAAGCGCAATCCAAATCCCTACGATGGCGAGCCCCTCTATAACCTGGCTCTTGCCCTCAAGTATCAGGGCAAATACAGCGAGGCTTATGAGTTGTTCTGGAAGGCCACGTGGAACAAGGGATGGGCTGATGCTGGCTACTTCGAGGCTGCGAAGATTAGTGTGATGCAAGGCCGCTATGAGGATGCCCTCGACGAGATCAACCGCTGTCTGAACAACAACTGGCATAACCACAAGGCACGTGCCCTGAAGGCTGCCATCCTGCGCAAACTGGGTGAGACCAGTGATGCTCTGATTGTCATCGACGAGTCGTTGGAGTACGATCTTTTCAACTACGGCTGTCGTTACGAGAAGTACCTATTGGAAGAGGATGACGATGTACTGGCAGAGATGAAGGAGATGCTGCGCAAGAGCGCCCAGAATTATGATGAGGTTGCTCTCGACTATGCTGCTGCAGGTCTCTGCGACGAGGCTAAGGCCATCTGGCAGATTGCCATTGAGGAGGGTGCTACAACCCCGATGACTTATTATTACTTAGGCGAATACGACAAGGCAGAGCAGGCCGACTCCACCTATTGCTTCCCCAACCGTGCCGAGGATGTCATCGCTTTAGAGGCTGCAAAGGAGAAGAACCCGAAGGGTGCCAAGGCGCCTTACTATCTTGGCTGTCTCTACTATGCCGCACGTCAGTACGACCTCGCCATCGAGAACTGGGAACTTTCTGCAAAGCTCGATCCTAAGTTCCCGACGGTTTGGCGCAACCTCGCTTTGGCTCGCTTTAATAAGCAGGACCGTCAGGATGAGGCTCTGGAATATATGGAAAAGGCTTTCCACCTCAACGAGAACGACGAGCGCGTATTCATGGAACTCGACCAACTCTACAAGCGTCTGCACCGTTCACACGCAGAGCGTCTGGCCTTCTACGAGCAGCATGTTCAGCTCATTGAGCGTCGCGACGACCTCGTGCTCGAAAAGGCCACCCTGCTCAATATGCTGGGTCGCTATGAGGAAGCGAAGGAAATCATCGACAACCGCATCTTCCATCCATGGGAAGGCGGCGAAGGCAAGGTAAGCGGACAGTATCAGATGTGTCGTCTGGAGATTGCCAAGCAGTTGCTGCAGAAGGACCCCAAGGATGCACGTGCGAAACAACTGCTGGAGGAGTGTCTCGTGTTCCCGCACCATCTGGGCGAAGGTAAGCTCTATGGTTCACAGGATAACGACTTCCTCTACTTCCTCGGACGTTATGAGGAAGGCACCGAAGGCCCCACCGAGCCCGCAGCAGCCATGTACTACAACGATGCGAAGCCCGACAAGATCTTCTACGCCGCTCTCTGCTACCGCAAGCTTGGTCAGGAAGATAAGGCCCGCTCGCTGTTCAACAAGCTCATCAACTACGGTAAGCAGCACATCTTCGAGAAGCAGACGATGGACTTCTTCGCTGTCTCGCTGCCCGACTTGCTCATTTGGGAGGACTCATTGGACACGAAGAACCTCATCCATTGCAAGTACATGCTCGCTCTCGGCTACTACGGCATGGGCGACAAGGAGAAAGCACTCAAGTATTTGGCAGAGGTTGAAGCCCTCGACAACAACCACCTCGGTGCCCGTCAGTTCCGCACGCTGATAGACTCGAATTTGTAATATAATTCAAGTTTCGCAAGTTCCTAACTTGCCAGTTTTAATTGATAGATTTCAACGAAATGACTGAGTTTGTCCGACCTGTTCACGAGCATATCAAGGA
>CAJOGK010000062.1 GCA_905234145.1 uncultured Prevotella sp. | reverse complement strand
ATGCCAGAAGGTCTGAAAGAGACCGTTAGACTTTGGGGCATGTCAGGCGAAACAAAGATTTTCCGATGTGAGTATAATGGTGAGACCTTCTATCACATGCTGTCTTGGTTCTATGATTGGAATTATGGTATCTATGATGCCTCAGGCCAGCGAAGTTCCAGATACGGTACAGACTATGAGAATTTTATCAGAGATAGCAAGAACGTGAAGTGCGTCATGGTCATGAAGCCAGAGTTCGTCAAAGATGCTGAAGGTGCGCCTAATAACCTCATCGGAGTATGGGAAAACGACTGGGAGCATGCGCACGTTCTTTCAGATACCAGCTGGGATTGGACGGATGCCGTCATTCCGCTCCATAAGAATTCTGACTATCTGGGCTTTACCATCAAGCAAATCAAAGCATTTGGCACTGACGGACAGGGGTATCTGCGCACCATCAAACTGGATGATGACGGCGATGTATTCATCACTACAGATAGGTTTAGGTATGAGATCAACAGTTATTTCGACTTGACGAATCAATATCGTGATAGATGCGAATATTATTACACCTGCTATTTTGAGGGAGGTGACACCATTCAGTATCAAGCCATGATGCAAAATAATTTCCAGAAGTTCGACCACAAATCTGGTTATGCACTATCATATCCTTGGTACAGAAAGGATGTTGACGATTTTGTGGCTCCAGCAGAGGCGATGGAGGCTCCTCCTGCCTATCAGGCACCCTCGAAAGTGACAGACAATCCTCTGGTAGGCAAATGGGTTGGCTACGATTATGGGGATTCACAAGTGCCAAAAAGTACCTTCACCTTTGTATTCAGAGAAGACCACACGGGCTATTTGCTGCTTGACAATAATTATTATGAGTTGGGATAAAACCTATAGAAATATAGATGGTAGCAATGGCCAGTTTTTAGGGATGGCTTCTGATATTAAATGTTTCGCTTATGATACTGGTTTCTTATCCTTGGAGCCAGAATACACCTGTACGGATAGAGTGGTCAAGTTCTCCCTCGATGAGAATCAGATTACCATGACTGGCATGACTTATCGTGATGCCGTCGGACGTGTTGTCCCAATCACATTCAATCGGGTACAAAAATAATGCCTCAAAGGGCAGGAATAAGTGTAAAAAGACTATTTTTGCGAATTTGAACTGCAGATAGCGGAATGCTCACTGCGCTCCGCGCGGTATCGTCAGTGCGCTACAGCGGTACTCCGTGAGCGATATTATCACAAATATATAAAAAAGGTGGAATTGTTGTTCTTTTATGGCGATAAAAAATGTCTCTTTGCAACATCAAACAAAAAAATTGTTACTCTTATTATAAGATGGTGAGCAAAAAATCGACCATTAGTTTGGTTTTTCACTCAATTTGCACTATCTTTGTAGCCGAAAACCTCACGCCCTGATAGTTAAATGGATATAACAAGGCTCTCCTAAAGCTTAGTTCCGAGTTCGATTCTCGGTCGGGGTACTGACCATTCCTCAGCTTGTATTGATTTGAAAAGAGGCTGCATCCCTCGAAAGGGTGCAGCCTCTTGGATTAATCCAGATATCTAAGTATTACTTCTTGGCGGGTTCTGTCTCTTCAGCATCCTTAATGGTGCGACCCAGTGTAAGATAAGCCACTGGAGCAGCAATGAGGAGAGAAGACAGCGTACCGAATACAACACCCAGGATCATTGCGAACGAGAATGAACGGATGCTGTCACCACCCAGAATGAAGATGGCCAGCAATACGATCAAGGTCGTTACTGAGGTATTGATGGTACGAGCCAGCGTCTGGTTCAAAGAGTCATTGAACAGCTGCTGACGATCGCGCTTGGTAAACAGGTTGATATTCTCACGGATACGGTCGAATACTACCACCTTATCATTAATAGAGTAACCTATCACGGTAAGGATAGCACCGATGAATACCTGGTCGATCTCGAGCGACATAGGAACGATACCCCAGAGAGCAGAGTACAGACCCAGTACTACGAGAGCGTCGAGCGCCAAAGCAACGATAGCACCTACAGAGAAGGCCAGGTTGCGGAAGCGCAACAGAATGTAAAGGAAGATGGCGATCAGGGCGATGATTACACTGATGATGGCACCATAAGTGATATCCTTAGCTACTGAAGGACCTACCTTCTGTGAAGAGATGATAGAACCGCCCTCACGAACATCAGGATTCTTGAAGGCCTCTACATCGGCCTGGCTTACGAGGTTAGCCTTCTTCAAAGTGTTGAAGAGGATGGTCTCAGCCTGGTCGTCAACCTCAGGATTGTTAGACTCGATATCCCAGTTGGTAGAGATACGAACGGTCTTACCATCGGCACCCAGAGCAATCACACTGGTATTAGCCTCCTGGTTAGCCTTCTCGCCCATGGTGTTGATGAAAGCACCAGCCATAGCGGCACGAACGTCCTCAACAGGTGTTACATTGTCGAGGGTTACTACGTAGTTACGACCACCAGTGAAGTCGATGCTCTGGCTCAAACCACGAACGGCGAATGAGATACAGAACAGGATAGCGAATACACCATAGATGGTGAACGACTTCTTATAGATACCCATGAAGTTGTACTTGGCGTTCTGCATCAGGTTCTTTGAGTAACCAGTAACGAAGGTGAGGCCTGTCCACTTGTCCTTGCTCAGCATGTAGTCGTAAACGATACGTGTCAGGAATACAGCTGTGAAGAACGAGATGATGATACCAATGATCCAAGTGGTAGCGAAGCCCTTTACAGGACCTGTACCGAAATAGAGCAGGATGATACCGGTAATCAGAGATGTGAAGTTAGAGTCGAAGATAGCACTGAAGGCGTTAGCATAACCCTTGTTGAGGGCTTCCTTCACGCTGAGACCCTTCTTCAGCTCTTCCTTGATACGCTCGTAAATCAGCACGTTAGCATCCACAGCGGTACCCAGTGTCAGTACGATACCGGCGATACCAGGCATGGTCAAAGCAGCCTGGAACGAGGTAAGGATACCCAGTGTGAAGAACAGGTTGAAGAGCAGGGCGATATCAGAAAGGATACCTGGGATAAAGCCGTAAAGCATAATCATGTAGATCATCAGCAGCACGAAGGCAACGATGAAAGACATGATACCCTGATTGATAGACTGCTGTCCGAGTGAAGGACCTACAACCTCTTCCTGAACGATACGTGTAGGAGCTGGCATCTTACCTGAGTTCAGTGTGTTAGCCAAGTCCTTAGTATCCTCGATGGTGAAGTTACCAGTAATCTGAGAGTTACCACCGTCGATCTGAGTGAGGATACGAGGAGCAGAGTAAACGGCATCGTCGAGTACGATAGCTACGGCCTTGCCGATGTTCTGCTTTGTAATCTGACTCCAGCGGCGAGCACCGTCAGAGTTCATCTGCATAGATACAGAGGGATGACCCATTTGGTCGAAGTCGTCCTTAGAAGAAGTGATCACATCACCCTCCAGTGGTGCACGGCCTGAAGGCTCAGTAATCTTCAGAGCATAGAGCTCGAAGATGTCGCCCTTTGTGTTCTGACCACCAAAATCCTCAGCCTTAGCACCCCAACGGAGCTTCAACTCTGCAGGGAAGATGCGGGCGGCAAGGTCAGAATAGATAATCTTGTTGATCTCTGCGGTATCGCGAGCATTAGCGTAACCAACTACAGCGAGGGTGTTACCCTGAGTAGGCTGGAAGATAGAGAACAGGGGGTTCTGCTTCTTGGCCAACTCAATAGCCTTCTGTGAAGCAGCATCCTTAACATCCTTCTTAGCCAGCTTAGCAGCCAGGTCGCCAGTAGTAGCCTTAGCGGTATCAACTGCAGTTGTATCAGCAGCAGCAACCTCAGTAGAGTCAACTACAGCACCACCCTGTGCAGCCCAACGCTGGTTCAGCTGTGACAGCAGAGGCGTAATCTCCTGAGAGTTGTAGGTCTCCCAGAACTCGAGGTTTGCACTTCCCTGGAGGAGCTTACGAACACGCTCAGGCTCCTTGATACCAGGCATCTCGACCATGATACGGCCACTCTGACCTTCGAGCTTCTGGATGTTAGGCTGAACAACGCCGAACTTATCGATACGGTTACGAACTACATTGAATGAGTTGTCAACGGCACTCTGCACCTCAGCACGGATGGCGCTCTCTACTTCAGAGTCGCTAGACTGAGTGCTTACCTTGCCCTTCATCTGCTGGGTGGCAAAGATAGCGGCGAGGGGACGTCCGTTGCCCTCTTGTTTCCAATACTTCACGAACAGAGAGATGAAGTCGTTCTGACTGGTTTCCTCTTCCTTCTTAGCCAGCTCCATAGCCTTCTTGTAACCAGCATCCTGCTTGTGGTCTGCCAATACATCAACTACGTCGGGTACTGATACCTCGTACGTTCATACCGCCTTTCAGGTCAAGACCCAGGCCAATCTCCATCTCACGGCACTGCTTCAGCGAGTAAATGCCTAAGTAGACTTTCTCGTTGTTGATAGAATCGAGGTACTCCGCACCAGCCTCCTCGCCCATGGCAGCTGCCTTACTCTCGTAATGGCGTGTCACGAATGAGAAGGAAAGGTAGAAGCAGCACACGAGCATTAGAAGCACTGCGATAAATTTTACAATTCCTTTGTTTTGCATTTTAATTTTGAATGTTATTTATTGTTATTTAATTCTGTTCGCGTTTATTTGAGCGTGCAAATATAGACATTTTTCTCCAAGTGGGAAAATTTCTTGGCGATTTTCATCATTTTTTTAAGGTTTATCAGCCATTTTTAGCCTACAAATGATCGGATAATGGTCACTTGCGTCCATTTCGTTGTCGATTTCGCAATTATAAGGTGTGAAATGGTCTGAACAGAAAATATAGTCGATACGGAAGTAGAAACCTTTCTGATTATATGACAAACCGAGCCCTTTTCCGGTCTCTTGGAAACAATCAGTAAGCCCTTGTCCTATCACTCTTCTGGTGTAGGAGAGAGGTGGGTCGTTGAAGTCACCACAAACGATAATGGGGTACTCTTTATGTGCCTCGATATAGTCGTGAACAGCCTCGGCTTCGGGGGCTCGCTTAGCGGCATAGGTGCCCAATTTCTCAAATAAGAAGAAGGCTGTATCTTTCTCCATCTTGCCTTTGATCATCTCCTGGTACTTCTGGCGATCTTCGGTCGACAGATGGGTACCCTCTAAGTGGTTGTTAATCACGAGGATGGTGTCATGTCCCACTTTCAGGTAATAGGCCACAGAACCATTTGCTGCCGATTTATATTGAATGCGCTCTTTCCTGATAATCGGATACTTGGTATGCATGCCCACACCGTTCATTGTAGTAGGCCCTTTGCTGAATAGGGTGGTATCGTTGTAGGGATAAATCTTCTTATACCAATCAAATACGTATTTGTGCCGAGTATCTGTATCCTCTTGGATACACACGATATCGGCATTCTGCGCCTCCAAGTATTTAAACACGGTTTCGAAGCCTTGTTCGTATTTGTAGTTGCCACCATACTGGCATACATTATAAGATATAAGCTTAATGGTACCTTCGGGTACTTCTTGTTGGGCATTGAAGGGCAGGTAAATGGTAAGTGGCACATATACAATCGCATAGCCCGCAATGGGAATCCATAGCTTTTTCCACTTGAACGTGAGCCAAAAGAAGATAAACAGCAAGTTTGCAATGAGAAACACGGGGAATACCATACCCAAGCATGAGAGCATAGGATGCTCTACAGGATTGATATGATCGGCATAACCAGACAGAATCATCAGTAGCACAGTGGCCACATTGGCACCTGCTACGATGTTGATTGTAATCTTCTTCAATTGCTTGATCATTGCTGTCTATCGATTGTTGCTGGCGTCGAAGAGCTTCTTTTTCTCTTCCTTCGTCAGACTATCATAGCCGCTTTTGCGAATCTTATCAAGTATAGCATCGATTTCTTCCTGATTAGCCTTTTTGCGAGCATTATACTCCATATCGTCTTGCTTTGTGCCACCACCTCGCTCAGCATGCATGTTAGGATTATTGTATCCTCGGGTTGTGTTGCCTTGTTGGTTGCGGCGCTGATCGAAATTGCGCTTCAGGTTTTCGAAGAATTCCTGACCTCGGCTGCGATCATATCCTGAATTGGGGTGCTTGTTCCAATAGCGTATCATCAGATAGCCAAAGAGCATACCTCCCAAGTGAGCCGTATGGGCCACACCGTCGCCAGAAGAACCCAGTGCCGAGAAGAATTCAATGGCGACATAACCCAGCACAAACCACTTAGCCTTGATAGGGAAGGGGAATGGAATAATGAAAAGTCGCTCATTGGGGAATGTCATACCAAATGCCAGAATAATGGCGTAAACAGCACCAGATGCACCTATCGTAGTCCAGGCATTCAGGGCCATGGCGTATTGCTGACCATATTGCAAAACGGTACTGAAACTAGCACCAGGCACTTGTTCAATCACCGTCATATAGAACGAACCAAACTGGGCGATTTCTTGTAGAAGACCAGCACCGATACCACATGTAATGTAATAAAAAAGGAATTTCTTCGGTCCCCACACATTTTCGATGACGCAGCCAAACATCCAGAGTCCGAACATATTACTGAGAATATGCATGAAACTGGCGTGAAGGAACAGGTAGGTTACCAATTGATATACATGGAAGTTGCTAGCCATGAAAAAGTGTAATCCACCAATGTTCGCCAAATCAATGCCTCGCATCTGCAAGACATAGGTGGCGAAGAATGCCAGCAGATTAATAATCAGCAGGTTCTTTGTAATAGGGGGTATACGGAACATCATATCATTTACAATTTTATTATTTATGATTTACTTTTTTATAGCCTAATGGCTTTTCTTGGGCGCAAAATTACTAAAAATATCTGTTTTATGCGCCAAATTGGTCTTTATTACAAGGAATTTTTAATAAAAAAGCAAAATTTTCCGTTTTTTTGTTGTTTCTTTCAATACTTTGTACTATATTTGCCAAAGATTTCAATCAAACATTGGTTATTACTATTACATAATTTATTTAAAATACTTTAATTATGAACAAAACAGATTTGATAGAGAAGATTGCAGCAGGTGCTGGTCTCTCAAAGGTAGACGCAAAGAAGGCTCTCGATGCAACAATCGCAGCAATTAAGGATGGTCTCGTAGCAGGTGAAAAGATCCAGCTTGTAGGCTTTGGTACATTCAGCGTAAGCGAGCGCCCAGCTCGTGAGGGTATCAATCCCGCTACCAAGGAGAAGATTAATATTGCTGCTAAGAAGGTTGCTAAGTTCAAGCCAGGTGCTGAGCTTGCTGCTGCTCTCTAATTATTAACTTGTAAGAAAAAATTTAGGGGTTCCAAACGGAACCCCTTATTTTTTTGTCTTTTTCTTATTTAGGCTGTTTGCCGATATAAGCGAGAATTCCACCGTCTACATAGAGCACGTGGCCATTTACAGCATCAGATGCATGAGAAGCGAGGAATACAGCAGGACCACCCAGTTCGTCAGGATTGAGCCAACGGCCTGCAGGCGTCTTAGCGCAAATGAAGCTGTCGAATGGATGACGGCTTCCGTCTGGCTGGCGCTCACGGAGGGGAGCAGTCTGAGGTGTAGCGATGTAGCCAGGGCCAATACCGTTACACTGGATATTGTACTCACCATATTCTGAGCAGATATTGCGAGTAAGCATCTTCAGTCCGCCCTTAGCAGCTGCATAGGCAGAAACAGTTTCACGACCCAACTCTGACATCATCGAACAGATATTGATGATCTTACCCTCGCGTCGTTCCATCATTTCAGGAATAACGGCCTTGGTCATGATAAACGGACCAACGAGGTCGATATCGATGACTTGCTGGAACTCCTCACGCTTCATCTCGTGCATTGGGATGCGTTTGATGATTCCTGCATTGTTTACAAGAATATCGATATGCCCCAATTCCTTACGGATATCGGCCACCATCTTTTCAACATCCGCTTCGTTTGTAACATCACAGATATAACCGTGAGCTTTAATACCTTTAGCTTGATACTCGGCAAGTGCTTTGTCTAAATGCTCTTGTCCACGGCAATTAAATGCAATTTCTGCTCCTGCATTAGCCAAAGCCTCTGCAATTGAAAAACCGATTCCGTAAGCCGCACCTGTAACTAGGGCTACTTTGCCCTCTAGTGAAAATAGATTTGTCATGTTCGTTTGTTTTAGAAGTTGTTTTTTAGTAGTTGGACGACTCGGATTCGAACCGGGAATGACAGAACCAAAACCTGTAGTGTTACCATTACACCATCGTCCAAAAAATGCAGCATTCTTGAAATGCGCTGCAAAGTTAGTGAAAATTTTGGAATCCACCAAATTTTCACCAACTTATCTTATTTTACAATCAGCAGATAGTAGTTCTTCTTGCCTTTCTGGGCCAAAAGATACTTGCCATCAATCAAATCGTCAGCTGTAATTTCACGATTCTGGTCAGTGAGCTTCTCCTTATTCAGAGATACACCACCACCCTGAACCATCTTGCGCATCTCACCCTTAGAAGGGAATACCGGTGCTGCTGTAGTCAGCAATTCGATAGCGGGCTGGCCTAGCTGATCCTTGGAAATCTCGTGCTTCTCAACACCATCGAACACATCAAGGAATGTCTGCTCGTCGAGCTTCTCCAAAGCCTCCTTCGTTGATTTACCGAACAGGATGTTTGAAGCCTCAATGGCCATTTCAAGGTCTTCTTTCGAGTGAACCATGATAGTAACCTCCTCGGCCAGACGCTTCTGGAGGATACGACGACCAGGATCCTGCTTGTGCTCTTCGATGAGGCTGTCGATAGTTTCCTTTTCGAGTGAGGTGAAGATCTTAATGTAGCGCTCAGCATCGTCATCGCTTACGTTCAGCCAGAACTGGTAGAAACGATAAGGTGTGGTACGATTGCGATCGAGCCAGATGTTACCACTCTCCGTCTTACCGAACTTCTTACCATCGCTCTTGGTGATGAGCGGACAAGTGAGGGCAAAGGTCTCAACCTCATTACCCAGTGTGCGACGAATGAGCTCAGTACCAGTAGTCATATTGCCCCACTGGTCGTTACCGCCCAACTGCAACTTTACGCCATAGTGCTGATAGAGATACAGGAAATCGTAGCCCTGCAACAGCTGATAGGTGAACTCCGTGAATGACAAACCATCACGAGCAGTACCATTCAAACGCTGCTGAACACTCTCCTTGGCCATCATATAATTTACGGTGATGTGCTTACCTACCTCGCGTGCAAAGTCAAGGAAAGTAAAGTCCTTCATCCAGTCGTAGTTGTTTACCATCAAGGCTGCATTAGGCTCTTTCGACTCAAAGTCGAGGAACTTAGCTACCTGTTTCTTAATGCACTCCTGATTGTGATAGAGTGTTTCGTTGTTGAGAAGATTACGCTCCTGACTCTTACCTGAAGGGTCGCCAATCATACCGGTTGCACCTCCTACGAGGATAACAGGGCGATGGCCACAACGCTGCAGATGGCGCAGCATCATGATACCACACAAGTGGCCGATGTGCAAAGAATCGGCAGTGGGGTCAGTACCCAGGTAGGCTGTTACCATTTCTTTCTGGAGCAGTTCCTCAGTGCCAGGCATCATCTGTGCCAGCATACCGCGCCATTTCAGTTCTTCTACAAAATTCTTCATATATATTTTACTTTTAACTTTCCTCTTTTAACTTTCCACTTCTAAGGCACTGGGTCGTAGCCCGAACCACCCCAGGGGTTACATCTTAAGATTCTCCAGATGGCGAGTCCCAGTCCCTTGATAGGGCCATGCTTCAAGATGGCTTGTCTGGCATATTCGCTACAGGTGGGTGTAAAGCGGCAGGAGGGACCTAAGAGTGGCGATATACACAACTGATAGAAGCGGATGGGCATTACTAACAGTTTGGATATGATACGACTAAACCACTTCATATTTTTGCTGCTATTTTTTCGAGAAGCATTTTTATTTTCTTCTCAACCTCGCTGCTAGGCATGTGCTTGTCGCTGAGCCAGACAAAGGCGACCAACAGTTGCTTGCCTTCTTCCACCTTATTATATAGCAGTTGCTTATGATGGCGATAGGCCTCGCGCACTTGGCGCTTTACCCTGTTTCGGTCTACTGCATGCTTGAACCGCTTCTTGGGTACGCTGATAAGAATCTGCACAGGAGCACAATCTTGTTGTTGCTCAATTTGTGTATAGATCACTCTTATGGGATAGGCTGCCAGCGATTCGCTGTTGCCTTGACCAAAGAGCGTTTCTATCAGCAGGTTGCTGACGATGCGCTCCTTTTTGCTGAGTGTAGGAGCCATCATCATCACCTTAGTCCTCTTGTAGCAATAGGAAATGCTGCAGTGCACCCGTCATCGAGGGATATTTCTCTGAGGGAGCCTCAATGTCGAGACGAAGACCTGCCTCTTTTGCTGCCTTAGCCGTAGAAGGACCAAAGGTGGCAATCGCAATCTTATCCTGCTTGAAATCGGGGAAATTCTTCATCAGCGACTCAATACCTGCCGGGCTGAAGAAAATCAGCATGTCGTAGTCGAATGATGCAACCTCTTCTGGCGTGAAATCATTGCTTACGGTCTTATACATGACGCACTCCTTGTGCTGCAACTTCTTAGAGTCGAGCAGATTGCTGAGGCTGTCGGAGTGAACATCGCTCATAGGAACAAGGTACTTCTCGTTCTTATGCTTTATCATAGCAGGCAGGAGATCGTCTACACGACCAGTCTCACCAAAGAAGACTTTGCGTTTACGATACTGCACATATTTCTGGATATAGAGTGCAATGGTTTCTGTGACACAGAAGTATTTCATGTCCTCGGGGATGTTTACTCTCAGCTCCTTGGCCATGTTGAAGAAATGGTCGATGGCATGACGTGAAGTAAATACAATCGCTGTATAGTCTAGGATGTTTACCTTCTGTGCACGGAAGTCCTTAGAGCTGATGGATTCCACCTTAATAAAAGGACGGAATACCAATTCAACATCAAATTTGCTCGCTATATCAAAATATGGCGACTTCTCGCTTGTAGGTTTGGGTTGCGAAACCAAAATCTTTTTTATCATCTGTGTCCTAAAAATTTATTTTCAAAATGTTCGTAATTGCCACGAGGCTGCTCCAGAGCAAACCTAAAGGTGTCATTTCGAGGGCACAAAAGTACAAAATAATCTGCAAAAAAAACTCTTTTTGCTTAAAAAATATGGTGTAAGCCTTGTAAAATGTCAGTGATTTAACAAAAATGAGTGCTAAAGCAGTATAAACAATGGCATTTTCAATAGAAAAATGGAAATAGGCCAGCAGGAGCACCAGTGGGAAGATTAATACTATCTCAAAGGCAGTGATGAATAGTAGGTTGCCTAGAAATTGTAAGTTTTTCTTATTTGTGAAGAATACATTGTTAACCAAACTGTAGAGTGCAGCCCTTATCGAGAAGTAGCAAATGCAGGCTCCCCAGTAGAATGCCATAAGTGCATAATTCGACTCCAGGATAAAGGTATTGGCGATGTAATGCGTGGCATAGAAATAGAAGAGTATGGCGTAAAGCAGACTTACAATGAATACAAAAAACAACTGTATACGCAGTTCTGCGCCCGTTTCTACCGTTAACTCCTCCGCCTTGAGCGGGTTAAAGAAACCCTTTACCTGTTTGGTAATAAAAGGCAGGATCTTAGCAGAGGCATAAGTAAACACCAAAAAGCATAGCAGCAGGATACTGGTGACGAAATGGTCGTTCTGTATGGTATAGGGTATAGGGTCGCCAGCTATACCTGGGCGCCCACCTTCCAGTTCCGGGTGATAAAGCGAATCTTTTGAGAAGTAATTCTCCCGATAATATTGAGGGAGATTGACCTCTTTGAGGTCGCGCGGAATGCTTTCTCCTGGTAAATGCAGGGTGTCAGGTTGGTTACTATAGTGTATATCTCCAGGCTTAAACCAGGCCTGGATAGCAGAGTCTTGCTGCGCAGGCGTAGCATCTTTAGGCAATAACCGCAGCACCTGATAGGGCGTCTGCGGTCTTGCCGGTATGGTTTTTACGATGATACTATCCTCTTGCAGCATAGCTTATAGCCCAAATGCTTGGCGAATATCTTCTACACGATCCAGTTTCTCCCAAGTAAACAGCTCTACGTCGATGGTCTTGGTCTCGTGATAATGGCTGGTGAATGTTTTCTTCTTTACTTCACATTTACGCCCCATGTGGCCATAGGCAGCTGTCTCGAGATACATTGGCTGGCGCAGTTTCAGGGTGCGCTCAATGGCTTTCGGACGAAGGTCGAAAAGCGTCTCAATCTTCTTGGCAATCTCACCATCGGTCATAGCTACCTTGCTGCGGCCATAAGTGTTCACGTAGATATTCATGGGTTTGGCCACGCCAATGGCATAGCTTACCTGAACCAGAATCTCATCGGCCACGCCTGCAGCTACCATGTTCTTGGCAATATGACGGGCTGCGTATGCAGCACTACGGTCTACTTTCGATGAGTCTTTGCCAGAGAAAGCGCCACCACCATGGGCACCTTTTCCACCATAGGTGTCAACGATGATCTTTCGACCTGTAAGACCTGTGTCACCATGAGGACCGCCAATCACAAACTTACCCGTGGGATTTACATAATACTTGATATCCAATCCAAAAAGGTCGAGCACCTTTTGCGAATGAATCTGCTGCTTTACGCGAGGGATAAGGATGTTAATCACATCGTCCTCAATCTTGGCGAGCATCTTTTCGTCCTCGTCAAACTCGTCGTGCTGGGTAGATACCACGATGGTGTCGATACGCTCGGGGATACCCTCGTCGCTGTATTGTACCGTTACCTGACTCTTGGCATCCGGACGCAGGTATGTCATCTCCTTGCCCTCCTTGCGGATATCGGCAAGCGTGCGCATAATCAGGTGAGCCAGGTCGAGCGATACAGGCATATAGCTTTCTGTCTCGTTGGTGGCATAACCAAACATCATGCCCTGGTCACCGGCACCCTGTTCGTCCTCGTTGCCGTTGTCTACACCACGGTTAATGTCTACACTCTGTTCGTGAATGGCACTCAGAATACCGCAAGAGTCGCCGTCAAACTGATATTCGGCCTTGGTATAGCCAATCTTCTTGATGGTCCTGCGGGCAATGGTCTGCAGGTCGATATATACATCGCTGCTTACCTCACCCATAATTACTACTTGTCCTGTGGTAACAAACGACTCGATGGCGCAACGTGCCTTATCGTCGTATGCCAGAAACTGGTCTAATATGGCGTCTGAAATCTGGTCAGCTACCTTGTCGGGATGACCTTCAGATACAGACTCTGATGAAAATAGATAACTCATATATTTTAATTTTTTAATCTAAAAGTTTCTTTGCAAAATAGTTCACGGGGTACCACACAGAGAGGAAACCTACGATGAGCACAGTGATAAACACAAGGATAATGTCCTCAGGATGTACGCTGACGGGATAGGCATCAACCACATAATTTCCACTCGACGTGCCAAGGGCCACTATTCCAAACGTTTGCTGTACCCAACAAAGTGCCAACCCAATAATGATGCCGATTATGGCACCAATGGCCGATATCATACGCCCCTCAAAGAGGAAGATACGTACAATTTGCTTATCAGAGGCACCGAGGTTGCGAAGCGTCACTACATCGTCCTTTTTATCGATGATAAGCATGGAGAGCGATCCGATGATATTAAAGCAGGCCACCATCAGGATGAAAGTCAGGAAGATATAAGCTATCAGCTTCTCAATCTTCATGATCTTAAAGGTGTCGTCCTGTTGCTCAAAGCGGTCTTTTACTATAAACTTATCGCCGCAGATTTTTATTATCTCTGCCTTCACCTTGTCGAAATTGCTGCCAGATTTCAGTCTCAGCTCCAACGAAGAGAGCATACCCTGCTGCGCAAAGATGCGACGGGCGAACGAGATACTGGTCAGGATATAGTTCTTATCGTATTTCGACTGCTTTACATTAAAGATCACACCAGGCGAATAAAGTTCTTCTTCCTCAAAAGCTTCCTCAGGTGCCGTCATGTCCAGCTGTCCCTCTCGGCGTGGCGCATAGATGTGCATCGGCTCGTCGTAATAATAGCCTGTGCCTAGTTGGTCAGCCAATCGTATGCCAGGGATTCCATAGTCCAAATCGGCTGCATGCAGACTAAAGTCGCCATCGCCCATCAGTATCTCGTTGATATGTGTCAGCTGGTCGAAGTTATCGTCTACACCCTTGATTATCACCATCGCCTGGCGACCTTTGTAAATGGCCAGTGCCATATCCTCCACGCTCTCTGTCGCCACTTCAACCTGTGGCAACTGTCTTATCTGTGTCAGTATGGGGTCGTCGGATGCCACCGTCTTACCCATGGCTGGTGTTATCTTCAGTTGCGGGTCGAACGAGGTGAAGAACGACGCCACCAAATCGTGAAACCCGTTAAAAACCGATAGCGTTACCACAAGCGCCATGGTTGTGATGGCTACACCCACGATGGAGATGCCGCTAATCACGTTGATGACGTGTGTCGACTTCTTCGAGAAGAGATACCTGCGAGCTATGAAAAAAGGGAAGTTCACTTCTTCAGTAATTCGTCAATGCGGTCGATATAGTCCAGCGAGTCGTCGATAAAGAATCTCAGCTCTGGCACAATTCGCAACTGGTTACGCACGCGCGTACCTAATTCATATCTGATACTTTTCTGGTTGGCATTGATGTTGTTGAGAATCTCCTCGCCCTTTTCACTGGGGAAGATACTCAGATATGCCGTACAGATACTGAGGTCGGGCGATATCTTTGTACGCGTCACCGATACCATTGTGCCGCGAGTGGCTCGTGTCTGCTGCTGAAAAATCAGCGAGAGCTCTTTCTGGAGTAATCTCGCAATTTTGTTTTGTCTTGTCTCTTGCATTCTTAACTTCTTAACTTCTTAACTTCTTAATTTCTTAACTTCTTAACTTCTTAACTCCTTCTTTCTAATGATTGTCAGCCCGTCGCGCAGGGGCAGTATTACCTGCTCCACTCGCTTATCGCGGGCAATGTAGTCATTAAAGGTCTCAATACCCTGCGTCTGCTTGTCCTTGTCGTAAGCATGGTCCACCACATGTCCGTCCCAGAGCGTGTTATCGGCTAGGATAAAACCGCCAGGCCTCAGTAGCGTCATTACCATCTCGTAGCAGTCGCGATAAGTACGCTTGTCGCCATCCATGAACACTAGGTCGAAAGCAATACCCAGTTTGGGCGCTTCTGTCAGTGCATCACCTATGATAAAACTGATCTTGTCGGCCACTTCCGAACCCTCTATCCAAGGTCGCGTAAAGTCCTCCATTTCATCGTTTATCTCAAAGGTGTACAGATGTCCGTCGTCGGCCAATCCCTCAGCCATTGAGATGGCACTGTAGCCGCTGAACGTTCCTATTTCTAGAATGTTCTTAGGCCGTACCATCTTAACGATCATCTTTAGCAGTCGACCCTGCAGATGTCCGCTCGCCATCCTACCGTGAATGGTGTGGATGTTCGTGGCCCGCCACAACCTATACAGGTATTCCGGCTCTGCCTCCGTGTGCTCTAGGATATACCGCTCCAGTTCCCCAGACATTCGGCTTAACTTCTTTAACTCCTTAACTACTTTACTAACGCCTCAATGGCAAGTCTGTAGCTGTCAAGTCCGAAACCGCAAATCACGCCCTTACAGGCACATGAGATCATCGAATGATGACGGAACTCCTCACGCTGGTGAACATTCGAGATGTGCACCTCGATCACCGGACATCTCAAACTTCTGATACAGTCCTGCAGCGCAACGCTCGTGTGCGTATAGGCACCGGCATTGAGCACAATACCGTCACAATCGCCAAAGAATCCCGTTTCCTGCATCTTGTTAATCAGCTCACCCTCCACGTTGCTTTGGTAGTAGCTAATTTCTACGTCAGGATAACGTTTCTGAAATAGGCCTCAAATGATTTTGAGCCATAGATGCCCGGCTCCCGCTGCCCCAACAAGTTGAGGTTCGGGCCGTTGATAATTTGGATTTTCATATCCTTACTTGTTATATAACGGCTGCAAAGGTACGAAATAATTCTCAATTCTTGATTCTTAATTCTCAATTTTTTAGTAACTTTGCACCAAGATACTGAAAAATGGGTACTGAAAAAGATATCGTAAGAGGTTATGTGCGCTATTTAAAGTTGCAGCGCAACTTGTCGGGCAACACGCTCGATGCCTATCAGCGCGACCTTTGGAAACTGCTTGATTATCTGGAGCGAGAGGAAAAAGATGTGCGTGATGTTACCCTCAGCGATTTGGAACATTTCTCTGCCGGTTTGCACGATATCGGTATCCATCCCCGTTCTCAGTGTCGCATTCTCAGTGGTATCAGGGCTTTCTTCCGTTTTCTCCAGCTCGATGGTTATCGCGATGACGATCCCACCGAACTGCTCGAATCGCCACAGATAGGAGAGCATCTGCCCGAGGTGCTTTCTACGGCTGAGGTTGATCAGCTTGAGGCGAGTATCGACCTGTCAAAATGGGAGGGTCATCGCAATCGTGCCATCATCGAGGTGCTGTTCTCTTGTGGCCTGCGTGTCAGCGAACTGGTAAATCTCAAACTTTCAGATCTTTATCTCGACGAGGAATATGTGCGTGTGATGGGCAAGGGTAGTAAGGAGCGTTTGGTGCCTATTTCCAAGCGCGCCATCCAAGAGCTCGCTTTCTGGTTTGATGACCGTTGCCACATGCAAATCAAGCCAGGCGAAGAAGATTACGTGTTTTTGAATCGCCGAGGCGCCCATCTCACGCGTACCATGATATTAATCATGATTAAGCGTCAGGCTGTTGAGGCTGGTATCCAGAAAACCATCTCGCCCCACACCCTTCGCCACTCCTTTGCCACGGCCTTACTCGAAGGTGGTGCCGATCTGCGTATCATCCAGGCGCTGCTTGGCCATGAGAATATCGGTACCACAGAGATTTATACGCATATCGACACAAGTATCCTCCGCCAGGAGATATTGGAACATCATCCAAGAAACATGAAACGCGCGCGAAATTGACATATTTACATATTTACATTTTTGGAAAA
>CAJOGK010000061.1 GCA_905234145.1 uncultured Prevotella sp. | reverse complement strand
CTATAACCATAGAGGTAAATCATGTGTTGGATAGGTTGATTGCCATGTGCATAGTTGCCCATGTTCATAATCTGCATCTCACGAATCTCATGGATGGGGAAGCCATAATAGCTATCGTCGAAGACAGGTGGCAAGGCGAATACAGAGTCGAGCATCTGGTTGAACACCTTCTTGCCTCCCATCAGATTAATCAGTCCTTTCGGGTCGTGGAAGACGGACCATGTATAATGCCAACTATTACCTTCTGTAAAGGCATCGCCCCATTTCAGTGGGTTGAAAGGTGTAGCCCATTGACCATTTTCTTTCTTGCCTCGCATCAGATTTGTCGACGGGTCAAATAGATTCTTATAGTTCATGGCACGACGGGCATAAACACCAATCTCTTTCTCCGGTTTGCCTAAGGCCTTACCCAACTGATAGATACACCAATCGTCGTAGGCATACTCTAGGGTGCGAGCAGCACTTTCTTTAATGTCTACATCACAAGGTACATAGCCTAGGAGATTATAGTACTGATGACCTAACCTTCCTGTAGAACTGACAGTAGGATGAACCGTTCTGGTTCCATTGACTACAGCTTTCCAAAGTGCCTCGATATCGTAGTGGCGCAAACCTTTCAGATAGGCATCTGCCACGATAGAGGCAGAGTTATTGCCCACCATACAACCACGATGACCAGGACTAGCCCATTCTGGTAGGAATCCACTCTCTAACCAAGCGTTTACCAAACCATCCTGCATCTGTTCGTTGATGGATGGATAGATCAGGTTTAGCAAGGGGAACAGACAACGGAAGGTATCCCAGAAACCTGTGTCAGTAAACATATAGCCCTTTCTGACCTCGCCATTATAAGGGCTGTAATGCACTGTTTCGCCAGTAGCTGTTACCTCAAAGAAACTACGAGGGAAGAGTACAGAGCGATACAAGCAACTATAGAAGGTGCGCAGATGGTCGATGTTATCATCCTCAACCTCTATCTTGCCTAGGATTTCGTTCCAGGAGTTGCGTCCTCTCTGTCTTACTTGTTCGATGGGCTCATTATCCAGTTCCTGGAGGTTTACCTCAGCCTGTTCAAAACTGATAAACGATGAGGCTACCTGAGCACAAATCTTCTCGCCTTTCTTGGTCTTAAAGGTAACGATGGCACCAGCATGATTGGTCTCTATCTCATGAGCATCACTGAAGATACTATCTTCAACAGTTACCACCTCACTGAAAGCCTTGTCGAACAGAATCACGAAATAGTTCTTGAAGTTCTCAGGCACACCACCACTATTACGAGTGGTATAGCCGATAATCTTTCTTTCGTTAGGCAGAACTTTGATATACGACCCTTTGTCGAAGGCATCAATTACAATGTTGGCCTGATCTGTCTTTGGAAAGGTAAACTGCATCATGACAGCACGAGCTGTAGGTGCCATTTCTGCGATGACATCATAGTCTGCCAGATACACCCTATAATAATAAGGTAAGGCTGTCTCTGCTTTATGTGAGAACCAGCTGGCTCGCTTGTTCTCATCGAAGACCTTTTCTCCCACCGTGGGCATCAGCGAGAACTGACCATAGTCGTTAATCCAAGGACTTGGTTGGTGAGTCTGCTTAAAGCCTCTAATTTTTTCGGCACTGTAAGTATATTGCCATCCATCGCCCATCTTGCCAGTTTGAGGCACCCAGAAGTTCATGCCCCAAGGCATAGCGATTGCTGGATAAGTATTACCTGTTGAAAGACTGAACGTGGATTCTGTACCCACAAGTGTGCTAACGTAATCTACTGGCTCCAGCTTTGATGCAGCTTGGGCAAATACTAAATGACAAATGACAAATGATAAACCTAATAAAATCTTTTTCATATGGCTTAACTTCTTAACTTCTTCAACTTCTTAACTACTTCATTTCTCTTATCGAAATTGCAAATCCTCCAGAGCGAGCCATCCAGAGCTTCAAGGTCGTTTTTGAGCTTACAACCTTGCGAGTGATGGTATAAGCCTGACTATTTGTTTCAAAGTCGGCATCAGGAGCGTCTGCATAGATGGTAGCCTCGTATTTTGTTCCAGGTTTCAGGAAGTCGAGCTTCACAGAGACATTGCGGGCATGCTCATCTGTAATACCTCCTACGTACCAAACATCACGAGGTTGTGCCCCCTCCAAATCCTTTGCTGTTGCATTCTCTGGCAAAGCGTAAACAAACTTGGCTGCATTGCTTACCATATCCTTCTTGCCATCAGGGAGCGAAGCCACACCAGCTGCAGCTTTATTCAGCGACGATAGCTTCGGATGGCGAGCGGTGATGATATAAGCACCAGGCTCTGCATCCAGATACAGACTCTTGTCCCAGTCTACTGCTACATCCTTTATAAATTGGAAGGCATCCATGAATCGTGCATAGTTCTCTGGAAGGTCTGCAGCCATCTGCAGGGGCGAGTAGAAAGTAACGTAGAGTGCCAATTGATTACAGATGGTGTACTTCAGGTGCTCATCCCATCCCGATACTTTCGAAAGATCTGTTTCAAAGATACCAGGGGTATAGTCCATCGGGCCACCCTGCAATCTAGTAAATGGCAGAATCGTGGTGTGTCCAGGTAAGATGCCAGCACGGAACTCTGTTCCCTGAGCACTTTCGTTGCCAATCATGTTGGGCCAAGTGCGACAGAGACCTGTGGGACGTACGGCCTCGTGGGCATTTACCATGATGTGTCGCTTGGCTGCTTCTGTGATGGCATAGTGATAGTGATTGATGGTAGGTTGACTGTAATGATAGTCGCCATAAGGGATAATCTTACCCACGTAGCCACTCTTTACAGCATCGTAACCATATTTGTTCATCAGGTCGTATGCTTCCTTCATCCATCGCTCGTAGTTCAGGGTTGATGATGAACTCTCATGGTGCATAATCAGTCTGATACCCTTCTGATGGGCATATTGGTTCAGAGCAGGAAGATCGAAATCGGGATAAGGTGTAATGAAATCGAACACAAAGTCTTTCTGACAACCATACCAGTCTTCCCATCCTTCGTTCCAACCTTCTATCAAAAGGGCATCGAAGCCATTCTCTGAAGCAAAGTCGATGTAGCGACGAACGTTCTCATTGTTGGCACCATGACGATGATGAGGGGTAGAGTGGGCATAGTCTGTCTTGCCCAATTGTACGGAGGGATAATCGCTGGTGTACGACCAGTGGCTCTTGCCTGTAATCATCTCCCACCAAACGCCCATGTACTTTGTAGGATGAATCCACGACGTATCCTCAATCACACAAGGATCGTTCAGGTTCAGCACTAATCGTGATGCGAGTACATCTGTGGCACTCTTACAAACCATGATAGAGCGCCAAGGGGTCTTGCAAGGAGCCTGCATACGGGCTTTCACGCCTTCTGCATCTGGTGTCAGATGGGTGGTCATCACGAAGGTCTGGTCGTCGAGGTCCAGATTCGTGGTGGGATAGTCGAGTACTGCTGCCTCATGGATATTGATGTAAAGACCCTCAGCTGTCTTCATCTGAACAGCAGTCTGAACGCCACAGGGCGAAGAGGCCTGACGAGGCCATCCGCCTTTTACTCGGATGTCTGGCGAGAGTCTGCGAACATCCGATAGTTTTGATTCTGTGGTGGGATATTCTTGTGTAGAATAATCGCCAGGAACCCACCATACGGTGTGGTCACCAGTAAGGGCAAATTGTGTTAGCTCTTCCTTGACCATAAAGTAGGTCAGTGAGTTTTCCATGGGGAACTCGTATCTGAATCCCAGACCATCGTCGTAAAGCCGGAATCTGATTTGCATCACTGTGGGCTTCTTTCCCTCTTCTTTCAGTGGTTGCTGAAGGGTTACAAAGAGCTCATTGTAATGGTTGCGGATGTTGGCTTCCTCGCCCCATACAGGTTGCCAAGTCTCATCGAAGGTGCTGGAAGATGAGGCTGTAAGGATGAAGTCTTTGTCGAGACACTGACCTCCCATCAACTCAAAGCCCATTTTCGAGGGCAGAATCACGTCTTGGTTGCCACGCTTCAGGGTATATTTGGGCACACCACCATCTACTAGGAAGGTCATTTCCAATTGTCCGTCAGGACTCTTCAGTACCAGAGGCTCATCGTTGGCTACCGTCTGAATCAACTGATAAGTACCACTTGTGTATTCTTTCGAGGTAGTCTCACCAGGTAGGGTTACAGTAGCTGTGGCGCCCTCAGGAATCGTGAAGTCCCATATCCATTGGTTGCCCTCATATCGCCAAGCACTCTTGATGAGTCCTGCTGCAGATTGGTATTCAGCCTTAATATAACCCAGTCGCTTATCAGGGATGGGTTTCATGATGATATGCTTGAAGCCTGGGTTTGCAACATCTGTGGCGATGCCTGCTGCTGTCTCCCAAATCCATTCGCATACGGCTCCATAGGCATAGTGATTAAAGCTGTTCATACCATTAGGACCTAAGCCCTTGTCTTTGGTATAGCTGTTCCAACGCTCCCAGATGGTGGTTGCACCATTATCGATAGAGTAAATCCAACTTGGGTTCTTACGCTGGAAGAGTAGTTCGTAAGCGATGTCGCTCATGCCGTTTTCTGTCAGCGTTGCCATCAGGATAGAGGTACCCAGGAAGCCCGTCTGCAAGCAATTGCCGTGCTCTGCAAAGTTCTGGCGCAAGCGAGCAATCACATTCTCTTTGGCCTTGCCCTCTACCAATTTATTCTTCAGGGCAAAGAGGGCAGGGGTCTGCATGGTGTTAAGCACAGTGGTCTTAAAGTTGCCTTCCTTGTCGAGGAATTGCTCTTTCAGATAGGCCCTTGCTGTTTCTGCCATTTGCTCGTATTGCTTGCTGTCGCGACCCGTAGCTTTTGCCATATCCCGCATCATCTCTGCATCGATCAACCAATAGCTGGCACTCAGGTAGTTCCAATAGATGATGGCATCGGGATAAGGCTTCCAGTTCTTATCAAAGGCGAGATTGACGCAAGTCTCGAGAGCCTCACAACTCAACCAGTCTGCCCATTGGTAGTTGCCATTCTCCTTTACGAGTGCTTCGTGGTTATATTTCACCTCGTTGATATGGTTCATAAAGCGAGTCATCGATTCCCAACTCTCATCCACGATAGCCTTGTCGCCAAACTGTTTCCAGATGGTCCAAGGTACGATGATACCAGCATCTGCCCATCCCAGTCGCATCATCTCGTTGCCATATTGGGCCGTAGGGGCCACACCAGGGTATCCTCCCGTTTCGCTCTGAGAATCTCTCACGTCGCGCATCCATTTATGGAAGAAACGATCGGTATTGGCAAAGAACGAGCCTGCCTCTGTAAATACCTGAGTATCAGCCATCCAGCCCAGACGCTCGTCACGCTGAGGACAATCCGTGGGCACAGAGAGATAATTGGAACGCTGACCCCAGCGGGTGTTCGAAATCAACTTGTTAATAAGTTCGTTTCCTGTGGTGATGGTGCCTATTTCGAGGTTCTGGGCTATCGAAGTAATCGGTATCGATACGATTTTCTTGAATTCTACGTCATCGCCAGCTGTTACTGAGATATAGCGATAGCCAAAGAAGGTGCAGTGGGGGTAATAGTTGACGTAATCTGCATCCTTGCCAAAGGTATAGTCGATGCGTACGCCTGAGTCCTGAATACGTAGGTTTCTGCGATGGACGCTCCCCTCAGGGCCATCCATCCCTCTGCGCTCTGCACCATTGCCATCGTTCAGAATCTCTGCTGGCAAACAAGTAAGTTGGGTACCTTCCTTGGCCTTGAAAGTAAATGCTGGTACGCCTGAGCAATTC
This sequence comes from uncultured Prevotella sp., assembly GCA_905234145.1. Classification (GTDB taxonomy): domain Bacteria; phylum Bacteroidota; class Bacteroidia; order Bacteroidales; family Bacteroidaceae; genus Prevotella. The sequence goes on along the minus strand of CAJOGK010000061.1, from coordinate 38,490 downwards.
TGACCAAAGTCAACTACGAGGGTCTCGCCCTTTTTCAGCGTAAAGGTCTGACCTGTAACGTAGCTGTACTTGATGTTCACCTTTCCGTATTCCACTTCTTTTTTATCCTGTGCCTCTTTGGCACCAGATACGCCCTCCCAGATATAGGTCTTTTTGGGCGACAACGCAAGGTCGCGACGCAGATAGATCTCTGCACCCTCCGAGGGCAGAATCTCGCCCTTAAACTCTTGATTAATAACGGGCTTCTGCAATGTTTCGACGACAGCATAGCCTGGCAATTCGCGAGCATCATAGGTCTCACCGTCGAAGATGGCTGCATGCTTTACGGGACCAGCAATACCTGCTTTCCAAGTATCGCAGTTGGTACCAAATAGTTTCTTGGTGCCATCAGCGAAAGTCAATTCCAGCACGCCACGGAAGGCGCACTTCTCGCCTAGCATACCTTCTTTCTCGCCAGGGGTTACGATTTTATCCGCCCACCAACCAGGGGTAACCTGAGCAGCAAGCACGTTCTCCTTTCCCTTATCCTTCGCAAAGGCCTTGGTAACATTGTAAGTAAAGCTGCGTTTGGTTTTGGCAAAGTGGGTAAAACCAGGCTTTAGCACCTCTTCGCCCACAAGCTGACCATTCAGGTAGAGTTCGTAGACACCAAGTCCTGCAGTCATCCATTTGGCTGCGATGACTTCTTGCTCGTTTTTGATGGTTGCCACAAACCAGTTGGCACCATCTGCAGCACGAATCGTCTTGCCTGCTCGCCCTTTGGCAATAGGGGCATCAGCAACAGATATCCACTCGGAACTCTCCCAGGTTTTGGCGTCTAAAGCAGCCACTTTCTGGCCTACATAGTTCTCTTGTCCACAGGCTGTACTGGCTATTGTCAGCATCCCTGCTATCAGCATTACAGTTTTAGCTAGTAGATGTTTCATTTTCAGAAGTTTTTAGTTGGGGCAAAGATACAAAAAAATCCCGAAACTTGCAAGAGTTTTTTCAAAAAACACCTCCCCTCCTCCCGTTTTCTCTGGAATCGCCTTTATATAAAGGGCTCAAGGCACGGTAGGTGTTGCGCAAACACCTCCCGTAGACCTCCCGTTATCTCCTCAAGCATATCAAAACCGAGAAATAAGCATAATTAAATAATTTTTACCTATAACTTCAGAACAAGGAAAAGATTTTTTTAGGCTTTCAAAACCACTATTAATTCAAAATAGTGCTAGCATTAAATCTAGCAAGTTTTACTATTAATAGTAGCAAAATCTGAAATTGATAGAAATTTTGCTATCTTTTTGATCCTAAAAATGCTGTACAATATTTTCGCTAGGCCGTATTTTCTGCTAAACTAGAAAAAACTATTTCTCTAGTTAGGGCGCAAAATTTTCATAACTAGAGCGCAAAAAGGGCCATGTTAGCGTGTAAAGAAAAAGTTTTTCTTAATGAGATTGACGGGAGGTGTTAGGGAGGTGTTTGTGCAACACCTCCCGTACCGCAACACGTTTATACAAAGGCGTTTTAGGCTATTTACGGGAGGAGGGGAGGTCAAAATGTCTCTAAAAATTTGTTTTTCTCAATTATTATTCTTAATTTTGCACGCAAATACAAGAATCATGTGCAGATTTTCCGAACCAAATAGGCAAAAACTTGGCAATACAGTTCTATATATTGCTCAGCATGCTAAGTATCCTTATAAGACGGAGATACTTAAGCTGCTCTTTCTGATGGAGGAGCGTATGGTACAACAATACCATGTACCCATGCTTGCCATTCCCTATTCAGTGTGGCGACTTGGCCCTGTGTCTGTAGATGTATTCGAAGAACTATCCGATGGGCCAGTACTCTTGTCAGAGTTCATCGCCTTGGAGTTCAATGGTCAGGGTATAAAGGTAACTCCCAAACGTGACTTCTGTGATGATGAGTTCTCTGATGCAGAGTTGCAGGTAATGGCTCAGGTGATGGAGAAGTATGGTAGTATGACGTCTGATCAATTGATAGATGAGACCCATAAGCCTGGCTCGCTATGGTATGATACAGCTAAGGAGCACGATTTGCTGGATGATTTTGAGCAGAAACGTGCTAATAGTTCGAATATTGTTATTGACATGGCGCGACATCTCTGTCCTGATCATCGTGAATACTATGAGGAGATTCTCGAAAACCGTCAAATGGCTAATCTCTTAAGAAAATAATACTATAATGTATCAAGAAGGACAACTGTTGAAGTTTTCTCCATTTGAGTTTAAGAATGGAAACACACCAAAACCAAAATATTATGTAGTGCTTAAGCACATTAATGAAGAGGTAATGATGGCATCACTACCAACAAGTAAAGATCATATCCCTTCTGATGCTCTTGTGTCGGATGGCTGTGTGGATATCCCAGAGCGTCAGGTAAATGCTTTTGTTTTCAGTCCAAAGACTCAAATAACAGATTCCTTTCATTTTGAACTTCCGACATTTATTTATGGCGAAAGTGTTGATGAATACGAACAGCAATATCTTGATGCCATGAACGCTGAAGTTGAAGATCTTGGTCTTATGGAACCTTCTCTTTTCCAACAATTAAAGGATTGTATCAAAAAAGCTTCTCTGCTCAAGCGTAAATTCAGAAAATTATTATAATCTCTTGGTAAATAAATCTATGCATACTTAAGTATCATGTCTGCATTGATGCCCAACTTAGAGTGCAGTAGTTTTGCAATTGGCATTGTGATACGCCTCTTTCCACTAAGTATCTGACTTAAAACAGATTCGTTAATGCCAAGATATCGAGCCCCCTCTTTTTGCTTCATATTACGAGCGTAGAAATAATCCTCAATCGATCTGATTAGGGGTGACTTCTCTCGTAGCGGTAGAATATCCGTGTATTCATCTTCATACTGAGCCATTAACTTGCTCAAATCAGAGATTTGACGAGTGTACTCATTGTCCATTTTAGGTTCAAGCATTCCCTTCTCTGTAGCTTCAGTGATTAAGGCCTCTACAATAGCCTTCGTCTCTTCATACTCCTGTCTTGTTGTTAATTTCTTAATCATACTTACTCCTTTCTTTATATCGTTGAACTATCTATTTTATCATATTCCGAATGTGTCCCTACAAAACGGATATTCATCACACCGCCAATGAAAATGACCACAGCAACTACTCGATAGTTATTCCCGCTGATGTTGAAAACATAGCGACCATTCTTCACATAGTCAGCAGATGGAAACGTCTGTTTCAGTTCGGAATGATTTTGCCATGTTGTGCTTTTTACCTTTTCCACCCATTTGTTTAGTGGCCCTGCGGATTGCGCATGTTTCTGCACAAATGCATCAAGTAATTCCTTGTTTGCAATTATCATTTCTTTATTGTTTTTGCTGCAAAGATACAATATTCTTTGCAATTCTGCAAATAATTTTGCAAATTTATAAAGATAATAAGGTAATTATTGACAATGGCCCCTCGTTCCACCCCTGGCTTTGCGGAACTTGACCAATTATTTCTGCATGCGTGTAGCACAATTCTTTGATGTGACGGTAGGTGTACGGTAGGTGTTGGTACAACACCTACCGTGCCTTGAGCCCTTTGTTTATCGGGGTTTGAGGCATTTTAGGGTAGGAGGGGAGGTGTTTTTTGCAGTAAACTAAAATTAGGCATAAAAAATCCCGAAACCTGCGAGAGGCTTCGGGATTTGAAAGTTTATAAGATGTTATCTTTTTTACTCGTAAGGCAGATCGATAACAGTGTACCAAGTGCCAGAAGGCTTTGCCCAGAAGATAGCGTTAAGCCACTCTACAGATGGATTTGAAAGACGATTGATAGCCTCGGTTACATTTTCGAGATTATTTGTAATTTCATCAGATGCATAAACAATACGATCCATTGGGAGATAGATGGTATAGTTAGGATCCTTTTGGAAATTACGGAACTCCAGTTTTGGATAACCTGTACGACGTACCTCAGCATAGCTCTGCTCTTGCTGCAGCATTGAGAAGTGGAGCCAGCGCTGGTTGCAGATAGCTTCGAGTTTATCTGAAGCATTGCTCCATAGCTTGTTGATGTATTCTGTAGCATCTGGCTTGTCAACAGCAGCACGGAAGGTAGACTTTGCATTCTCTGCATAGTAGAAATCAATAGATGCCTGAACACCATTCTTAAAATAGGTCTCAGCACTACCGTTGATGATACCACGCTGTGCAGCTTCTGCCAATGTGAGCAACATCTCAGCCTTGGTCATGATAGGATGCATGAAGTAGGCGTTATTAATGAATGTTGCTGAGTCGCATACAGTGAACCAACGGTAGGTAGCTTCTTTGAGCCATCCGTCATAGTATTGCTGTGAGAAGGTCTGGTGGTAGTCAAGGATATGAACGGTACCTGCATTAGAAGCATCGAACATAATTGCAGCACGTGGGTCAGCACCAGCTACATGGATATCAGTGGTATGATTCATCTTAGAACCCTCAGGCAGATTCAGAATCTCTGCCATCTTGTAAGACAGGCGTGAGAACTGACGGCTCCACTCGTTCCATCCACCACCCCAGTTCATACCGTTACCATCATTATAACTGAAAGCAACGATTGAAGGATCAGCAAAACCAGTAGCACAATCCTGAGCCTCAGAAGCTACAGCACTTGCAATCTCTGAAAGGATAGATTTTCCTGTAGATTCGAGACTGCCCTGTGTTGAAACACGGAGTGCCAAACGAGCACGGAGGCCAATGGCATAAGAAGCCCACTTGCTAACGTCACCACCAAAGAGGATATCTTGAGTAGCGAACGATGAAGGAGCAGAAGCGCTCTTGATACGGCTGTAAAGCGTGTTGAGGCCATCATAAGCCTGAGATTCGCCTTTCACATCAGTAAAGGTTGCACCGTTCAGCATCATCTCGTAAAGGCTCTTTGCATCATCGTAAGAAGCCTTACTGTCAGCGATGTCTGCAGAAATCTGAATGTTACATGCATTTACGAAAGGAATATCGCCCCAAAGGTCGACTGCCTTTCCAAGCTGGTCGTACATCCAAACAGTGGCACAGTCCATATATAGCTGATTCTCGCTCTGTTGAGAAGCATCCAAATTGTTGAAAGTATAACGCATCAGTTTGTATTGAGCCAAGTCCTCATAGAAGTTCTTCCAGCGGTCGTTACCATAACTAACATAAGAGCCCGTGCCCTCATAATCTGCATCAGCACAGAAGTGACTAGCACACTGAGAGTAGGTACCAATCTGTGGAAGTTTGAAGGTACAGAGACCCCAATAGGTCTGCATACCGTATGTACGGCCAGTCCATACAACACCTGTAAATAGCTTGTCGCATGACACGGTAGTGGTCTTTGATGGGTTGTTGTATTTCTCTGAGTAAGCCTCATCAGAACAAGATGTAATGCTCATAGATGCAAATGTTATTATCTTTTTCATATTCATATTCTGTTTTATGTTAATTCTTCAATTTTCAATCTTTTGTTTCCAATTGAATTAGAACTTAGCACGGAGAGAGAAACCAAAGCTACGGCTTGCTGCAGAAGAGTTACCTGCAACGGCCTGTCCGATCCAGTTAGTACCATCACCAGACTCAGCATCCATATCCTTTAGGTTCTTGAAGATATAGAATGGGTTACGTGTGAAGAGTGAGAGTGTAAGGTTCTGGCAACCAAATTTCTTTGTGAAACTTGTTGGCAACTGATAACCGAGAGAGAGCTCACGAAGTTTCAGGTAAGAGTTATCCTGAATAGCCTCCTCGTAAGAGTTGTGTGAACCGGCACCCCAACCATAAGAGTTCTTGTAGAAGATACCTGCTGGGATAATCTTTGTATTAGGAGTACCATCAGCGGTAACGCCTTCAACAATCATACCGTCATTGAACTGAGTGTAACCAGCAGGAGCTGTACCTGCGATAGTTGTACCAGAGGAACTGATGTTGTTGTTCTCGTAATAGTAGGGCAGGCCTCCGTGACCTTCGCGACCATCAAGAGTAGACTTCAAAATACCTGTCTCCATAGCGTACTGCCAGTACTGGTTCAGCACATCACCACCAATACGGAAGTCGAAGGTTGCATCCAGGAATAACTGCTTCCAACGGAGGTTTGCGGAGAATCCACCTACACCCTTAGGCATGGCATTACCAACCTTTGTGAGTTCAGTGTTGCGGATAGGCAGACCGTCTTCACCAATGATCTTACGTCCCTGGGCATCACGCTTGTACTCGTAAACATACCAGTCACCCATTGGTTCGTCTGTGTAAGAATATAGGTAAGCAGAGTTGTCGAATGAACGGTGGAGAATACTGTTAAGACCATCCATCAACTTTGTAACCTTATTCTTATTGAATGCGATATTGAAGCGTAAGTCTAACTGCCAATCCCTTGTCTGGATAGGTGTGCCATATATTGCAAATTCCATACCATGGTTCTTCAACTCACCAATGTTCAGCATGATAGAGCTACCACCTGCTGATTTTGGCAGAGAGATTGGAAGAATCTGATCCTTTACAGTGTTGTTATAGTATGAGAACTCGAAGCCTAAACGGTTATGCAAGAACTTGGTCTCAAGACCAATTTCGAACTCGTACTTCTTCTCAGGTTTCAGTGTCAGGTTACCCAGTGAGTTTCCAATAGAGTTATAGAGGTATGAACCTATCTGTGACTGGTTGTAAAGCACGTTAGCGGCATAAACCTCAGGGGCATTACCTACGATACCGTAAGACGCACGAACCTTACCGTAATCCCACCATCCAGGTCTCTTATCCTTCAGCAACTCAGTAATAATAGCACTGGCGTTTACGGAAGGATAGGTGAAACTGTTGTAGTCTGGAGCCAGTGTAGAGATCTTCTCGTTACGGATTGTTCCCTCCAAGTATGCCCAGTTGTCAAAGCCATAACTTAAGGTTCCAAACCATGCAGTACGCAATGACTTGATATCATCCTGGCTGGCATTTGGTGTCAAATTAGAAGCTGCAAGGTTATACCAGTTGGTAACAGAAAGACCACCATTTGTAGAAACAGTAGAGGCTGAGGTTCTTTCCTGACGGCCTGACCAACCAACGTTAGCTGTAACATTGTGCTTTTCAGCGAATGTTTTATCGAACATCAGCATAATGTCACCATAGTAAGTTTCATATTTGCGGTTCTTCAGAGAATAACCACCCAAATCACCTGCATTTGATGTGTAACCAATAGCACGTTTAGCGCCATTGCGGTTCTCGATATCCTCAGCTGTCAAGTCGGTAGCGATACGGCCACGAAGTGTCAAACCGGGAATAATCTCCCAAGAAGGTGTTACGCCTGCGATGAATCGGTTGTGATTCTCTTCCTGCACATTACCGAGAATATTCCACAGATACTCAGACATCAAAGCAGCTGTACCAGGTGCATAAATCAGATTCTCGTCAGGTGTCTCAGACTGTCCGTCACCTGTGCTGTAGATGAAGCCCTTAGAAGTAACAGTCTTATTAATCATCAGATCAACATCATCAAACGAGCCAATCATACCACCATAGTTCAAGGTGATACGGCTGATACGATAAGCACGGTTCTTAATGTTCTGACGCAGATACTGTGCAGAGAAATCGAGTTTAACGTTCTTGAGTATGTTCAAAGTACCATTCACAGAGAAATTGTGCTTGTCGTTTCTAGAGTTACGCTGCATGCCCTTTACATTATTATAGGTATAGCCGAAACGAACATTACCCCACTCACCAGCCTTCGTAATTGCTACATTGTACTGCTGGTTGAAACCTGTGCGGAACAAGGTTGTCCAAGGATTGCTACCCAGACCATTGTAAGCACGCTGTCTGCCATCCCAATAATATACTGAGCTACCATCATATTTTGGCCCCCAATAGTTACTGGTAGCTTCTACTGTATGATACTTCTGACCATTGTACTCTTGCTCAGTGAAACCACCAGTCTGAATCATGTAGTCGTTAACATTGCCACGATAGCCCCATGATCCAGGTCCAAATTCGTTCTGAAGTTTAGGCATATAAGCTGCTTTATCCCAACTCAGGTTAGCACCAAACTCTACGCCTACGCCCTGCTGTCCACGACCAGTCTTGGTGGTAATAACTACTACACCATTGGCTGCTTCAGAACCATAAAGTGCAGATGCTGCAGCACCTTTCAGAATAGATACGCTCTCAATGTCCTCTGGGTTGATGTCAACCAAACCATTGGATTCGATACGCTGGCTTGACCAATAGTCTACCTCATTATTGACATTACCGTTACGAATGGGCACACCATCCATAACGATCAAAGGCTGCGTGTTACCAGTGATTGAAGAGAAACCACGAACGTTAATAGATACAGAAGATGTTCCGCCACCAGGAGCTGTCTGGATACGTACACCAGCTGCTTTACCATACATAGCTGAAGCGAAGGTCGGAGAACCTACCTTTGTCAATTCTTCAGCACCTACGGTACTTACTGAGTAACCCAGTTTCTTGGCATCCTTTTTAATACCCATGGCTGTTACAACGACTTCATTCAGAGCGGTTGCCTCTTCATCAAGAACGATTTGCATCTTCTGAGCAGAAGTGGCTGTTACCGTCTTAGTTGTGTAGCCGATGTAGCTGATAACCAAATTAGCACCCTCGCGGCAGCTAAGCTGGAAATCACCATCATAGTTAGTCACTGTTCCGGATTGGGCTTTGTCGACCTTAACTGTGGCACCAACAATTGGCTCACCGTTTTGGTCAGAAACTGTACCTTTCACCGTAACATTCTGTGCATAAGTCATGCCTGCAAAAAGCAAAAACAAAACCATCATGCACGCTCTCATGCGAGAGACAAAAATTTCCTTTTCCATGTTTTAGGTTTTTTTTATTAGTAATGATGTTAATTAGTATATATTTAGCAAATTTTTTGCAAATATATAGAAAAGTGTAAAAAGATGCAAAAATATCGCGTTAAATTATGTTAACCAGGCGCAAACGTTTACGTCATTAAGTGCTGTTTGCCCACACAGCGTCTCTTTCTTGCCAAAGGAACAATAGCTACCTGACATCGGTATCATGGATGTTGCGAGAAGATAATGGTTTCACCTTCAGTCTTCAGAATATTCGCTATTTCTTGAGGCTTAAGGCTAACGGGGCCTTTCATAAATTCAGGTATATTGTAGCTCTTAGTAAGCTGCAGATGATAATCAGGGTCAGACTGAGGTAATTCGAAAGGTACGGATGCTTGTCCATTTTTGTCTATATGAGCGATGTATAGTCGAGTGTATACACCATCATTTCTTCGGGAAGAGAAGATAATCCACTTACCGTTGTTTGACCATGAATGATAGCTTTCAACATTTGGAGAGTTACAAATGCTTAAGGGCTTTGCCTGAAGCGTAGATAAATCCATTATCCATAAATCAGCATCGCGATGCCAAATGTGGAAGCACCCCCATTCTCCTTGTGTGAATAGCAGAAATCTCCCATCAGGAGAAATTCTCGGAAGGGTAGCACTTTTTCCAATTGACGTCGCATCATACACAAGTTCTTTTGCACTGAATGTTTTGGTATTGGGGTTGAATCTTTTACGGTAAATATTGTACTTGATGTCTTTGTACCTATTCAAGGCTTCTGTTCTGCTGATAGTATCGGTAGCATATTCGAAATGGGCGCTACAATAATAGAGCATCTTACCATCAGGTGTCCAACATGGGTACGTTTCAAATTCATGTGGATCTTTCTCTATAGTTGTGACTTTATTTTGGTCTATATCATAGAGAATCAAGTCGCTTGCTGCATCTAAAACCTCTATTTTGTTGATGTCGCGAGTATGAAAACTCTGTAGGGTCTTGTTAGTGGAATAAGCAATGATGTTCATGGATGGATGCCATGCAGGATATACGCCTGCTGACAGAATAGAGTCGTGTTTCATATTGATCTTCTTGTGTTTTCCATCGATACTTATAAATGTACCACCATGATTTTGGCGTGCATGAAATTGCATACGCTTGGGGTTATAATTCTGATAATGATGGCAATTGATACACTGACCTTTACCTCTTTCGCTACAAAGACGATTGTCGTAGATGACTTCTTCGTCGAAGTTTTCCAGACATCGTTGATTGATCGTAAGTTCCTCATACGAAACATACGATGGTGGAATTAAACGATAACTGATATACGGGTCTATTGAATCTGTTGATATATAGATGTCAAATGGTTTGTACTTTACCCAGTTCCCATTATCCTTTGCAAATACTTCAACTTTGATAGCATTTCCTACAGCTGCCTTTTTGAGTTTTTCCCATTCGCTGATATTAGGGATGGCTAGCTTATCTCCACATACCAATTCAATATCTCTAAACGAAAATCTTGCTATCATTCCTTCTGTTTCCTCTGTTAGTTCGAACGTAAGAGGCGCTATATTGATTGGAATGGTAATCCCCTTTGTATAATCAGGATATATGTTTGGATAATCCGAGCTTTCCGTATATTGGCTTGGGACGGTTGGTTGGCTGCATGATAGCAATACAGCAGATATAATCATGCTTATGATAGTTCTATAGTGCATCGTATTATTGTGGTTGCTGATAATTGTTGAAATAGTAATCATAGAAGAAAGTGTTGCCATATCTTTCATACATAGCAGCTTTCGCTTGTTTCATATCCATACCCCTTAACTGGCTTGCGCTCGACATGAATGCCTCGTAATTCTTCTTGATATTCATGTCTACATTAAATGAGTCGACAAGATTATATACGCACAATGCTTCTTGACAGTGTAATGGTATATGCCTTTGAGGCTGAAGAACGATAGCATGCTGAAGTCGTTTTTTGAAGACCTCTTTATTACATGATTGTAAAGCAAACATTAAAGATGCTTCTTGTGTAACAGGGTCCTGGCTATCACGGTTAGCAAAATGATTAAGAAGAAATGCTTCTGCAAGCATATTGTCGCTAGTTAGCTGGTCATCTTCTGACATCAATCGTTTCATGGTGTCAATACCCTCTGGCATCCAGATCTTATAATATTTTGTATGATGCAGAATATGGAGATATTTCTGAGCAGCTTCAGTCTCGCCATTCATAAGAAGACTCGTCACAATACATTTCAGATATTCTATCCGCCAACCGAACTCGACTCCTGCTTCTATGCACCATCGATGACAGAAATTGGATTGCCCATAGTTCAAGTAGAGCAATTTGCCACCAATTTGCAGCATGCGAACTTCGAAAGGCGCAACATTCAGCTTGTTTCCATAGCGATAGTGATACATCTCATCACCTTGTCTGTCGAGTCTGAATAAGGCCAAATTGTTCATCATCCACATGAAGCGGGTAGGGGTCTTTGCTTCACTCATCGTTTTAAGAACGCTGTCCCAATCCATAGATTCCATATTACGGTACATCTTCAATTCTTGATGGAATTCCTTATCCTTGTACCAGTTAAGGTAAGTAAAGATGCAGATGATGGTATATATCGTTATTTGCAGAATGCTCCATGCAAGAGGTCTCTTGATTGTAATTGTACGATGCTTCTTGTATAGTAGAGCAAAGGCAATCAAGCATAGTATTAGTAGAAGGTATGGCATATAATATGGCGTGCAAACACGCTCAGCGGTTTCAAATCGGGGGATACCAGCAAACCAAAGATCATTGATATTGGTGCTATGGTATAATGTATTATAATAAATAAGAGGAATGGCCAAAATAGACAGAATAGCTGCTATACTATCAAGTAAACAGTGCCATTTGTCTTGAATTTCTGCCCTCCATGATATAATACCCATTATCAATGCAGCACAAAGGGCATAACAACCAAACAGAGGATAAGAGATGAAAGTTATTATTATTATAAATAATGTACGTATGTGGTATTTGACAGGTATAAATCGATATAGCCATACTTCACTTACCACAAGAATTGTTCCTAGCGTAGAAGCGAAGAAGTAGCCATGCATTTTCAGGTAAAAGATCCAATAACCTAAGTGGAAGATTGTAATTGAAAGGATTGCGATAGGGATAATGGCTAGTACACCTAATACCGATGGGATATTAAAGGCTTTTTTTAACATCCATACTAACAAGGTCCATAGTAATAGCAATATTGAAGCACCTATCCAGGTATGGTATAGGTATTGGGTGAAGTAACATCCTAGCCAAATAAGAAGTCCTCCAACTTCAGACATGCATAGTTTAAAGAATAAAAGTGTGTAGAGGAAAAGACTTTGCTCCTGAATACGAAACAGGTATTCGTTTTCGTATGTGAGCATTACAACTCCAAGTAATACAAGAGAGAGTAAGGCAAGTAAAACAGATAAAAGGGTGTGTCGATTCTGACACACCCTTATAAAGAGGTTATAAATATTCCTTATTTGTCCCACCATATGCGTGAGTCGAAGCGGTCACCACCAGAGAGACGGCTAACAGCTGCCTGATAGTTTGTGGTGTTAATCTGATCCTCGCTAGTAGGATAGCGGAAACGACGGGGGATACCTTTACTCTGGCTATTACCGTCAGCGTTGGCTGTACCAATACAGAATGGAGAAGCCTCAAGAGTAGGATAGCCAGAACGACGCCAGTTGGCAAATGCCTCATACTCATCACCAAAGCTGTTGATCCAGTATTGGATGTTAATCATTTCCTTCTTTCCTTCTGCGCTGGCAGTAGCAAAGGCTGCGGTCTGAGAAGCTACGTATGCGTCAACAGCAGCAGGTGTAAGATAGGTGTCAACAAGTGTTGAAGCACCCTTGCTGGGGAATTGGCTGAATTGTGCCATAGCAGCACGGATACCAGCCTCGAAGAATGCACCTGCATTACCACTTATGTATCCTCTAAGTGCTGCCTCAGCGAGTAACAGCTGGGTCTGGGCGTTAGTTACGATGAATGTAGGAGCCTCAGGATCGCTATAGGTGTAACGGTTAGGTACAGAGAAGCGGCTCTTGAAGTGTACACCAGCATCGCCAGGCTTGTCATGATAGATATTACCTTTTTCGGAATCGAAACGAGCGTCAACCTTGCCAATAAAGTAAGGGCTGCTCGGACCATTGCTATAACCTCCAGAGGGAAGACCCTGTTGAATAGCAGGATCGCTGTTTCCGTATTCATAATCAGAACTTTGGACAGAAATATCAGGATTCTCGCAGACGGTAGCTATCAAAGCTAAACGTGGGTCGCTAGAAGATTTCAAAATGTCTACAAAGGTCTTTGAAAGGAAGAATTCCTTGTCCTCGTGAGCATTGATCTTAGCGAATGGTTCAGAAGAGTCGTTGGTAGTAACACCACCTGGGTGATCCAATTTCACATTCTGATCGTTAGAAGTGATAAGACCATTGGAAACTGCCTTTGCTGCATAAGATTTAGCAGTAGCTTCGTCGACCTTTACGAGACGCATGGCGAGACGTAACATGAGTGAGTTTGCAAAGCGCTTCCAAGAGGCGGCATCGCCTTGGAAATAAACATCGTGAGCCTTCATTTGAGCAACGCCGCTGTTAAGATTTGCTTGAGCCTCGTCAAGCTCCTGAAGCATGCTCTTATAGATAGACTCTTGGGTATCATATTCTGGATAAGAATATTCTCCAGGACGACCTGCCTGAGAATATGGAATATCACCATAGAGATCAGTCATTTTGCTGAAAGCATAAACACGCATGACGCGAGCAATGTTCCAGTCAAGAGCCATACCATCAGCATCTTTCCAACTATCGTATGCTGTAGTGATGTCACGCATGGCACCACGGTCACCACTATAGGTGTCCCAATAAGCTCCAGAATAAGCATCGCTCCAAGTGTAACGACCATAGTCCTCCCACCACTGGATAGATGTCATGTGCTGAATCCACTGTGATGCATGGATACATGAGTTACGCCAAATATCCCAGTCTGATCCAAGTGCCTGATGCTGGCCATTGGTGAAGAGCATGGCCATTGGCACGTTTCCTTCATTAAGGTGCTCCGGGTCGATGTTGGTATCACCAAAGTCGCCACAACTTGTCAGTCCAAGTGCGAATACCGAAGCTATTGCAAATAATTTATATTTTTTCATTTCTTTGTCTATTTTATGATGATTAGAACTTCACATTAACGTTGAAACCAATGTTGCGAGTTGTCGGATATCCATTCAACTCAAGACCCTGACCATTAGTATTATTGATAGAAGACTCAGGATCGATGTTATCAACATACTTCTTGATAGTCCAGAGGTTGCGTGCAATCAATGAAACGCTTAAACCCTTTACAACCTTAAGAGAGCTTAGGATGCTCTTTGGGAATGTATAGCTTAAAGAAAGCTCACGAAGCTTAATAAAGTCAGCCTTGTATGTGAACTCCTCAGCAATATTGTTGCTTACGATAGCTCCGTAGTACTCCTGAGCATAAACAGCAGTGGTATTTGGTGAACCATCCTCGTTGACACCTGGGAATACATATTTTGCAGTAGGATCGTCACGACCTACGAGTGTGTTCTTGTGAAGACCATCAGAATAGAGGTTCAGATTTGTACCTGAGAAGATCTTAGCGCCAAACTTGAAGTCAATCAGGAATGAAAGTGTGAAATCCTTATACTTAAATGAGTTATTCCAACCTCCTGTCAGTTTGTAAACACCGTTGCCAAGGCTTTCCTGGCTATCGGCATGCTGAGGCAGACCGTCCTTAAGAATAATTTGTCCCTGAGCGTTACGCTTGTATTTGTAACCAATTAACTCACCATAAGGCTGTCCTACAATGTTGTAAACAGTTACACCACCCTGACGTGAAGAGGCTCCATCGATAGAGAGGCGATCTACACCTTCACCGAGATTCTTTACTTCACTGTTGTTGTATGCGAAGTTAAATGTGGTATTCCACTGGAAACTCTTTGAACGAATAGGATAAGCGTCAACCATGAACTCAAAACCATTATTACGGATTTCACCTACGTTTGCAACTTTTGAACTATAACCAGAAGCACTTGAGGTAGAAACAACTGCGATATCATCCTTCGTATTCTTAATATAGTAAGCCATATCGAAGGTCAGACGGTTTGCAAGGAATGCTAAGTTCAAACCTACCTCGAACTCAGAAATCTTAACTGGTTTCAGAGCGGGGTTGGGATACTTGTTACCATTGTTCTGGGTAGCTACGCTCTGTCCGTTAACAGTATAGTTGCGGAGCTGATAGAGCAGAAGATTTGAATATGGTGAAGTTCCGTTAGATGCTGTTGCCACACCTGCACGAATTTTACCAAAGTCAAACCATTCTGGCATTTTGAAACTATCAGTGAATACCCAAGAAGCTGTTGCTGATGGATAGAAGTAGCTATTAGAATCATCAGCCAGTGTAGAGAACCAGTCGTTACGTGCAGTCAAATTCAAGAAGAGCTGATTCTTCCATCCTAAATCTACAGTTCCGTAGAAAGAATTTACTTGATAACGGGTAAATGATTTTGCTGGACGCTTGTCAGAAAGGTTGTTGACAGACCAGAGACCGTCAACGATGAATGGACGACCACCATCCGAAACAGTATATTGCTTTACCTTATTACTCTGCTTATTACCACCGAATGTAGCACCAACATTGAAATCACCGAATTCCTTGTTGAAACCGATAAGGAAATTATAGTTCATTTCCTCAAAATTCTTTTCATATTCTGTCATCCAACCCATGGGGTCAGCAGCAGCACCGATAGGCTGAACCTGCTTGTATTCCTGACTATAGCCATCACGTTGAACAGCGGCTTGAGCATATAGCCAATTTGTAATTTCCCAACGGAGGTTAATAGCTCCTGTCAGACGATTACGGTTTGAATCGTTTGTCTTACGATACTGCAACCAATATGGGTTGTTGAAGTAAACGTTAGTACCGCCAATCATTTCTGAGCCATCGGCATTTGTTCCCCAAACACCATTGACACCCTCCATCCAACGAATGTCGAAAGAGTTGCCATGATACATCAGAGAAGCATTGGTATTACCATTACCATCAGAAAGGTTAGCACGACCATTTGCCTTATCGAAAACATAGTTGGCTGTTACATTCAAGTGAAGATTCTTGAAAATGTCATAAGTGGTATTCATGTTAATGCCAATCTGACGATTGCTTGCGTTTGGCAGAATGCTCTTCTCATGATTGTAAGATACGCCGAAACGATAGGTAACGCCTTTACCACCACCTGATATTGATGCAGAGGTATTTGTTGTAACGCCTGTGCGATAGAAGTTAGGCCAGTTGTTGATGTGGCTATAAGTATAGTTGTTACCAAGGAAGTTGGTTGCCTGTGAACCATCCATCTTAGCGCCCCAGCTTGAAGTCTCCCAGTTCTGGGCATCAACAGCATTTGTAGGTTTGATACCATAAGAACCAATGCCATAAGTGTCCTGCCAGTCACGATAGTCGTAAATGGTGTTGAAAGTCAAGTTCTCATTAATCTCAATCTCTACAGGCTGATCTTTCTTACCACTCTTGGTAGTGATGAGAATCGCACCATTACCACCACGATAACCGTAAAGCGCAGATGCGGCAGCACCTTTCAATACCTGAATGCTTTCGATATCATCGGCATTGATGTTGTTCAGACCATCACCCATATCAGCACCACCCCATGTGCCAGCAGAACCCTGGTTAGAGTTGTCGAATGGAACACCATCAACAACGTAGAGAGGCATGTTGTTACCTGTCAAAGAGGCATTACCACGGATAACGACACGTGATGAACCTGTAGAACCAGTAGCGTTACCAGCTACGCTAACACCAGCAACCTTACCAGAAAGAGCGTTACCAATGTTTGGATCACGAACCATTGTGAATTGCTCACCATCAACTTTAGTTGTAGAATAACCCAGTGAACGAGACTGACGTTTTACACCGAGTGCGGTTACTACCACCTCGTCAATAGCCATTGCGGCTTCTTTCACTGTCACATCGATAGAGGTTTTACCAGCTACTGGGATAACCTGTGTCTGTGTTCCAATGTAGGAGAATTCCAACTTGGCATTTGAAGGTGCCGAAATTGTGTAATTACCGTCAAAATCAGTAATCACACCGGTGGTAGACCCAAGAACCTTAACGGTTGCACCAATCACAGGTTCGCCGAATTGGTCCTTTACGGTACCTTTCACCGTAACATTTTGTGCATTGACAGCTACTGCAAAAAGCAGGAATAAAGCCATCATACACGCTCTCAGAAGAGAGTTGAAAAGACTTTTTTCTTTTTTCATCTTTAGGTTTTTTAATTAAAAATTAGTGTTTAGAGTTATATAATAGTGTAATAATGATGCAAAAGTACATAAAAATGCAAAAAAAGTGCAAATAACGGGTATTAAAAAAGCTTAAATTTCAAAAATCGTTTATTTTTTCAAAATTGTTTGCCCACACAGATTTGTTACTGCCGAAAAAAGAAATGGCTATTCTTCACCTATTTATAATAATAGAACGCCATCCTTGCGGAATATGCTGTTGACCCAGAAAAAGACCATCATCATTTATTCCATATCCAGCAAAGCCCATGATGAGGGCTTGGAGTAGTCCTCCTGCTCCAGTTATGAAATATGGATTCTTACCTTCCTTTTCCTCTGCCATTTGCCTAAATGGTGGGCAAAGATATTCGTCGTAACCAGCATGAAAATGATATAATGCCTTTTTCGTGTCACCTAAACGTGCATATAATAAAGAGAAGAGTGCGTCACTCATTGCTGGCGTGTTGTCGTGAGGAATACGAGGAATATAGAATTCCATATCACGAAGAATTTGAGATTTCTCTTTTATGATGCCTAGCGGATAAGCAAGTAGACTGACATCTGCCTGTTTGATGGCTTCACCTTTATATGAAGCATGTTCCCTGGTAGCTCCTTCAATGTCAGGAACACTGGCTGCATTATTAATCGTATAATCACCAACAGGACCCTTAACACCAAGAAGTTGTGCAGCCTTTATGGCAATTTCTATATTTTTTGCTGCAATAGCGTTTGTAAACGCATTATCGTCAACATTCATGGCCCATTCATCAGGGCATACTACATTACGTATATGCCAACCATCCTGTTCCTTCTCAATACGACTCTCCCAAAAAGCAGCTGTTTCCTTAAGTAATGGCCAAGCACGATTTCTGAGCCAGGTAGTATCGCGACTTACACAGAAATATGCTGCTAATGCCACACAACCAGTTATATGGTGTTCGAAAGGTCCAGTCAAAGCAAAAGTTGGTGTCACTTCTTCCCCCGTATCACTACTTTCCCAAGGAAACATTGCCCCCTTAAAACCGTGAGCATAAGCATTTTCATGAGCTGGTTTCAATCTGTCAATGCGATATTCAATTAATTGGCGTGCCAAATCCGGATGTAAAACTAATAATGGTGGCATCATCCAAAGATCTGCGTCCCAAAAGATGTGGCCATTATATCCATTAGAAGTTAATCCCATTGGTGGAATTGACAGATGGGAATCTTCTCTTACACTTCCATAGAGCTGGAAAAGCATGTTGTGTACATCTTGTTGAATCTGCGAATCACCTTCAACACAAATATCACTCATCCACAATTTCGACCATGCGTTAGTATGGGTATCTTTTCAAGAGCTGTAAAAATTGCTAGGCGCTCTGCTTCATTTGCAGGATCAGAATGATGCGCAGAAGTTACGCAAGCTCCGACAATTGAGACATGGTAATCTTTACCTTTCTGATAAACTTTGTCATCGCCAGCTAATATAATAGAGGTGGCACAGACTTTTATTTTTCCAGTCTTACTTTCTGTATCCGATGATAGTAATTTCAGATGTGTATTTCCTTCAATGAGTTCGCTATGCCTTATTTTTAGTTCTTTAAGTGCTTCACTTGAGTTATGTTCATGAATGAAATGAATAGGAATATCTTTTAGGGGGCTTATGGTAATATTCATAAGCGCACAATAGGGCAGATGTCGAAGCGCATAAATTTGATATTCAAGGTGCAACTTGTCGCTCACATCGAAACTACCAGAAAAATAACCCTCCTTAAAATGGACTGATTGTTGATAGTGACTGATATTTGATAAAGAAATAGTGTCTTTGTCAACAACCAGCACCACATTCATAAAGTTAATGACCATGAGAATATTGTCCACATTGCCTCGTCCATATTTGTCATAAGCCCCAGCCATAATCATATGTTCTGTTTGAAGAGGCTGTAAACTAGATTTAATGCCTATCATGCCATTTGCTACGGTGGCTCCATAATAATTCTCAGCATCCAAATTTGTGGTAGAAATACACCACACGTTTTGAGCGAGGCTTATTTGACCATCAAGTAGGCACAAGAGGATTGACAAGATGGTTGTTCTTAATCTCATAGTAACTTCTATTCTATAGGTTTTATAGAAATGGCATATCCGCCACTCTCAACTGTATGTAACTTCAGACGAGTCTTTGAATTGACTTTCTTTTGGTAAATATTGTAAGAAGCGGGGTTATTACGATAGTCTGCGTCTTTGGCATCGCAGTAAATGGTAGCCAGATAGTTGCGTCCTTTATCAAGAAAAGATAAAGAAATGTCAGAAGAGTGTGGGTGTTGCCCAGAAACGCTACCAATATACCAGTCATCCTTACCTTTGGCCTTCCTGGCTACAGTAATAAACTCAGCAGGTTCTGCCTCTAGGTAAATGCTCTCGTCCCAATCAATAGCGACATCTTCAATAAACTTAAATGCATCAGCATAACGTTCATAGCTTTCAGGAACGTCAGCAGCCATTTGTAATGGACTATATAAAGTGACGTAAAGAGCTAATTGGTTGCATACCGTTGCCTTTACATGGGCATGATTGTTGGGGTTCACTTTGGATACATCCATTTCTAAAATGCCAGGTGTGTAATCCATTGGGCCACCTTGTAAGCGTGTAAAGGGTAAGATACAAACATGTTTAGGTTCGCATCCTGTAGTGGCTTGAAACTCCATACCTCTTGCAGATTCATTACCAATCATATTTGGATAGGTGCGGCAAAGTCCTGTAGGTCGTACAGCTTCATGACCATTGATCATCAAATGGTATTTTGCCCCTTCTTTTATACAATAAAGATAGTGATTGTTCATCCATTGATCAAAGTGGTGCCCTCCATAAGGGAAGATATTACCCACATATCCACTTTTTACCACATCATAGCCATTGTCACGAGCAAAACGATATGCATCTTGTAGCTGGCGTTCATAATTAAAAACGGAAGCAGATGTTTCGTGGTGCATCATCAGTTTCATACCATGTGCTTTTGCATAAGCTTGTAACTCCTTTACGTTGAAATCAGGGTATGCTTTTGTGAAGCTGTAATTGTCGTACTTTTGCCATGAATCTTCCCATCCTTCATTCCATCCTTCTACAAGGAGTTGGCTAAAGCCATGCTTGCTGGCGAAATCAATATAACGCTTCACATTGTTATTATTGGCTGCGTGATTTGCGGCAGGCTTCAGTTTCTTATAATCAGTTTCTCCTAGTTTAATGGCCTGGAAATCAGCATATCCCCATGAAGCTGCACCTGTCATCATCTCCCACCAAACACCCATGTACTTTACAGGGTGAATCCATGAGGTGTCTTCAAGTTTGCAGGGTTCGTTGAGATTAAGAATCATTTTGCTTGCCAGCATTTCTCTAGCGTCATCTGTTACCATAATTGTTCGCCAAGGACTAACTGCAGGACATCGGATAAAACCCTTTAAACCTTTGGAATCGGGGGTGAGAATGCTTTTGAAAACGAATTTCTTATCGTCAAGCGTGAGATGCATACATGAGTAGTCTACAAGAGCTGCTTCATGAATATTAAGGTATAAGCCATCATCGGTTTTCATCAGCAAGGAGGTCTGTGTGCTTGGAGCAGGGATGGCTGTCTGAGTTGCATTCTCAGTACGTGCTTTTTCCTCAAGATTGCGAATTTCCGACAATCGAGATATAGAATATTCGTACTCGTCGGTATCGTAATCGCCAGGTATCCAGTAAGCTGTATGATCACCTGTCATTGCAAACTCTGTGTGCTCTTCTTTGATTTTTACGTTATCAAGGCCTTCTTGCCGTGGAAATTCATATCGTAAACCAAGGCCTTCGTTGAAAATGCGGAGACGTATAATAAGATGTCTGTTTGTCGATTGTTGACGCACAGTGACTTTCATCTCATTGTAGTGGTTGCGTATAGAGGAGGTCTCTCCCCATACAGGCTTCCAAGTTTCGTCGAAAGAAGAATACTCCACCTCGCCCATTTCAAAATCCTCCATCATGCTTGGCCAGTTGATAAATTCTAAACCTAGATGTGACGGCTTTACAATGACCTTTTCATGAAAAAATAGTTCATAGGTCATCTTACCTTCGCTGACGTAGAACTTTGCCTTTAAAACTCCATTGGGTGATATTACTTCCTCTGCTAATGACAGCAAAGGAAACATACAAATGATAAGTGTTATAAGCTTCTTCATATTTGTCTATTCAATTTCCAGGGCGAGTGATTCTTTTGGCAGACCTTTAGGTAGGTATACGGTCACGCAATTCTCACTGATCTTATACTTCACACGTTTGCCGTTGCTTACCAAGCGGATGCTCTTCTTAGGCAAATTTTCGCTCCAACTGATAGTAGAGGGCAACTGCTCGCCATCGTTCAGACGATAGATGGCATAATAGCGACTATCATCCTTGGCCTTTGTAAACCATACGTTGCCTTCATTAAAGTGAGGTGTAATCGTGGTATTATAGATGGCCTTGCCGTTGGCTTTTAGCCACTCACCAATCTTTTGTAATCTATTCACAGCCTCTGGCTCAATCAGTCCCTCTGGGGTAGGACCTACGCCAAGTACCAAGTTACCTCCCTTGGCTACGATCTCTATCAAGATGCCAATCACTTTCTCAGGACTCTTAAAACGAGGACGAGGAACCCAGCCCCAATCATCACTCAGCGTGATACAACTCTCCCAAGGGAAGTTGAGCTGTGTCTCAGGGATGGTGCGCTCTGGCGTCTGATAGTTCTCGTAAGGACCATGAATGGTACGATCGACGATGAGGATACCAGGCTGGTTACTACGAGCGATACGGGCGAGTTCGGGCATATCGAGGTCCTGACCTTTGTTCTCCTTGGCAACCCAACCACCATCGAGCCAAAGGATGTCCACCTTGCCATAGCGTGAGAGGATTTCGTTAATCTGGTTATGGGTAAACTTCTTATAGTTCTGCCATCGCTGTGGATGCTGATCGATAGGGTAGTTTACGTTGCGCCCCTTCTTGGCATACACATCCCACCAGTAGTCTTGCGAATGCCAGTCTGGCTTCGAGAAATAGGTACCGATGGTAAAATGCTGGGCTCTGAAGGCATCGAGCACATGTTTAAGCACATCACGACGGGGATCGTCCTTAAAGGCATGCTTGGCAATGGTAAAATCTGTCTGTTGTGAGTCGAACATACAGAAACCATCGTGATGCTTGGTGGTAAAGATCATGTACTTCATACCGGCATTGCTACATGCTGTGGCCCATTGCTGAGGGTCGAACTTAGTGGGCTTTAGTTGTTCAGCGAGTCCAAAGTACCAATCCATATATTGCTGGTAGGTTCGGGTGGTATCGCGAGTAATCCAGTTCTCATCGCAGATAGCCCACGATTCTACCATGCCAGGTACTGAGTAGAGTCCCCAGTGGAAGAGGGTCTTGCCAGGCTTTCAGGTTTTTCACAACCAAAGGGTCAGTGGGCCATTCGTATACCTCTGAACGCTGGTGAATTTCATTTTCTTGGGCGCTCGTTGTCAAACAGAGCATCAGTCCAAGTGTTAGTAGTAATACTTTCTGTTTCATAGTCTTCTATATATAATAATGTATACTTATTTTAATAATAGGTCAGCGAGAGTGGTGCGGAATTCGCCCGTTCTGTCGCTTACATAGTCCCAATACATGCCTCCTCTCAGGTTATTGTCGAGGATATATTTGCATTTAGCTGTGAGTGAGCGTACAGTTTCATAGGCCCATACGAACTCACCTTTCTCGTTGGCGATGTAAGCTGCTTGTGCCTCCTCGCTATAGCAATGCTGATAGCCTTTGGGGAGTACCCCAGTACGCAAGTACTCGTCCACCCCGGGATCAGAGCGACGACCCTTGGCATAGAAAGGCATACCCATCACGAGTTTCTCCTTGGGGACACCAGCCTTCAGATGTGCTTCAACGGCTTCTGAACCAGTGCAATAACCAGAGATGGGCGATGGATAGAGAGCTGCATGGTGCTGCTTGTTGGGGTCGCTCATATCATACGACATCACATTTACAAAATCCATGTATTTCAGACAGTTCTTAAAGTCGATGTACTTTGCGTTGCAAATGGTGGCAGCAGTGAGCAGTTTATCTTTGCCCAACACTTTTCGCAATTCTGCCATCAGGAGGGTAAAGTTGTCTGTATCCTCTGGTGATGAAGAAATACCAGCTTCGCTCGATGTGGGGTATTCCCAATCCATATCGATGCCATCGAGTCCGAACTCGTCAACGATGCGTTTGCAGTCTTTGGCAAACGCTTTCCTGTTTTCGCTGGTTGCAGCCATCTCACTGAATCTTCCACTCGTCCAACCACCAATCGACAACAACACCTTTAGTTTGGGATTGTATTGTTTTAGTCCCACAATCATTCTCAAGCGATCGGGATTGCCTACATTTACGCCATTGAAGGTTTGGTTTACACCCCCGAAAGCGTAGTTGATATGGGTCATCACAGTGGGGTCGGGCACCTCGTTACTACCTGCAGTAACGTAAGCCACGATAATGTTCTCAGCGTTGGCAAACATCGATGCCATCAGCATAGCTGCTACAATGAATAGTTTTCTCATTTTGTTTTAGTTATTGATAGACAGGTGCAAAGATATAAAAAAAGATGGAAATTAGAACCATATATTCAAAAAAAAATGTAACTTTGCAGCAGAAAGTGATTAACTAAAAACGATATGAAGCATTTAGCATTTATGTTTTGTCTTGTAGCAATGAGCGCATCGGCTCAGCAAAAGGTAGATTATACAAGAGGTATCGGACAATATCCTGGTGCCTCAAGTGAGTATTTTGCCCCTACGGTTAGTTGGGCGGAAGGTGGTCAGGCGTTGACGAATGTGGCACTCCACAGGGCTGCTTACGCTTCGTCGGCTTGCGACTACAACCACACGGCCCATTTGGTTACTGATGGTATCTGTGACAAATCTGAGCCTACCTTATTAAAGGTGTCGACACCGGCAGGTGAGTTGCCACGCAAAGAGGCAGAGTGGGCCATCGATGGTGGACCTTATTCGAGAAACATCCTGATGGGTGACAAGACTTGGTTGGAATACCACTGGCAAGGGGCAATGAGCTTGAAAGCCAGACAACTGAAATTGAAAGGCACGATGATGTTCGACGACAAGTTGGCTACCAAGGGTTATACCATCCGTTGCGAGGTGTCGGATGATGGTAACGTTTGGCAAACCTTCAGTACTTTGAAAGGTGATGGCATCCCTGGCAAACCCTTGCATTATAAGTTGCACTCCGACCCCAACAAGCAAACAGACGAGAGCTTGCTTCCCGCTACGGTACTCGATGAGCTCTTGCGCTTTGAGAAACCCGTCGATACCCAGTATTTCCGTCTCGTGCTTGAGATGGCAGGTGCTGCTCGTTGGGATGTCAACGAACTGGAGTTCGAAGATGCCAATGGTAGTTATATTGAGGTTATGCCTTCACAGGTATTTGATAGCATGTGGATGAGCAATGGTGGTGGAGAACAATGGCTTTGTACCGATTTGGGTAAAGTGCTCCCTATCGAAAAAGTGCAACTTGATTGGTACATCGCGCCAGAGTCATTCGACATAGAGGTTTCGGATGATGCCCAAACTTGGCGAAAGTTTGCTCCCAAAACCAACGCCCGCTTTGTGCGTTTGGCTATGCACAAGGCTGGTAAGGAAGGTTGTTATGCGCTTAGAGAATTGGAAGTGCTTTCAAATGCCTATACCCCTCACGCCATCGCTGGCATGAAGAATGGTCGCTATGAACTGAGTGGTGGCAATTGGCAATTGCAACGTGCTTCTGAGGTGAAGGCTCGTGGCGAGAAGATTGCCTCTCAGGATTTTGATAGTCGCGCTTGGATTGCGGCTACCATTCCTGGAACGGTACTTACCTCTTATGTCAATATAGGTGCAGTGCCTAATCCTAACTATGCTGACGATGTAGACCAGATATCTGAATCCTTCTTCCGTTCCAATTTCTGGTATCGCGATGAGTTCGAGGTAAGCGATAATCTGGGTGGCGATCAGCAGTGGCTCAACTTCGATGGCATCAACTGGAAGGCCAATGTCTATCTGAATGGTCAATACCTGGGTCGTATCGAGGGTGCCTTTATGCGTGGCAAGTTTAATGTAACGGGTTTGCTCAATAAGGGTAAGAACTACCTTGCCGTGGAGGTGATCTGTAATGCGCATTTTGGCGCAGTGAAGGAGAAAGACGAGAATACCACTCAGTTTAATGGTGGTATCCTTGGTGCCGATAATCCTACGTTCCATGCCACCATCGGATGGGACTGGATTACCAGTGTTCGTGGCCGTGAGGTGGGTATCTGGAATGAGGTTTACCTTACTTCTACAGGTATGGTTACCGTGAGCGATCCATACGTGAAAACCAAACTGGCTGATGATCAGAAGACAGCGAGCGTTCGCCCTTCAGTCTTTGTGCGCAATCACGATACCAAACCTGTCAAGGGTACGTTGAAAGGCTGGATTGGCGATATCAGCTTTGAACAGGAAGTGACTCTCCCTGCTCAGACGGAAAAGGAAATCAGTTTTTGTCCGCATTGCAACAAGCAATTGACCAACAGCGATTTCCATCTCTGGTGGCCTAATGGCTATGGTGAGCCTTATCTCTACGACGCAGGCTTTACATTTACCCCAGAGCGTGGTCAGAGTTCTACCGTCAGCTACAAAGCAGGTCTTCGCGAAATGACTTATGTTGATGCCAAGGATTCGCTTCGTATGTATATCAACGGTCGACGCTTTATCCCACTTGGTGGCAACTGGGGCTTCGATGAGCATAACCTGCTTTATCGTTCTCGTGAGTACGACATCACCGTGGGTTACCATAAGGAGATGAACTGCACGATGATTCGCAACTGGGTGGGTCAGATTGGCGATGAGTCGTTCTATGAGGCTTGCGATCGTCATGGTCTGATGATTTGGCAGGACTTCTGGTTGGCCAATCCTGCTGACGGGCCGGATCCATACGACGATCTGCTTTTCTTGAGCAATGCCGAGGATTACATGCGTCGTATCCGTAGTCATGCCAGCATTGGTATCTGGTGTGGTCGTAACGAGGGCTTCCCACCAGAGGCAATCGATCGGAAGTTGCGTGAATACGTTCGCGACCTCACCCCTGGTTTGGAGTTTATCTCCAGCTCTGCCGATGATGGCGTCAGTGGCCACGGTCCTTATTGGGCCCTGCCTATGAAGGAGTACTTTGCTCGCCAGTCTGGTAAGATTCATACAGAACGAGGCATGCCTAACGTGATGAATATCGAGAGCTTGAAGCGTACATTCAGTCCTGAGGCGCTTTGGCCACAGAGTGTACAGTGGGGCCAGCATGACTATACTCTACAGGGTGCTCAGCGTGCGAGAGAGTTTAATGGCTTGGTGGCTACTGGTTTGGGCGAGGCCAAGAGTGCAGAGGAGTTTGCACGTTGGGCTCAGCTGATTAACTACAATGGCTATCGTGGTATGTTTGAGTCTACCAGTAAGAGTCGTGCAGGCTTGCTCATCTGGATGAGTCATGCTTGCTGGCCCTCAATGGTTTGGCAAACCTACGATTACTACTTCGATCCTACCGCAGCTTACTTTGGCATGAAAAAGGCTTGTGAACCTCTGCATATCCAGTATAATGCCCTCACCGATGATATCGAGATCGTTAACCACTCTGCTGGCAACTGTTCTGCTATCACAGCCATCGCCACTATTTTCGATCTGAACGGTAAGAAGGTGGCCCAGCAAAAGGCCAAGATGAATAGTGCCGAGGATACCACCACATCGTGGATCAAACTGGCAAAGATTCTTAAGCAGGCTCCTTCTGATGTTTACTTCGTACGTCTGCAACTCTCTGATAAGAGCGGCATCGTATCCGAAAACCTCTATATCATGGGTCGCGAGGAGAATAACTATCGTGCCCTTACTACCTTGCCAAAGGCCGATGTAGAGCAACAGGTGACTATTCAGGGCGAAACAGCTCGTGTTACCTTGCGCAACAAGGGCAAATCGGTAGCGCCATTCCTCCGTCTGAACCTGAAGGGAGCCGATGGCGAGCAGATTCTGCCTGCTATCTATAGTGACAACTATGTTACCCTGATGCCAGGCGAGAGCACAACCATCACCATTCGATGGAAGGCAGAGGATGCACGAGGTCAGGAGGTGCATGTGGAAATGACTCAATTATAACTAAATACTACTAGCGATATGAAAAATTTAAAGATGAAAGTATGGATGGTGATGGTACTGATGGCAGGCTTTGCCGCATCTGTTCAAGCCCATCACCACGAGAGTAAGTTCACTGATTATGTCAATCCTTGGATAGGTACAGGTGGACATGGTCATGTATTTTTGGGAGCTAACGTGCCTTTCGGCATGATACAGTTAGGTCCCACAGAGCAGACCAAGGGTTGGGACTGGTGTTCTGGTTATCATATCAGCGACTCTTTGCTGATAGGTTTTGGTCACATGCATCTCAGTGGTACAGGTATCGGCGACCTTGGCGATGTAGCTTTCCTGCCTGTTTCCCACTGCTGTCGTACAGAAGCGAAGTTTTCGCATGCTAATGAGACCGTTCGTCCAGGCTATTATGCTATCCGTCTACAGGAACCTAACGTCTTTGTAGAACTTACAGCCACAAAGCGTGTAGGCTTCCATCGCTATTCTTTTGGTGCAGATGTCAACAGAGCGATGATGCGCATCGATCTTAAGCAGGGCATCGGCTGGGATCATGTGGCAGAAAGTAGCATCAAACAGGAAGGTCCTACCCTGATCACAGGCTTCCGCCGTTCAGAGGGTTGGGCAAAAAATCAGCATGTGTTCTTCGCAGCTGAATTCTCTACGCCTGTGAAGATCAAGAAGCAACAGGGTGATACCATTATGGTCGTAACCATCGAGGATGTTTCTAAACCAGTGTTGGTGAAATGTGCCCTCTCGGCTTCCAGCATCGACGATGCGAAGGCCAACATGAAGGCCGAACTCCCAGGTTGGGATTTCAAGGCTACTGTAGCTGCTGCTGCTGCTGCTTGGAACGAGGAACTGGGTAAGATAGCCGTTGATACGGAAGACGACACTATTCGCACGATTTTCTATACGGCGATGTATCACACGATGACAGCCCCCTCTGTGTTCTGCGATGTCACTGGCAATTATCGTGGTGCGGATGGCAAGGTATATAAGGGCGATTTTACCAATTATACTACCTTCTCGCTTTGGGATACCTATCGTGCCGTACATCCTTTGATGTCGCTCATCCACCAGGAAAAGCAGAAAGATATGGCCGAAACGTTCATGCATATCTTTGAGCAACAGGGTAAGTTGCCTGTATGGCATCTGATGGGTAACGAAACTGATTGTATGGTGGGAAATCCTGGTGCTGTCGTTCTGGCTGATATGGTGCTGAAAGGTTTTGTAGACGACAAGGAGGCTGCCTTCAAGGCTCTGAAAACCTCAGCGATGCTCGACGAGCGAGGAATGAATCTACTGAAGGAGTACGACTACCTGCCTTACGACAAGGACTCTACTTTCGAGACTGTTGCGAAGGGTTTGGAGTATGCGCTCGCCGACGATGGTATCGCCAAAGTGGCAAAACTCTTAGGCAAGAAAGACGATTACAAGTATTTCTTTAATCGCAGTCGCTCCTATAAGCATTATTTCGACAAGAAGACAGGTTTTATGCGTGGTCTGGGTAGCGATGGCAAGTTCCGTGAGCCTTTCAATCCCTTTAACACTATCCATCGTCAGGATGACTATACGGAGGGCAATGCATGGCAATATACTTGGCTCGTGCCTCACGATGTGCATGGATTAGTAAGTCTCTTTGGCGGCGAGAAGCAGTTTGTCGAGAAGTTCGATTCGCTCTTTATTGTTAGTGGCGATATGGGTGCTGAGGCTTCGCCCGATATCTCTGGTCTGATAGGTTCTTATGCTCATGGCAATGAGCCCAGCCACCATATTATATATATGTATAACTACATTGGCCAACCCTGGAAGGCCGCAAAGTTGCTTCGCCAGACGATGAAGGAGCTCTACTTCAACGACTACGATGGCCTTTCCGGTAATGAGGATGTGGGTCAGATGTCAGCATGGTATGTCCTCTCTTCTATCGGACTTTATCAGGTAGAGCCCGCTGGTGGTAAATTCGTCATTTCGATGAGGCTACGGTGAATGTGGGCGATGGCAAGACCTTTACCATTCGTGCTAAGAACAATAGCAAGGAGAATATCTACGTGCAGAGTGCCAAACTCAATGGCAAGCCATATCCGAAGTCTTACCTCTTGTATCAGGACATCGTAAAGGGAGGCATGCTCGAACTCGAAATGGGTAGCGAGCCCTCTGCTTGGGGAACACAAATTAAGAATCGTCCGTAATGCGTATGAAGAAGAGTCTGTTAGTCATGTGCTGCTTGCTGTCGATGACAGTAGCAGCACAAGAAAACGCAGAGGTTGCCGTTAGTAATCGCTATACCACTGTAGTGCCTGATAATACCAAAGTCTTTGAGTCGAAGCGCCCTCCCATGGCCGAGCGCCTCTTTGTGAGCGATGCCGTTGAGGCAAAGATTAGCGAGGTACAACAATTGCTTAGTGGCAATCCCCGTTTGGCTTGGATGTTTGCTAATTGTTTCCCAAACACCTTGGAGTCTACGGTACATTATCGTCTGGTGGATGGCGAGGATGATACTTTCGTCTACACCGGTGACATCCCAGCCATGTGGCTGCGTGATTCTGGTGCCCAGGTGTGGCCTTATGTGCAGTTGGCTGCTAATGATCCCAAGCTTAAGAAGATGCTCCGTGGTGTCATTCTTCGCCAATTTAAGTGTATTAATATAGATAGGTACGCGAATGCCTTCAACGATGGCCCTACGGGTGCTGGTTGGCAATCTGATGTCACAAAGATGCAAAAGGATGTCTTTGAGCGCAAATACGAAATCGATTCCCTGTGCTATCCTGTGCGCTTAGCTTATTGGTATTGGCTCGTTACGGGCGATGCCAGCATCTTTGGCGAGGTATGGTTGCAGGCTGCTGAGAATATCGTAAAGACCTTCCGTGAGCAACAGCGCAAGGAGAATCTGGGGCCTTATTGTTTCTTTCGCATGACCGATCGCACCTATGATACCGTGGGATGGAATGGCTATGGCGCTCCTGTAAAACCCGTGGGTCTGATAGCCTCCGTGTTCCGTCCTTCCGACGATCGCACCTCTTTGCCATTCCTAGTGCCCTCGAATTTCATGGCTGTATCTTCGCTTAAGAAGATGGCCGTGATTCTTTTAAAAGTCAATCAGAAGGACGAAAAGGCTGATGAGTGTTTGGCCTTGGCGAATGAGGTAGAAACGGCTTTAAAGCAGTATGCCATCGTCGATCACCCTAAGTATGGAAAGATTTATGCCTTCGAGGTAGATGGCTTTGGCAATCGCTTGTTGATGGACGATGCCAACGTGCCCAGCTTGCTTGGTATGGGATATTTGGGCGATGTGCCCCTCGATGACCCTATCTATCAGAACACCCGTCGCTTCGTGTGGAGCGAGGATAATCCTTGGTTCTTCCGTGGCAAGGCAGGCGAGGGTATCGGTGGCCCACATATCGGCTATGATATGGTTTGGCCTATGAGCATCATGATGAAGTGTTTTACCTCTCAGGATGATGATGAAATCCGTTGGTGCATGCGTACCTTATTAAATACCGATGCCGGCACAGGTTTTATCCACGAGAGCTTCCATAAAGACGATGCCAAGAACTACACCCGTCCTTGGTTCGCCTGGCAGAATACCCTCTTCGGTGAGCTGGTTCTCAAACTCCTCGCCGATGGCAAAGTCGACCTACTGAATAACTTATAAAAAAGGGGAAGCAAGCGCTTCCCCTTCTCGATTATTTCAGATAAATATCTGTTGGTTGCATCTTTTTGCCTTGGGGATCAAATACCCAGAGGCGGAGCATGCCACCGTTGCTATCGAAATAACGTACCTCGAATTTGTGGAGGCCTGCCTTCAGGGCCTGTTCGCTAATCTCCTCGTGAGGGCTCTGTGGCCGGTTGTTGTCTACCACCATGTTGCCATCGATTTTGAGCCAGCTGCCATCGTCGCTCATCAGTGAGAAGGTGTAGACACCATCCTCGGGCACATTGAGATAGCCAGTGATAATCAGTCCGATACGGCCTTTTACGCCCTCGGGAATCACGACATCGCTCACAGGATAATTACCCTTGAAAGCGACCTTGTGGATATCGCTACAGGTTTCGCCCTGGTAGTCGTACCAAGCGGCATTGAGGCCTTGCGCGAGTTTGCCGGCATCGACCTTTACGGGCTCCAACAGGCCTTGCTTGATAAAGTCGGCCTTGATCATCTCACCTGCCTGCCCATTGGGTGCAAATGTGCGGAGGATAAAATGCGTGGTCTCGTCGACCTTTACAGGTCCGCTATATAGCTGCGAGGTCTTATTGGGAAAGCTGCCATCGGTGGTATAGCGTACGGTGGCCAAAGGATCGGCACAAGTGACGGCCATCGTACCTTCGCAGGTAAAGGCATTTACCCGATAAACACCATCGAGACTGGGTGTGCGGAAAGGTACGTTCAGCTGATGGAGCATGGCAAACTGCTGGGGCAGGCGACTATAGAACTGTTCGTAATCCTTCAGTTCAGGCTTAGTCCAGGCGAGTTCGGAGAGTGCCAGAATACGGGGGAAGTACTGGAAGAAGGCTCGCTCGCGTGTAGGGATATATTCGCACCAGAGATTACCCTGAACACCAATGACATGCTGCTTCTGCCTGGCGCTCATCGAAGCTGGATTCACATCGTACTCGTAGATGCTCCGCATGCTGGTCTTTTCTTCAGCCTGTGAGAGGTACATGGGCGAGCCCGGGCAATAGATGACATTGTTGCCCTGAGCCGTCACCTGATTGGGAGCATCGGGTACCCAAGTGCGCCACCAGGTAACGGTAGCTGTCTTGGAGAGTCCACCCTCCAGAATCTCGTCCCAACCCATCATCTTGCGGCCGTTCTTATTGATAAAGGCTTCCATCTGGTGGATAAACCACGACTGCAATTCCTCTTCATTATTCAGCTTGAGGCCCTTGATACGCTGTTGGCAGTCGGGACATTTCTTCCAGGTATCCTTACGAACCTCATCGCCGCCTACGTGTACATATTCATAAGGGAAGAGTTCGAACACTTCGCGCCAGATATCTTTGCAGAATTCGAGCACCTTGTCTTTACCAGGACAGAGGGGCGTAGTGAAGAACTGCCCCCAGCCGATGGTGGGAAAGCATGACAAGCCCTCGTAATTCTCAATGGCACTGAGGAAATGGCCGGGCATATCGATTTCGGGCATAATCTCGATACCACGCTGCCTGGCATAGGCCACAATCTCGCGAATGTCATCCTGAGAATAATAGCCGCCATAAAGGGTATCGCCATTTTCTACACGGGTATTCTTTCTGGGAATGAGCAAATCTGGGTTATCATCCCTGGCTGCAAGTTGCCAACAAGCGGTATCCTGATTGTTATAGATACGCCAAGCACCCTTTTCAGTAAGTTTGGGATATTTCTTGATTTCCAACCGCCAGCCCTGATCGTCGGTGAGATGCCAGTGGAAGCGGTTGAGCTTATAAAGGGCCATGAGATCGAGAAACTCTTTCACCTCGTCGCAAGTAAAGAAATGGCGCGAGGAGTCGAGATGGAAACCTCGCCATCCGAACCTTGGGGCATCGCTGATGCTCACGCTGGTGAGAGATTGGCCAGAACTCAGTATCAGCATCTGGTTGAGCGATGCAATAGCCGCCATGATACCGCCATAATCGGCACCAACGAGTTCGATACCCGTGGTAGTGATCTTCAGCTCGTAGCCATCCTTTGGCAGACCTTTTTTCAGTGATAGACGGATATCGCCCTGTTTGCCACTGGCTACGGTAGCCTCTGTCTGGGCATAGCGCTTCAAGCAGATTTGCAGATACTCAGCAGCAGGTTTCAGTGCTGGTTGTGCATAAACGATGGCCGATTGCTGAGGCAGGGTATAAGCACCTTGGCCCCAGGCAATCTTCTGAGGGGCAGGTACCAAATCAACCTTGGCCAGCGTTACCACGCTGACCAGGCTTATGAATAATACGGATAAAAACTTTCTCATAACAGCTTGAGGGGCTTAGAATTGCCAGCGACTTGGGAGTTGGCGCTCAGGCCATAAGTGCTTGGCATATTTGTAATTGTAGCGCTCAAAGAAGGTGGTGAGTTTGGTAAGGCGCTGCTTGAAGGCCTCGAAATCCTTGAGTTCGGGCTGTGTCCATTGTACCTCAGCCAGTGCTGACATACGAGGCAAAGCCTGATACTCAACAAGGCCCTCGGTAAGCAGATACTCTGCCCACAGATTAGCCTGGGCACCAAGAATATGTTGCTTGGCTGCTACAGAAAGTGTATCGGGTGCGGGCTCTAATGAATAAACCTTCTCTACAGGGATGAATCCACCGCAACGCGAGGGCTCAAACTGTGCTTCTTTAGACTGTAGATAGTCGAAATAGCAGTGCGATGTAGGTGCCATCACCACATCGTGACCAAGTTCTGCTGCCTTCGCACCTGGTTCAGCGCCTCGCCATGATCTTGTGGACAACCATCGAGAATCTCGTCCCAGCCAAGGGCGCGACGCTGATGAGCGGTCAGGAAATCAAACACCTTCTGGGTGAAGTGTGCCTGAAGCTTGTCTTTCGTAAGGCCAAGTGCCTGACATTTCGGACAAGCCTCCCATTTAACGGTTGGTGTTTCGTCACCACCAATATGGATGACCTCAGACGGGAAGATATCCATAATCTCAGCCAATACACCCTCTACAAACTCATAGACCTTAGGATTGCCCACGCAAAGTACATCGGTATACACACCCCAATAGTGGCCTACCTGATAAGGGCCACCAGTACAACCCAAATCAGGATAGCAAGCCAAAGCTGCCAGCATGTGTCCAGGCATATCGATTTCCGGGATCACGGTGATATGGCGCTGTTGGGCATAAGCCACAATGTCGCGAGCCTCTTCTTGGGTGTAGAAACCACCATGAGGTGTCTCATCATCGAGGTCGGAATTGGTGCCAAGAATGGTGCCGGAACGTTGTGAACCAATCTCAGTGAGCTTAGGATAGCGCTTGATTTCGATACGCCAACCCTGGTCGTCGGAAAGATGCCAATGGAAGGTGTTCATGTTGTGGAGCGCTATCAGGTCGATGAACTTCTTTACGAAGTCAATGCTCCAGAAATGGCGGGAGCAATCGAGCATCATGCCACGATAACCAAAACGAGGGGCATCGGTAATGATCGTTGCTGGTAAACTGATGGGTTTTGCCGCATGTTTACCACATTTGCAGGCGAGCGGCAAGGATTTTCTCAACGTCTGGATACCGTAGAACACACCAGCCGCAGAGCCTCCCTGGATGGTGATGCCCTTTGGGTTAACGGTGAGCACGTAGCCCTCTTTCTCTGTAACTTTCGGTGAGACGGTCAGCTCGATATAGCGCATTTTCTTGGCGCGCTTTTCTGCCAACTGCAAGTCGAACTTGATAGCCTCATTCAGATACTGCCGTAAGAAAGCGGCTTCTTGCTGCAAACTGGCATCGCAGAGAATCATGACATCGCCATCGAGCACGAAAGGATCGCCTTTCTGCATGGCGATGCTTTGTGGTAATGGCACTACGTCGTAACTGATTCCTTCGCCTGCCGTCATTCCAATGTTCATACCTATGAGCATGAATAGAATCGTTGTTAATTTTTTCATATCTGTTTAGAATTTGTATTCCACAAACGCCTCCATGGCTTCATAGCAAGCCAGTCCGAGGTTGTCGTAACGCTTGGCGGTATCACGGTTGCGATCCTCAGCACGCTGCCAGAACAAGCGCTCGTCGTTGCCAAGGAACGGGGCGCTCTCCATCTGACTCTGATGGCGCAGGATAGCATTTCGCTTCTCGCGCAACTCCTCAGGACTCATAGGCACGCACATCTCGATATCAGCGACTTCCCATTCTGCCCAAGCACCGCGATACATCCATACGCGACAATCCTTAAGCCACTCATCACCAGCTTTCTTCACTTCGTCGATGGCGGCTAAAACGGCATCGGTACACTTGCGATGCGTGCCGTGAGGATCGGCCAAATCAGCTGCTACATAAATCTGATGAGGCTGAATCTCTGAAATAAGATCGATGATAGGGTACACATCCTTTTCGGTCATGGGCAACTTTTCAATCTTACCACTCTCATAGAAAGGCAAATCCAGGAAGTGGATATGTTCGCTGTCGATGCCGCTGTATTCGCAGGCCAGACGAGCCTCACCACGACGAATCAAACCCTTCAGTCTGAGAACCTGCTCATTGTCGGTGTCGCCCTCTTTCTTAGCTTTGAGAAAGGCCTTTACAGCTTGATAAGAGTGTTTGATGACCTCATCGCTGCCATTGGCAAAGATGGTGTTGAAGCCATTGATAAAGTGCATAAAGCGACGTACCTCTTCGTCGCCCACAGCGATGTTGCCAGAGGTTTCGTAGGCCACATGCACATCATGTTTCTGTTGCATCAGTCGACGGATGGTTCCACCCATGGAGATGACATCGTCATCAGGGTGGGGAGAGAACACGATGACACGCTTGGGATAAGGCTTAGCGCGCTCAGGACGTGTAGAGTCGTCGACATTGGGCTTGCCGCCAGGCCAACCCGTAATCGTGTGCTGCAATTCATTAAACACCTCGATGTTTACCAAACCAGCCTGACTGTCGAACTGCTCTACAAGATGCCCAAGACCATTGTCTACATAATCTTTGGTAGAGAGCTTAAGCAGTGGCTTACCAACTTTTTCACAAAGTTCAATCACTTGGCGCCTCAACTCGTGGTTGGGCATTTTGATAGTTGATGTTAGATTTAAATTCATAATGCAATAGTAATATAGTAGTAAAAACAATAATAGGTGACAAAGATACAAAAAATATCCGTACATTAGCTTAAAATTTATGAAGATTAACACTAAGATGCCAAAAAAACAGTATCTTTGCAGCCGAATATGGAATCACTGAAGGAGAAAACGGCAAAAGGGCTCTTTTGGGGCGGCATGAACAACGGCGTGCAGCAGTTGCTGGGATTGGCCTTTGGCATTATCCTGGGGCGCTTGCTCGATCCCTCGGATTATGGTATGACAGCCATGCTCGCTGTGTTCTCTGTGATTGCCAACGAACTGCAATCGAGTGGGTTTAAAACAGGACTCATTAATCTGAAAGCACCTAAGCATGATGACTATAATGCTGTGTTCTGGTTTAATATCCTTGCGGGGGCTTTTATCTATGTGGTGCTGTGGTTCGCTGCGCCCCTGATTGCCGACTATTACGACAAGCCCGAATTGACTCCCAAACTGATTCCCCTGAGCCGGTATGTGTTCCTGGGTTTTGTGTTCTCAAGTTTTGGTATGGCGCAATCTGCCTATCTGACGAAGCAAATGCAAATCAAACAGATAGCCCATTGCGGAATGACGGCGACACTGACATCGAGTATCGTCAGTGTGGTGCTGGCTGCACTCGGTTTTGGCTGCTGGGCACTGGCTACGCAATATCTGATGTATATTGCTGTAAATACCTTGCTGTTGTGGTATTTCAGTACATGGAGGCCGAGTTATTTACGATTTAAGGATTTACGATTTACGTTTTACGAACCATTAAAACGTCTTTTCCCGTTTAGTTTCAGGATTATGCTGTCGGCTATCTTTACGCAAGTGAACAATAATATTATGAACCTGTTGCTGGGTCGTTATTATGGCGAGACAAATACGGGTCATTACAATCAGGCTTATCAATGGAGTTCGAAATGCTTCCTGTTGGTGGAAAACATGTTGAAGCAGGTAGACCAGACAGTACTAGTGGGATTGGATGATGAGCGGGAGCGCCAGTTGGCTGTGTTAAGAAAGATGGTACGCTTTACCGCCTTTATCTCTTTCCCTCTGCTTTTTGGCTTGGCACTGGTTTCTCATGAATTTATCGTGCTAGCTATAGGCGAGAAGTGGGTTTTCTCTGCATCATTGTTACCTCTGCTCTGTCTTAGTGGCGCTTTCATGCCCCTCTCGACATTGCTCACGGATGCGATTATCAGTCATAAGCGAAGCGATATTTATCTTTGGAATACCCTCGTGCTTGGTATCCTACAGGTAAGTGTGCTGATTTTCCTTTGGCGCGAAGGTATCTTTGGAATGGTGATGGTCTACACCTTATTAAATATAGTATGGGTGTTTGTATGGCAATTCTTCGTTCATCGCCTGATGAACTATAGTTTGCTGCATTTCTTGAAAGATATCGTACCTTTTGCCCTCGCAGCATTTATAGTGATGGCCGTGACTAATATAGCCACGGAATCCATCACTAATTTATGGGTTAAGCTGCTGAGCAGAACGCTTATCGCTTCAGTGCTTTACTATGCCATCATGCGTCTTTCAGGAGCGGTCATCCTTAAAGAGATTCAAGCGTTTATCTTTAAACGTAAGCGTTAGATATTTGGGGTATCCCAAATTTTAGTCTGTGTGCAGACTACTGGAATGCTCTGATTCCCTATCTTCAGAATAAAATCGCCCTCTTCTAATGTCCATCGACCATCGGCACCAACGAAAGCCAGTTTCTTAGCAGGCAATTGGAAGGTAACGGTCTTTATCTCACCTGGCTTTAACTCAATCTTCGTGAAGTCGCGCAGTCGCTTGTTGTCGGGAACAACTGAGGCCACGAGGTCGCTGCTATACAGCAATATAGCCTCCTTACCAGCACATTTGCCAGTGTTCTTTACATCGATGCTGATAGTTAGCATATCATCAGCCGTAAAGGATGCCTTATCCACCTTCATGTTAGCATACTCGTAAGTGGTATAGCTTAAGCCATAACCGAAAGGCCACTGTAATGATACCTTGGCATCGTAGTTATAAGCGCCAGCCATCGTGCCAACCTCTTCTGATACCTTATAATCGTATGTATTCAGAGAATTGATTTCACGTGGATAGGTATAAGGCATCTTAGCAGAGAAGTTGGCATCGCCAGCAAGTAGATTGGCCAAAGCATCACCACCATAGTTACCGGGAATCAGTATATCTACCACGGCTTTTGCAAGCGGTTCGATGTCAGCAATCAATCGTGGACGACCTTCGTTCAGAATCAGGATGATGGGTTTTCCAGCCTTGGCGAGTGCTTTTACCAGATTGCGCTGATTCTCAGACAACCAGAGGTCGGAAAGGTTGCCAGGCGTTTCTGTATATGAGTTCTCA
Source organism: uncultured Prevotella sp. (assembly GCA_905234145.1). Classification (GTDB taxonomy): domain Bacteria; phylum Bacteroidota; class Bacteroidia; order Bacteroidales; family Bacteroidaceae; genus Prevotella. The sequence goes on along the minus strand of CAJOGK010000061.1, from coordinate 149 downwards.
CCAATAGCAGCGATAATGATATCAGCCTTTGCTGCAGCTGCTACAGCCTTATCGATTTCAGGCTTGTTCTCATCATAATAAGCACCATTCTCATTATAGGTAACACCCTGTTCAAGGATGATGTTCTCTTTACCATACTTATTACAAAG
>CAJOGK010000060.1 GCA_905234145.1 uncultured Prevotella sp. | reverse complement strand
TACATAATTCGTCTGAACTTTGCAACATTCCCCCACTCTGAAGCATACTATTTAATTATTTTTCACTAAAAATCGGACTGATGTATGGTCAGCCCGATTTTTTTATATTTCTTCTGTTATCAGTTCGCCTTATAAGCTGCGATGCGCTTTGCCACGTTGTCCTGGAGGTTCTTGTAGAAGAACGAATAGTCGTTTTCATGGAAGCTGGCCGGTCCGAAATAATCGGGCATATCGGTTACGGAAGCCGTGGTGTTTGTCACAATCACGCCACGGGCGAGATTTACCATTATTGCGTATAGCTATGAGGCAGCGTAGGAAGGAAACCCCAGATTACAAATAAGTATGCACCACACCGAAGTGTGAGTGCATCGCTATTAAATGTAATCTAAGATGTCCTGTCCAGACACCTATCCAGATATTATTTCTGTACGTTATTTTATTTCCAAACAGTTTCCTACGCTTTTGGCTATACGCGAAATAATAGCTGATGCTTTTCCAATATGTCAGTCCGGATTTAATCAACCTGCTTTCGCTCGGCAGAGTCGAAGCAAGCTTCACTCTACTCTCTTTTAGTCGCAGCTTTCTCCCCGAACCAATTGCAAAGATAAGAAAAAGTTTGGGAAGAAAAACTCTTTTGGACGAAAAAATGAATGCAATGCAATATTGCAATACTGCGAGTGAGCGAGAACGCCAAATCATATTTGAGCATGGCCGAGCGTGAGCAGTTTCGACACTTAGTGTCAATAAGCGAGGGCATAGTCAGTATTACGTTATACCGTTAAAATTGCATATATTTTGTGGGCTATATATTCCTACTATCGTTTTTTATTCGTATTTTTGCAGCAAATAACAGCAAATGATGAATAACGGATTTAGGAACTGCCTGAGCTATCAATGCATACAAATAAGCCTCTCCGCGTAGCTCACGAGACGCGAGTGTAAGATAAACTTCGGCTTTGATATTGCCTTATTGTGAATAGTAACTCACATATAGTATCTTGAGCGCAAAGGTAGGCACTTTTTCTGATATAACAAAGGAAAATTCTAAAAAAAAGACTATAATGAGCAAAATTCTGGCCTTCGACCCCGGAACCAATTCCTTGGGAATGGTTTTAAGAGATACCGACAATGATAATCTTGCTAACCAGGTGACATCTGGCGTTGATATATTCCGCGATAAAACTGAGCGCGACAAACGCGGTCGTCACCATTCTGCCGCTTCCCAGCGTCGCTCCTTCCGCAATGCCCGTACACGTCTCAGATCGGTGAAGCGCAGAAAACAGGCCACGCTGAAATTGCTCATCAAGCATGGCTGTTGTCCGCTGGATATGGAGTCGCTAAACAAATGGCGCTTTGACGACGACGAAAAAGGCTACGACCGCACCTTCCCTGTTGGCAACGAGTCTTTCATGAACTGGATAAACTTCGAGTTCCAGATTGGCACCGAGAAAGTCAGGAGCGTCTATCGCCTCAGAGAAATTCTCGCCACCACGCCTCTCGACTACTCTAAGCCAGAATCATGGCTGATGCTGGGCCGTGCCATTTACAGCATCGCCGTGAGACGAGGATTCAAAAGCAGCAGACTGGACAGCGCCAAGAGCGATGACACAGAAAACGACGACGCCCAACAGTTACAGAAATCGGAGGAAGAACTGTCGAAAGGCCTGTCTGCATATATGGCTGAGCACGACTACCCCACCGTGGGCGCTGCCTTTGCCAGAATGGAGCGGGTTGACAGAATCCGCATCAGGGCAAACGAGGACTTTAAGCCTATCCGTGCGATGCTAAAGAAAGAGATTGAAACCATCTTCGCCGTCCAGCAGCTTGATACAGATAGCGACCTCTACAAGGGTCTTATGTCCGAGAAGAAACACGAGGGCACCATCTTCTACAAGAATCCTCTGAAGTCGCAGAAGGGCAAAATAGAATATTGCACCTTGGAACCACACAGGCGCCGTTGCCCCAAGAGCCATCCTGCCAACGAGTTCAACGTAGCCTGGCAGTTGCTCAACAACATCAAGATTAAGCGCGAGGGCGTTTGGGAGTTTCTTGATATTCAGGTTCGTCATACGCTCTATCAGGAGCTGTTCGTGCGCAACGTAAAACACTTCGACTTCATAGAAATCCGCGAGAAGTTGGAGGCCATTTACAACGTCACGCTGGAGTACCGCGAGAGCATTAACTACAGCGACACCAAGAGCGTTAACGGTTGTCCCATTACTCATTACCTGCAGAAGATTCTTGGTCCTGATTGGCTGAGCGTGGAAATACCTGGCACCAAGCAACACCTGACACATGCCGACCGCAGAAAGGGGCTGAAACTGGAAGAAGCAGGCCACACAACCACATACACAGCTGATGACATCTGGCACATCTGTTTCGAGTCTGATGAGAAACAATTCGTAAAGGACTTTGCCAAGAACGAACTGAATTTTCCGCCTGCTAAGGTCAACAGCATGGGTGCCTTGTGGGAAAACATCCAGGATGGTTACTCCAACCTCAGCCTTTGTGCCCTCAAAAAAATTAACCCCTTCTTGGAGCGCGGCTATAAATATTCCGACGCTGTGATGCTGGCAAATCTGCCAACCATCATGGGTAAGGAGGCCTTTGAGCAACACGAGCAAGAAATCCTGCATCTGATTGAGGCAGAGAAAGCACGCATAGCTGCCACTAACAGAGACTACGATATTGCCAATAAACTTATCTCTGAATACAAGTCGCTACAACTGGAAGGCCTTGCTTTTGCCGAGAGAGACTACGACTACACCTTGAAAGAGGACGATATAGCAGCAGTTAAGGCCGCCTGTGCTGAGAACTACGGACGCGAATGGGACACGATGCCTGCCGGCGACAAGGATGCCCTCATCACCCGCATTGCCCACTTGTATCAGGACTTCTTCTTCAGCAAGAAACGCGATTACTACAAGCGTATCAACCTCTCCGACTCTCTCAAGACCGTTCTGATGGAGCAGTTTCCCTTCCTCACCAAAAGCAAGTTGAATAAGCTCTATCATCACTCCGACAATGCCTACTATGCGCCAGCTAAATGCGGCGATGATGGCATTCCACAGTTGGGCAGTCCCGCAAAGGCAAGTCTTGCCAACCCCAGCGTACTGAAAGTGCTGTACAAGATTAAGCAGAACGTCAACAAGATGCTTAAGAGCGGGGACATCGATGCCGATACTATTGTCGTCGTGGAGAATGCCCGTGAAGACCTGAATGACTTCAACATGCGTTGGGCCATCGAGGAATACAACAATAAGCGAGAAAGAGAGCATAAATACATCGAGAAGGCTCTTATCGAACTATCAACCGAACTTGGTTTCACCGTTCCCAAAGAGAGTGTTCTTTTGGCTCGTCTGGCCCTGTATCAGAACGAGAACTTCACCCCATATAATCCTAACGAACCACATAAGTTCTACGACAAGCTATTCGAGAAATATAAGTTATGGTTGCGGCAGGGATTCATCGACTTTTACACCGGTCGCCCCATCTCGCTCACAGAACTGTTTTCTGAAAACAATCTTGTGGAGGTTGATCATATTCTGCCCATCAGTAAGTCGTTCGACGATTCCATCTCCAACAAAGTACTTAGCAGCAGTCGCTACAACAGCGGCGTGAAGGGCACCAGACTGCCCTGCGAACTGCCTAACTACATGGTTGACACTCCAGAGGGCACGGCCATCATCCACCGCATCGACGACATCAGGGAAAAGGTGAAGTATCTGGAAAATAAGGTGGACTATTGGAAAGGCCGTTCGTCGAGGGCTGCCGACCCTGATGCCAAAAACAGCGCCATCAAACAGATGCACCTATGGCAGATGGAATATGATGAGTGGAACAAGCGGCTCATCAACCTGACGGCTACCGAGATAACGCCTAAATTCAGGAGCAGCCAACTCAACGATACGCGCATTATCTCGAAGTATGCCTACCACTATCTAAAAACGGTCTTCGGCAGAGTGGTGGTACAGCGAGGAGAGACAACGGCTGTGTTCCGCAAGATATTCGGATTCCAAAGTGCCTACGAGAAGAAAGACCGAAGCCGCCACACCCATCACGCCATCGATGCCCTGACGCTATCGCTCATTCCCTATGGTCCTAAGCGCGAGCGGATGATGGAATTGTTCTACGAAAAACAAGAGGCTCACCGCTTCAAGGATTATGCACTCGAACAGCAACTACAGGCACGCCTGGACAGCGAAATCAGCTTCTGCGGTCTGGGGCAATATTCGCCTGACAAGATAGTAAAGCATATCGAGGAAACCACGCTGGTAAGAAACGATGCTACCAACAATGCCCTCACCAAGAACGTGAAACGTTACAGAGTAAGAGGAAAGGTGGTTCCCCAGCGCGACGCGAACGGCAACGTGATTTATGAACATACGCCTAAGGGCAAACGTGTAAAGGCAAAGCATATATCGCAAGGCGATTCCATCCGTGGAGCCATCCACGACCAAACCTTCTATGGCAAGATATCGAAATGGAAAGATAATGATGTCAGTCACGAAAAGGAAGAACAGTTTGTAATCCGTCGTAAGATTGAGTACAAGTCAGGAGATATTGGTAGTGGCTTTAAGAATTGGGATGACTTGAAAAAACAGATGGTTGACCAGAAACTCTTTGAGCATCTGAAGAAAAATGCCGAGGGCAAGGACTTTTCGACGGCTTGTGCCGAAGGCTTGTTTATTTACGTCGTAGAGAATGGTGAGAAAAGGAAAGTCCGCGTAAGGCATGTGCGCTGTAAGGCGCAAACGGCGCAACCGCTGAAGCGGCACACCTTCCAGCCCAGGGATAAGCATGTTGAGCAATACTACTATGTATCGCCAGGCGAGGCGTATGGCATATTTGAATATAAGAGTAGCGACGGCAGGTTTATCTACGAAACTGACAACTTGTTCAGCATATCAAAGAAGATGAAGAATGGTGAGTTGAAAGAGTTGCCTTGCCCCCACCGTATCACTCGCAAAGGTAAGGAATACACTCACACCAGAACCATTCTGAAGGAGGCTACCATCTTGGTCTATCCACCCAATGAACAGCCGGAAGATCAGTTTAAGTTGACACCTGCCGAGATATCCAAGAGGCTGTATCGGATTAACAGCATAGAGTTGCCCAACCGCATCAAACTGACCAGGCACAACCTTGCAGAGTCGTTTAAGGGCAGAGACACTATCACCGATAACGACTTCAATAATTTGCCTGACGGCTTCCGAAAATCAGTAACCACGCTGAAGTTCCTGCTCTTAGGAAAAGACTTCGATATCATCAACGGAAAGTTGGTTCCGAAAGAAAAAACTGACGAATAGAAACAAGAAATCCCGCCTCATGAGCGGGATTTCGTCTATCATGATACAACTTTTTCTGCGTGAATGTTCTACATATCCTTCTGATTTTCTGACAGTTACAACTATTCAGTTGTATATGATATGTATAAGATACTATTTTGAGCCTATTCACAACCACGCCTGACGCTGTGTTTGAAGGATTGCGTTGTATATGATATGTATAAGATACTATTTTGAGCCTATTCACAACCTGGCGGTGGAAGCCCTCGTTGTCGGTAGTGTTGTATATGATATGTATAAGATACTATTTTGAGCCTATTCACAACTGTGCGAGGATATGAGCTGGTAGCGGCGTTGTTGTATATGATATGTATAAGATACTATTTTGAGCCTATTCACAACTACCGCTCTCCCTGCCCCTGCCTGCTGGTGGTTGTATATGATATGTATAAGATACTATTTTGAGCCTATTCACAACGTTGGTGTCCTGCAACTGCACGTTCTCCGAGTTGTATATGATATGTATAAGATACTATTTTGAGCCTATTCACAACCCCTTTGATGTGGACGGCCTTACCATTTATGTTGTATATAATATGTATAATATACAATTTTGTCAGTATGTCAAAGATCACCCTTTGAACTGCAAATATACGATGTTTTTCTGTAACCACCAAATCTTTTCATTCTTTTCGCACTCCGAATTCACGAGCCGTAATGTCGTGGGGCGCGAGCCGTAATCTCACCATCGACGAGCCGTAATCTCGTCGGGAAAGAGGTTTGCGCTGCCCTCTCCTATTGACACTACGTGTCGATACTGCTCACGCTCAGCATAACTCAAGTACTTGGCCCTCTCATATTGCAATATTGACTTCGTCGATATTGCCAACGCTCGGCATAACTCAAGTGCACTTGGCTCTGCCTCGCTTATTGCAATATTGCATTGCATTTGCTTTTAGGTGAAACGGATAAAAGATGAGAAAGAGTATAGATATAGTATAAGTATTTATATATTAATAAGTTAAGTATAAATATATACATATTTTAACTATTTTCCACCTTCTTCATATTCCGCAAAAATGAAATGCAATGCAATATTGCAATAAGTGAGTGCAAAGTGATGCTTTGTATCAACTTTGCCGAGCGCCTGCAATATCGATAAAATCAATTTTGCAATATAAGATGACTGATAATCGAAAAAAATGTGTATCTTTGTAGGCAAAATGTATAAACTAATGGAATAGTATAAATATGGAAACTCAATTAGTAAGACTGGATAAGCCATATCACATTATCTTTGGGAAAAATGGAAGATATGGCCTCCACATAGCAACGCTGATAGTTATAAAAGAAGTGAAGGTGAAAGATCTAGAGACAGGGGGTGTTGATATCATCCCAGAAGTAAGCAGCTATCCTGTCGTGGGTGGAGGATACGATATTGACGGCGAAGTGTGGACGCATTCGAAAATTAAAGACTGCTTGTTGATTTGCCGAGAGGGAGAGCTAATAAGTCTTTATACGTTGAAAAAAACCATGGAGTACTATAGTAAGATACGCAGTTTTGATTTTTTGCAGATAGTCCCAGGGGTACTCAGTATGGCATTACTTACATACGGTTCCAGGTTAAGTCTTCCAACTGATGACAATAAAAACGCTATAAACGATTATGAAGTTTGCCTTGAGTTTTCGGAGAATAATAACGGTAAGTCTTGCATAGTTTATGCAGACAAAGATAGTGATTTTTATTTCTATGATTATTTTGATATCGAACCAATCCCAACATCAAAATTAGCGCATATTAATTCACAATCTATCAAGTATCTTGCCGAGCTCCGCGACAGTTACGTGAGGGCATTCTACTATGAAGGATTAGAAAGTATCACTTTCACCACTAAGGATAAGAATTACCAGTGGTTTGTCGATAAATTGAACAGCGAAAAGTTTGATGCAGCAGGACTATAGACCTCTTTCGATGCTCGATGTCCTTTATTGGGACAAGGTGGCAAAATCGATGCCGCGGAATGACGTGGAGCGCCTCCAACGCTTCCTTCTTCAGCGTGCCCTCGACTGTGGGTGTGATGATGGGGTGCCTGCCGTTATCTCTGACCTAACAACCCGCTTTGCCGATGAAGAGAGGGAAATGATGAGGAAACGGATTGATGAGAAAATACGCCGAATGAGTATTTTGGAACAGAATCGTATAGATGCTACTGACGAGCAAATAGTTAAAGCTATCAAATGGACACTGCCAGATTTTGAAAGCGAGAAGGACTGGGGCGGCATATACCGTATACTTGTAGACTATTGCCAACATGAAGGTTTCACAGCAACAAAGACCAGTTTCGTTAGGCGGTTCGCCAAGATGGGTATCTATCCTAAAGATGATGTTGTCAAGGATATTGAACGCTCCATACATCCTGCTATATATAAAGATGAGTACGACGGCAATCTCTTCAGCTACTATGCCATAGATAAAGGAGTAGGCACCTATTGGCCATCATCTTATGAGGATTGGAAAACAAGCGACATAACGGGCAATGACTTCATACAACGCAGGAAGATTGCTGCGCTTTTTCTGAAGAATTTAATCAGGGCTACGGAGGATTTAACTGTCTAAAAAGTGTGCTAACGTAGTACACCTAAACCTGCCATTATCCTAATTCTATCCTAATACATATGCTTTACGTAGCCATCATGACTACGTACTTTTTTTATATGTACCTTTGCTGCCGTAATTAAAAACAAAAAGTTATGGTAACAAAAAAGAACCGCTGTTTTAACAGCACCAAAGCAAGTGAGACCGTCAAGGTCGGTAATGTGAACGACTTCCCCATCAGCAAGGAAGCCCAGCAATTCATCAATGCTATTAAAAAGGGTATTGACAAGTCCTCTCTCTATTTCCTGACTGAGTGTTTTCGCGGTTTTTCCGTGGAGATGCAGAAGGCTATGGTAAAATTCTTCGTAGATGTTTATATCGGACGTATCGATGGTGAGACACGACTGTCTTTCACAGGTGTTACTCACGTAGATAACCTGCTCGTGAGCGTCTTGGAGAAAATGGATCACGACACAAAGAACATTGACTACAATGAGCGCTAAAAAACAAACAACAGCAACAGCCCAGTCCCTGCCAAGCGGGGACTCGGCTTCGTACATATCTCGTCCGAAGACGAAGCCAGATGTTACAACGAAGGGAAAAATGAATGAATGGCGAAACGGCTACAAAGAATTCATTCCCGTGGGTTCGAAACCAAGTAACCGCACCATGCTCAAGCAGCTTGGCGACTCCTCTTTTTATAAAAGTGAAGGTGAAAAGCAGTCAAGCTATAGTGTTCACTTGAACTGCGACGGCAAGAGCGAAGATCCCGTTGCTGAACTGCTTGACCAGTTTTTGGTTCTGACCGAAAGTGAACGCAAGCAATTGCCCAAGCTGCCTGAAGGCAGCGAGGGACGCATGTTGCTCGACAACGGTATGGGTCTAAAGATTTGGTTAGACCGTGAGCGTGGTAAGGTAAGCATCTTAACGGAGTTGGACTGCAATGGGAACATCGAGCGTATGCTGCTACAAGCTCAGAGTCTGATGAATGTGTGCATAGCGCGAAACCGCACAGAGATTTTGAACCACAATAAAGAATAAGGTATTATGGAAGGTTACAGATTTGTTTATCAGGACAACATGTACTGGGGCTCGTGCGAACCATGCACGGCCTCAGTATTCTCGACACTGGTACGCAGTGGGTTGGTGAGTTGGAAGATTGGTATGCGTCAGGCTGTACGCCTGGCTGTGAAAACGGGTCAACCGCTCGACCAGTTCACTCGCGACAGCGACTTTCAGAAGTGGTGCATCAAACAGCAGAGCCGTCCGCGTGCCGGTGAGAAATTTGCACAACTCACCACCGCTGCCAAACTGCTGCAATGGGTGGACATGCTGAAGGACTCGCTGCCCGACTTTATCTTTGCTGTCCGTGAATTCGGATTGGTGCCGAGAATGGATAAAGACGGTAATCCCAGAAAGGATGCCGACGGTAATCCAATACTCTACCGCCGCCGCATGCAGGAGAACATTCTTCACCTGAGCGGACTGTTTTGGAGCGACTACGACCATCTGCCGTTTGACCCTCGTGAACTGTATGAGAAGACGAAGGCTCCGGGCTATCCCTGGAAGACGCGTCTGGCCCATCTGACATCGAGCGGCGAAGGACTGCGACTTGTGAGTGAATGCATCATCGGTGCTGGGAATATTGCTGACCAGATTTACCTTCAAGCCAAGGAACTCGGTATGCTGAATGTGAAAGGCACCACAGGTAAATTTGTCTGCGACAACAGCATTATCAATGCCGACAAACTGAGCTTCTGTCCCCGACTGGAAGACATCCTCTACATCAACGAAGATAAACTCTTTAATTTTTAGTATAAACCCATTAAAATTGTTTTGAACATTATGGAAGAACCAGATTTGTTTGAAAACGAATTCGACCGTCAGTACGGCGATTCGTATCGTGAAGGTAACAGTGCCGCTACCAACTCCGACCATCAGCTGCCCGGCAATGCCGCAGCACCTTCGGAGGGCACACAGTCATTAACCCCCACAGCCAGCGACGAGGCCGCCAAGGAGCTCGCCAGCGAGGTGGCCCCGAAGGACGTGGACCAGGCGAAGTATCTGGTGTTCGGCTACGACCCTGCCGACTTCGTTTTGGCCATGTATCCTGGCGGCCCCAACTGTCGCCACGACGCTGCCCGCGACATCTACAACGACCTACTGGTGATGTACGATGCCAATGTGGACTTAGCCCGCAACAAACTGCTCAGTTTTCAGTGGGTGCAGGACCTCATCACAGAACGCGGCATGAGCGAGATTGACCGCATCGTGGAGGGTGGCCGTAAGTTGTTGCTGAAGCGCGAGAGCGAGAACTTCAACGCTCCGCAGCCCTCGAAGGAGATGCGCAAGGCCATCAAGCAGGTGACGGGTCGCGACTACAGCGCCCTGAAGCGTGAACAGCGCGGCATGGAACAGGGGCAGGCCGTTGGCATGCAACAGGAGATTCTGCAGACGCTGGAGCGCATAGGCAACGAGTTTGCGAAACTCATTCCTTACTTCGTGTTGTTGAAGTTGCTATGCTTTCGTATGAAGCAGAAGTACTATCCCGCCGTGTTCTTCGTAGGCGGTGCCTTCGCCATGACCTTGATGACTCGTTGCTGGTATTACTTCTGGCCAAAGCCGGGTAAGAAGAACCGTCTGAATAGCCTGGTGATGCTCATCGGACGTATGGGTGGCATGAAGTCGGTGGCTGTCGATCTGGAGGAAATCATGATGGAGCCCGTACATGTGGCTGATGCGCCTCAGAAAGATGCCCTGAATGCCTACAACACTGAACGTGAACAGAACAATGGCGGAAAGTCGAATAAGAAGCCGCGACCCAATGGCATTTATCGGGCACTTCCGGCAGAGACATCAACGGCAGCCCTGCGTGAGGCTGAGGCCAACAATCATGAGACGATTGACGGCGAGGAATGGTATGAGCATTGCAGCATCTTCGACAGTGAGCTGCAAAACACACTGAATCAGATGAAGAAGAGCCACATGGATGCCATGCAGACGTACTGGCTGAAGTCGTATCACTCAGAGAAGCACGGTGCTTACCTCAAGACATCGAACGCTCCTATCGGGGAATCGCCCGTACACTTCAATGGCTGCTACACTGGTACAGAGGATGCTCTTAATGCCCTAAACACGGAAAAAAACAATGTGAACGGACTCATGTCAAGATTCACCATCGTACCCAATGCCGACTCTAACTTTGAAATGCTGGAGCCGTCGCCCTTCGATGATGCCGCACAGAAGCGAGATGCTGAGCTGCGCGAATGGGCTTATAAGTTGGACAGTTGTAAGGGCGAGATACCCTGCGAGCCTATCAGCAAGGCGCTGCAGTTGTGGACTAAGCACCACATGGCCGACGCTGGCGAGGACAACGACCTGGCGCAGGAGGACTTGGTAAAGCGTCCGTGCTGGCATGCCATCAACTTCGTACTGCCCTTCGTGGTGGCTCGCCATTGGGACAAAATGGTGCAGGACACTGACGGTAGGTGGAAGTGCGGCCCTGACTTCAAAGTAGACCAGAAGGACGTGCGACTGGCCATCACCATCGCTAACGCGCAGCTGGCTTTTCAGGAGCACTATTGCAAGTCGATTCTTGAGAAACACTACGACGACCTGGCAGCTGCTCAGACTTCGAACGTGCGCCACAAGCAGAAGACATGGCTGGGCTATCGCCGTCTGCCAGAGGTCTTTTCATCGGATGACGTTGATAAGTGCTTCAATTACGAAGGTAAGACGGGTAGCATCTGTTGTCGCCTGAAGCGCTTGCAGGATCAAGGTCTGGCGCAGAAGATTACCAGTGGAAAGGATAAGGGTAAATACCGCAAACTGATGTAATTGTAGGGGGGTATATTGACTCTTCGTGCCGATATTGCAATATTGCATTGCATTTGATTTTAATGTTTAGGGGCAGGTTTCCGTAGTGGAATCTGCCCTTAATATTTACTTTAACGATTAACATTTATTAGCCTAAAAAACAGGGAAATAATTTGCATAGTTCAGATAAATTTCGTAACTTTGTACCATCAAAGATGATACACTGCGGGCTGCGGCTCAGCATAGAAAAGCTAGCATTCTCTGCATTCGCCTTGCACCGCAGTTGTGACATCAGAAATGATGAAAGGCAGGAGAGTCCTGACCTGGATTAAGTGTTACCTTAATAAACTAACATTATGAGTAAGATTCTTTACGAAGTTTACCAGAACGACATCAAGGACTCGGAGTCCGTGATGTATGGGAAGTGGTACGCGCGGCTGAAGAGCATCGAGACGCTGAGCATCACCAAGCTCGCGGAACACATTTCTTCGCACGGAAGTGTCTTCACGGCAGATGTCGTGGAGGGGGTGATGAAGAAGTTCAAGAGCTGTCTGCTCGAGATGCTGCTGGAGTCGAAGAAGGTCAAGGTGGCCGGCCTGGGTACGTTCTACCTGACCTGCGAGTGC
>CAJOGK010000059.1 GCA_905234145.1 uncultured Prevotella sp. | reverse complement strand
ACTTCAATGCCGACTATACCTATCGTAATCAGCGTAACCGCAACCAGCAGCAGGAACTCAGCGACGAGTATGATGACCGCGACGTGAACACCTACGCCTTGACGCGCAGCCGACTGATGGCAGAGAAACTTTTCGTGACCCATCCGATTGGAAAAGGCCAGATCGAAGTGGGCGAGGAGTACACCAATACCCGCTGGAACAGCAGTTTCGAGAATGCGGAAGGTTATATCGCCAATAGCAAAAACGAACAGCACGAGCAGGCTATTGCCCCCTTCGTGGAGTTGCGGCAGCAAGTGGGCCATTTCCGTTTGTCTGCTGGTCTGCGCTATGAGCATGTGGAATCAGAATACTTTGTGGGTGGTACCCGTCGCAATGATCAAAGCCGTACCTACGATGACTTCTTTCCATCGGTATCACTATCAACATCTGTGAAGAATCTGCAATTATCCTTCAGCTATGCCAAGCGTACTACGCGACCATCTTACTGGCAGTTGAGCAGTGATGTCGTCTATGAGAACCGCCTGAATTTGCAGACGGGCAATCCCTATCTGAAACCAGTTAAGTACCACAACATAAACACAATGGCTATGTGGAAATGGCTCTATCTCAATGTGAATTTCTCCCATTGCGTAGATCCAATCCTATACTCTGCAGAAAGTCTGGAGAACGATAGCAAGGTGAACCTCGTGACCTACAAGAACTACGACCATGCCGACTGGCTCACCATTACGCTTGGAGCACAGAAAAACGTTAAGTTGAGTGGGAGTGCCACATGGACACCACAATACAACATTTCATTGATGAAACCATGGTTCAAGTCAGAGTTCATAGGTGAAATGAGAAGTTATAACCACCCTATGTTAGCCCTGCAATTAGGCAATATCCTCACACTGCCCCATGACTGGCTGCTACAAGCTGACTTCAATATGCACACGCACGGCTATCAGCAGAACGTCTGGATAAATTGCACTAACCCCATGCTTTCGCTAAGTGTTAGCAAAGACTTCTTCAAACGTCGACTAAACATAAAAGTCTCAGGTAACGACCTCTTCAACGGCGGTATCAACCGTATCACACTCTATAGCAACCGTATGATGTTCCGTAAGATGGAGGATAACGATTCCAGATGCGTGACCCTTTTCCTGCGTTATCGCTTTAATGTTACTCCGTCGAAGTATAAGGGTACAGGTGCTGGTAATGCAGAAAAGAACCGATTATAAAATCTGCCGTTCGTTATAGATGTAAAATACCTCTGTCCGTTGCAAAAACAGACAATCAACCATAGATAACAGGATTTGCAATTAACGCATTTCCTGTATTTTTTTATGTTATTTCATTTTCTTTCTCAAAATGGTTAGCTTTTTTAATCACTTCCTGTCTATTATTATAGAGTTAATAGAGTTAAGTCAGCGTACCGACGTGAAGTCAGGCAAGGGCGACATCAGGCACACACTACAGACGCGAGTCAGCAAGCCTACACATGGCGTTTGCCAAAGGAATAGAAATGTTTACCTGCTTCATCAAAAAAAAGATAGACATTGACCTGCGGAAACGCCATTTTCGAGTGACACCTTTATTATTTTATTATATAATTAACAATTTAAAACAAAGTATGATGAAACAGGTACATTTAAAAATGCCTCTGAGGATGTTGGCCGCACTGTTCGGCTTGATCCTTTCAGCGAGTGCCCTGGGCCAACAGATTACGGTCAAGGGGCATGTTGTGGATGCTACCGGAGAAGGCGTCATCGGTGCTACTGTCCGCGTCAATGGAAGTGGTGGAACTGTGACAGACTTCGATGGAAACTTTACGTTACAGGCGAATCAGGGTGACAAACTGACCGTCTCGTATGTTGGCTACAAGGATGCAACGGCCTTGGCAACGCCTTTTGTCACCATCCATATGGAGGATGATACGGAAGCACTGGAGGAAGTGGTGGTTATTGGTTACGGCCGTGTGAAGAAGAACGACTTAACAGGCAGTGTGACGGCTCTTGCAGCAGACAAGATGGTAAAGGGCGCCGTCACCACGGCCACGGATATGCTTGTCGGTCAGGCTGCAGGTGTCAGTGTGATTACTGATGGTGGTGGTCCAGGCAGTGGAGCAACTATCCGCATTCGTGGTGGTTCATCCATGTCAGCCTCTAACAATCCGCTTGTTGTGATTGACGGAGTACCCGTCGATGATGGTAGTATCAATGGTATGGCCAATCCTCTCAATACCGTCCATCCGAACGATATTGAGACGTTTACGATATTGAAAGATGCTTCGGCCACTGCAATTTATGGTAGCCGTGCTTCGAATGGTGTGATTATCATCACGACGAAAAAAGGGCAGACGGGTCGTATGAATTTGTCCTATAGTGGAACTGTGAAGCTTAGTACCCGTGCTAATGATGTGGATGTAATGTCGGCAGAGAGTTTTAAGCAGTTTGTCAATAGTAAATTTGGTGCTGGTAGTCCGCAGGCGACGGCTATCGGCAGTTATAACACCAACTGGCAGAAAGAAATCTATCGTACAGCATTAAGCACCGATCATAACGTTAGTCTCTCTGGTTCGTTGCCGAATATGCCTTACCGTGTGTCTGTAGGCTACACTAAAGAGAACGGTATCATCAAGACCTCAAGCATGGATCGTATGACCGGTTCCATCAATCTCAATCCACAGCTCTTTGACAAACATCTGAACATCCAGTTGAATGTAAAAGGCATCTATACAAAGAACCACTTCGCAGACATGGGAGCTGTAAACCTTGCTACTCAGTTCGATCCTACTCAACCAGTCTATATGAATGGTTCTCAGTATGGCAACGGCTACTTCATGTATCTGAATCCAGTAAATGGCCTGCCTATCGACATCGGTTTGACAAACCCCGTCTCAATACTTGAGTGCAAGAGTGATAAATCAACGGTTTATCGTAGCATTGGTAATGCCCAGTTTGATTATAAATTCCATTTTTTGCCAGAACTGCGTGCCAACCTTAACTTAGGTTATGATGTATCGAAGGGTGAGGGCGATGTTATTATTGACGATAATTCACCGATGACATGGTGTTCTGGCAACTATAAGGCTGGCTTTGGTGAAAATTCCCAATACTGGCAATTGAAGCGCAATCTGCTGTTCGAGTTCTATTTGGACTATGCTAACACATTTGGTGTACACAGCATTGACATCATGGGCGGTTATTCCTGGCAGCATTTCTATAGATCAGAGTGGACAAAATATCCTTATTCTGAAAAATTTGCCAAGGAAAAAGGAAAAGAGTATTACAAGGATATGGAAGACTTTAAAACAGAGAACTATCTCATTTCTTTCTTTGGTCGTTTGAATTATACGCTGCTCGACCGCTATCTTCTTACATTTACTCTGCGTGATGACGGATCATCCCGTTTCAGTAAGAAAAACCGTTGGGGTCTCTTCCCGTCCGTTGCTTTTGCCTGGCGTATCAATGACGAACCGTTCATGAGTAACGTAAAAGCTATTTCTGACTTGAAACTGCGTTTGGGCTATGGTGTTACTGGTCAGCAAAATCTGAATAATGGTGACTATCCTTATTTAGCCCGTTATTCTTATTCCAAGGCAGGTGCCAGCTACTATTTTGGCAATACCAAGTATCGTCTGATTGCGCCGCAACCTTATGATGAGAACCTGAAATGGGAGGAAACAACAACCTATAACGCTGGTTTGGACTTTGGCTTCCTGAACAATAAAATAACAGGTACATTGGATTTTTATTACCGTAAGACGGACAACCTGTTGAATTCTGTAACTGCTCCTGCCGGAACAAACTTCAGTAATGAACTGCTCACGAATGTAGGTACATTGGAGAACAAGGGTATCGAGTTTACATTGAACGTCCATCCCGTCGATACGAAGGATTGGCATTGGACGATCGGCTATAACTTCACATATAACAAGAATGAGATTACCAAGCTGACCTTCAATGATGACCCGTCTTACAAGGGTGTGATACATGGCGATATTGATGGTGCCACGGGCTATAAGATTCAGATCAATGCCGTGAACTATCCCTATAATTCATTCTATGTGTTCGAGCAGATGTACGACCCCGACGGAATGCCAATCGAAGGGGCTTACGTTGACCAAAATGGTGACAACAAGATTGATGAAGACGACCTGATTGTCTATAAGAAGTCGGCTCCTGATGTGTATATGGGCATGAACAATCAGATTTCATATAAGAACTGGGATTTATCATTTGCAGTACGTGCCAGTTTCGGTAATTTTGTGTACAATAATGTGCAGTCAAACCGTGAGGCTTGGGATGGTTCACAGATGTATGACCAAAGCGGTTTCCTGAAGAATCGTCTGGAGTCTGCATGGGATCATGACTTCAAGGCTGGTCAGTATCGTAGCAGTTACTATGTACAGAACGCTTCGTTCTTCCGTATGGATAACATTACACTAGGTTATACCTTCCAGAAGTTGTTCAACGACAAACAGACGGCACGCGTGTATTTCACCGTTCAGAATCCATTTGTTATCACGAAGTATAGTGGACTTGATCCTGAAATCAGTGGTGAGGGAATTGACAAGGAACTTTATCCGCGTCCTCGTTCATTTATGTTAGGTGTAAATCTGAACTTTTAAATAGGAATTAGAAATTATGATTACCAAAAGCATATATAAGAAAATCTGTGTAATCAGCATAATCTGTGGTTTCACAGTGTCATGCACGGGTGACCTCGATACCGTGCCCATTGATAAGGACGACTTGGTTTCAAGCGTCGTGTTTGGGGATGAGATAGATGCCTATGAAGAAAGTCTGGCTAAGATTTATGCCGGACTGGTGATAGGCGGTAATAAAGGCGGTGACGATGAGCAGGACGTGGTAGGTATCGACGGTGGTTCGCAAGCTTCATTCCTCCGTGTTCTTTGGAATATGCAGGAATTAGCGTCAGATATAGCACACTGCTGTTGGAATGACCCTGGTATTCCGGATTTCAATCATATTTCTTGGTCAGCTTCCTCTCCTTGGGTAAAAGGCTCTTACTATCGTCTGTTTTATCAGATAAATCTCTCCAATGCTTTCCTGCGTGAGACATCTGACGAGAAACTTTCAGAGCGTGGTTGTTCTGATCAGGTGAAAGCAAAGATTGCCCAGTATCGTGCAGAAGCCCGTTTTATGAGAGCCTTGATGTATCAATATGCGCTTGACCTTTATCGAAATGTCCCGTTTGTAGATGAAAATAGTCCTATAGGCAGTATTCGTCCGCAGCAGATTATGAAAGATGAGCTCTTCAAGTACATAGAGAGCGAGATGCTTGGCTGTGAGAGTGACTTGACAGAACCTGTGGTAGGATGGAGCGAAGATTATGGTCATGCGAACAAGGCTTGTATGTGGGCTGCCCTTAGTCGTCTGTATTTGAATGCAGAGGCCTATGTAGGAGAAAACCGCTATACCGATTGTGTTACTTATTCTAAAAAGGTAATTAGCGCAGGCTATCAGTTGGAAGAAAACTACGGTGATATGTTTAAGGCAGATAATGACCATTCTAAGGAAATGATTATGCCATGTCGCTACGAAGGTGAGGAGACTATGACATGGGGAGGTATGACAGCTTTCCTATGCTGGGGTTCTTCAGAGTTCCAGGAAGAGACAAATGCTAAAGGTGCTTGGCAGGGTGTTCGTGCCAAGTCATCTCTCTTTAAAATCTTCACTCGTGAAAACGAAATGGATATGGACAGCCGTAGACAGATGCTTCGTACTGATGCCACATCAAACTTCGAGATTACCAATGAGGCCAATTTCGCAAATAATGGCATCCCTGTTACCAAGTTCTACAATGTCTATAAAGATGGTTCGAAACCTGCTTCTTCGGAAGCATTTACCGACTTCCCTCTGTTCCGTTTAGGAGAAATCTATTTGAACTTGGCCGAGGCAGTTCTACGTGGTGGACAGGGTGTAACCAAGGCAGAAGCTCTTTTATATTTGAACGATTTGCGTAAACGTGCTTATACAGATAAATTGGCAGCACCAATTTCCGACAGTGAGTTTACGCTTGACTTTATGCTCGATGAACGTGGACGAGAGATGTTCTATGAGGCTCAGCGTCGTACAGATCTCATACGTTTTGGCAAGTACACGGGTGATAATTATGTCTGGCCATGGAAGGGTGGTGCAGCAGCAGGAAAGTCTGTTAGCAGTTTCTACTCAGTCTATCCCATTCCTTCCGATGATATTGGCTCTAATGAGAATCTGAAACAGAATGAAGGGTATTAAATAGTTGAGAATTGATAATTGAAAATTGATAATTATGATTACCAAAAACATATATAAGAAAATCGGTGTCTTTTGCGCTATCTGCGGTATGATCGCTTGTGCCGAGGACACAACCGAACCCGTCCTACAGTTACGACAGGCTGCTACGCTGAACGCCATCAGCCCTGCCGACATCACTATTACCAAGGATAATAGCACGGCACAGTTTCCTGATATTACTTGGGAAAAAGCCAACTATGGCAGTGGGGCAGTGGTCAACTATGCCGTAACGCTGACCAACAATAGCAACCAGAAGAGTTTAGTCATCGGTGAAACGGGCGAAACGAAGCTCTCGTTTACTAATGGTGAAATGAATAAGATTTTGTCCAGCATTGGTGCTTATCCCGGACAAACTTACGACTTTACCGTTTCGTTGAAGTCTATGGCTTTCAACATACTTCAGGACGATGCAACGAATATTGCATCTTTTAAAGCCACTGCTTACGATCCGAATGTGGATAATATTGATTGGCCATACGCCTATATTGCTGTTGGTTATCCTAACTGGGATTTTACGACAGCCTATCTTATAGGTGATCCAGAGGGTGATGGCGTATATCAAGGCTGGGTAAAGTTTGACAATGCTACACCATACGTAATTCTTGATGGCAAAGATGTAACGAAAGTTCTGGCTCAGGGTGAAGTAACTGATGAAGGCAAGGGCTTTGTTGAATTGAAGATGGAGGTCGATGGAACACTGAGCCAATCATGGGCTTGCAATACATGGGGCGTTATCGGTGATGCAACCTCGGGTGGTTGGAGCGATGATACCAAGATGGAGTATGACAAAGACACGCGTCTTTGGACTGTCATTACATCAATGACCGACAAGGAGTTTAAGTTTCGTGCAAATAGTGATTGGACAATTAATTATGGTGGCGATGATAAAACAGAAAATGGTCTTACTCCTGGTGGTCCCAATATTAAGGTTCCGAAGGAGAGTGCTTATATCATCACACTCAACCTAACTAATGCAGGAAAATATACCTATGCGATGGAAGAGACTACTATTGAGCAGAGTAGTGCCTTCATGACCTTACCTGGTAGTTATCAGGGCTGGAGCCCTGAGGCAGAGAGTGTATACCGTGTTGTGTCAGAGGCTCGTGACTTCAAGTATTCGGGTGCTTACTACTTTGCAGCAGGAACGGAATTTAAGTTCTATGACAGTGGCTCGTGGATTGGTATTGTGGGTGACATTAATTGGAATGAAGCACATTCTAAGGGCGATTTTGTGATTGGCGATGGTGCGAATATCGTTATTACTGAGGGTGCGTACTACAAAATCACGGCTGACACGAAGAAGATGGTCGCCTCGCTGGCAAAGACTGGTTGGGAGGTTATCGGCGATGCTACTGCTGGCGGCTGGGATAAAGGCCAGGTGATGGATTACGACCCGGACAGTGATACCTGGTCAACCACGATTACCGTCAACGATGGTGATATCAAGTTCCGCTGGGATGCATCCTGGACTATCAATCTTGGTGGCGACCTGAATGCCCTGACACAAGACGGTCCGAATATCCACATCAGCGCAGGAACCTATATGATTGTACTTGATGCAAACAATAACACTGCGACGATAACAGCAGTTTGATTCATACATAGGTTCGTTAGTATTTGGTTTAGTAGAGGACTACTGGACATACATAGCCAGTAGTCCTTTTCAAATTCAAAAAACGTAGGCTTATGAAATTGAACAAAACATTATCTTTTTTCCTTTTATTAGGGCTGGCTGCATGCTCTATGCAGAAGAATGAGCTAGTACAGCCATTAGACGATGTGATGATGCAGGCCTTCTATTGGGATGTACCTGTGGATGACCAGGCTAAGAATGGAACATGGTGGGATCACCTAAGCGAGATTGCGCCCGAACTGAAAGCCGCTGGCATCAATAGTCTTTGGACGCCAATACCCGCTAAGGGCAATTGGGGTATCTTTGATAGCGGCTATGGCATCTACGACCACTATGACCTTGGCAATTATGAACAGAAGGGAAGTGTCGAAACGCGCTATGGAAGTCGTGCAGAATTGGAAAAAATGATTGGCATCATGCACAAAGCGGGCATCAAGGTCTATTCCGATGTGGTTTTGAATCACCTCTATGGTGGTGACGAGAACTTCGAAGCCAATCCTGTTGTAACTGATTATGTTAAGGCAAATAGGGGAGAACCATATCCAGAAAGCGATATCCGTTGGCAGAAAGATACGGCCTATACTCGCACTCATCTGTTCTATCCGGAACATACAGGCGAGGGTGAACCAAACTACGAATGGTACTATCAGCACTTTCATCCGTCATCGGCATCTGACTCGCTGACTGACTTCACTGACGATTTGCTGCGTCCTCGCACCAAGTTTTTCGGCAACGACCTCGATACTTATAATGAGGAGGTGCAGCAGCGACTTTGCGATTGGGGCAAGTGGCTGAAGAGCACAATTGGTTTTGATGGTTTCCGTCTCGACTTTGTACGTGGCCTGCAGCCCGAGTTTGTCAGCCGTTGGGTAAAGGAATTGCCATTGCAGGGCGGCAAGCAGCCGTTTATCGTCGGCGAGTATTGGGCCGAGGATGGGCGGTATATCAAGGAATGGGTAGATAGCGTTGCTCAAGGCGCCGCTAATGTTCATGCCTTCGACTTCCCTTTGAAGTTCACGCTTACTGAGATGTGCAACAAGTCTGGTAATGAGTTTGACATGTCACGTCTGGCTCATGCGGGGATGATACGTGATTTCGGCTTGCCTGCTGATAACGTCGTGACCTTCGTTGATAATCACGACACAGGTAAGGAGCATGACAAATGGCTCGTCCGTGATTACGCTATGGCCTACGCCTATATCCTTACTCATGAGGGTACGCCCTGCGTGTTCTATCCGCATTTCTATGCCATTACCCAGCATGACGTGGATAACCCTTCAATAGAAGTCACGGCCCCATCAGACTTGCAACAAGCCATTTGCCAGTTAATCGACATCCGCCGCCAATATCTCGGAGGTACGTTAGCCGTCTTAACAGAATCAGACAAGCATCTCTACGTTGCCCGCCGTCAGGGTAATGGTCAGAACGACGGTGCTATCATTGTGCTTAACAACCACGATACTGACACTCTTAGCATTACCCTCAATGTTGATCCCGACGGTTTTACGGATTGGTCTGGTCAAACGCTTGTCAACCTATGTAATCCAGAAGAGAATATCATTGTCATGCATAACGGTCAAGTCACCTTATCTGCCCCCAGCCGTGGCTATAGTATCTGGGTACTTCAAAAGGAAACTTATTCATCAGCCATAAGTTTTCCACAACCCAGTTACAGGTAGATATCAAAAAGATAAGAAGGAAACGAACAAATATTCGTCAAATTAACATTATGTAGAACCCTCAAACGAAGAAAAATGAGTCCATAAAAAGAAATCATCTCAAATATTTGGATGCGTGAAAGATTTTCATTATCTTTGCACCTTGAAATATAGTAGATAGAGCGACAGCTTTCTGTACTTCTCACGAAATTACCACAGAAGATGAGACACGGGAAGACTGCTGTTAGCTCACATCACATAGCAATATGGATGTGGGCTTTAGCGGTATCCATCTGTGTCGAGGTGTGTGGTAATACCTGTGAGAAGATGATCATACTGTTATCGCCCGCATCCTTTTTTAGTGAGTATTTGTTTTTAATCACCAAAAAAGAATTATAGTTATGAATTTCAACAACGACGAGGATATCCTCGCATCAATTAACCGCCTGTTAGAAAGGCTGCATCAGGCAGGCGGTGAGAACTTCGGCAGCCATTTACAGTTTGTATTTGTCGCTTCTGGCGCACAGTATGTTAACCAGATCGGAACACAGATCTTTGGAACCGATAAATCGCAAGAACCAAAAACTGAGAGCTCTCCGACTGAGAACCCTTCTAAGATACCAGAACCGCTTGCTACGGAGGAGGCTATG
The DNA here is from genome assembly GCA_905234145.1 of uncultured Prevotella sp. Lineage (GTDB taxonomy): Bacteria > Bacteroidota > Bacteroidia > Bacteroidales > Bacteroidaceae > Prevotella. Next base: position 1,191 of record CAJOGK010000059.1, on the reverse strand, counting down.
GCACTTTGGGAAAAAGCAAAGCGGGCAGGCTTTGTTGACGAGAACCTTCAACCTAAGATATCGCGGACAAAGGCTGCAATGATGGCCTATATCATGGCTACCAAGCTCGGCATCCGTAACAAGTGGAAGGTCTTTGAGACATTCTGGCACCGCCAGAATATGTATCAGGACTATTATGATGCATTAAACCAACAACAATCGATAGAATTTGGTGATATTCTGAAATCCACATTTGGCTAGCAATCGATACTAAAAATGGTCTATATCCCCCCATACTTATCCCCATAGTATGGGGGGTAATTGTTTTCGCTTTTTCGTAACTTTGCCCCACGTATGGTGCGCACCTGACAATTAACAACAAACTAAAATATTCAAAGTTATGAGAGAAAACAAAAAATTAGTTTCAGAGGAACTCTCCCAGGCTGGAGAGCCCTCAGTGATTACACCCCAGCTCATTAAGCTCGACAAGTTCCGCATCATCTCAACAGGCGATATCAAGAGCGAGGAGTTCCTTTTTAACATCAACGGCATGCCCTGTATGCCTCGAAAAGACATGACAGTCGTTACGGGACAGGCTAAGACTGGCAAGACGGTACTTATCTCTATCCTGATGGCCTGTTGTGCCCGTGAGAAAGAACAGGGAGGCGTGCTCGGAATAGAACGTATCAGCGAGCAACCGCTGAGGGTGATGTGGGTTGATACCGAACAGAGTCCGCAGAGCACTCAGTACATCTTGAAGAAGCGCGTAATGAGGCTTATCGGTGGCGAGTTCCCAGAGGATAAATTCTTTGTATTCAACGTACGCTCCGTCAGTGTCGGCGACCGCTGTGGCCGTGTCGTCGTGATGCTTCTTCCGCTCTGAGTAACCACCCCCTTCTATATAGCCCTTCCCCTTTACAAGGGAAGGCTATGATAGGAAGGGGTGTTACGATGAGCGTTCGAACTATTTCAAAATCAGCAATGAAACTTAATCAGCTACCGTCCTTCAGTTTCCGAGCGATGCGTGAACAGCTTTACGAAAAGTCGTTTACGCTCTACCATCTGGCCTCGATGGTGCAGAAGAGCTTGTCTGTCGACAGTCAGTTCTGCCGAGCCTTGGTAAATTGCGGCTATCTCTCGTTCGGGCAGATGCTCCATGCAGCCTGCCGTTACCGGTTGGGCGCCTCCAGGAGCGGTCGCGTTATTTTCTGG
>CAJOGK010000058.1 GCA_905234145.1 uncultured Prevotella sp. | reverse complement strand
AGCCGATGGCCACATATAGTCGGTGTTCAGGATGGCCAACTCATAGCGCTTGGCACTGTTCCACTTATAGTCCTGACGGTTTACCTCGGTACCAATCATGGCATCGCCACGATGCTTGCCTATCTCAAGGTTATAGGTAGCGATGGCGTTCCACATCCAGCGCATCCAGTGCTCCTGCTTGCTTTCTACAGCAGAATCGGTACGCATCACCTTACCATTGGCAATCGGATAGGTAAAGAAACGCTGCTCTTTCTGAGTGTAGTCCATACCCAAGGTGGTACGTACCATAAAGTTCTTGAATGGGGTAACGCTCAGGTGTACGTCACCAAACATACGCCACTGGGTATATTTGTTATCTTTTGAATTGTCGATCATGCTCAGCGGGTTCTCGCGCTCTGAGTAAGCACCGAGTGCCTGTGCATACTTGCCGTTCTCTGCCCAGATAGGGAAGTTGGGGTTAAACTCCAGTGCATGCTCCAGCACACCACCAGGTGCATCAACGCCCTTAGTGCGGTTAATCGTGAAGTTCTCACCGATAACCACATTACCGTCAAACAGTTTATAATCAGCGTTAGCACGACCAGAAAGACGGTTAAAGTAAGTATCCTTAATGGTGCCCTTATTGTCATAGTAACCAATAGAGAAGAAAGAGCTACCTTTTTCTGAGCCATTGCTTACAGACACGTTATACTGCTGAATAAAGCCTGTACGAGTAACCTCATCAAACCAGTCGGTATCGCCAGCTCTTACAGAGGCATTCTCATCAAGATACATGTTCATGGTCATATTGTTAAGCACAGCATAACCGTTCTTGTCGTAGCCCCAATCGTAATTGTAGCCCAGATTGTTGTTGCTAGGATTAAGACCATCGTTCACACTAGCCTGCCAATAAGCGCGCCCCCATTGGCTGGCATTCATGGTTTCAATCTTATTCGTATAGAAAGAGGTGGCCAGACTACCGTCGAAGTTCACCTTAATCTTTCCTTCCTTACCCTTCTTGGTGGTGATGATGATGACACCATTGGCAGCACGCGAACCATAGATACTGGCCGATGCAGCATCCTTCAATACCTGGATGCTCTCGATATCGTTACCGTTCAGTTCGTGCATACCTGCCTTTGTGGGCACACCGTCGATAATATAAAGAGGATCGTTGTCGTTCAGAGTTCCAACACCACGGATACGAACCGTTGCAGCACCACTTGGGTTACCGTCGGCCTGAATGTTCATGCCTGGCACGCGACCCTGCAGCGCTTTCATCGGGTTATTCTCGTTTTGCTTGGCCATTTCGTCGACACTTACCGTCGAGATAGCGCCTGTCAAGTCGGCTTTGCGCTGGGTGGTATAACCAGTTACCACAACCTCTTGCAATACCTCGGCATCATCTTTCAGTGTCACCTTCATACCTTGCTTTGCAGGTACTTCCAGTGTCTGATAACCAATGTACGAGATGACGAGGATAGCACCCTCGTTTACCTTAATCGTGAAGTTTCCGTCGAAGTCGGTAATTGTACCGTTCGTCGTACCCTTCTCCATCACTGTGGCACCAATGACCGTCTCGCCATGAGCGTCGACCACTGTACCACTAACCTCCGTTTGCGCGTACATTATAGTACTCATCAGCAGGAGCGTAAGACTCAGAAACAGTTTCTTTAGTTGTTCCATTGTTGACTTTTTAAATTTGTTAGTACTCATTTGAATTTTAAATTTTTACCGCAAAAATACTAACATATAAGCTAGTTTACTTAAAAAATTCGTTCGTTGACAAGCAAAAATGTTACATGAAACAATCGTTGACTATAAAGTCATATTTGTAAACTACCAGATAGCCCCAAAAAGGCAGATATTACTCTGCCCTTAAGTCTGTAGGATACTTTCCGAACTGTTTTTTGAAACAAGAAGAGAAATATCCAGGTGTTCCGAAGCCCACTTCGTAGGCTATTTCACCTACTGTTTTGGTGGTCGAAGTTAGCAAAGCGTAGGCTTGCTGTAGGCGCATCTGCCGTAACAGCTCTACGGGGGTTAAACCAGTAATAGCCTTCACCTTTCTATATAGTTGCACTCTGCTAAGTCCCATTTCCTCGCCTAAATCATCCATCTTCAGGTTGGGGTTCGACATGTTCTTGTGAATGGCTTCATTCAATTGTTCTGCAAAAAGCATATCTTGAGTCTTTGGTGGGGGCAGGTCATCAACTGGCTTCACAAAAATCTCCTGCAACTTACGACTGCTGGCATCAGTATAAAACAGGGTTTGCTCCTCGTTCAGTGCCTGCCGCTGACGGATAGCCCTTTTTCTCGTCCAATAGGCAAACAGCATCATGACAATGGCCAAAGCCAGTATAACGATAGTAACGATACTGGCAATAAGTATTTTGTGCTGCGTGTTATAGAGCACCAACGAGTCCTCCAGCTTGTCCTGTACGGTTATCAAGTCTCTATGCTGCTTCATCAGCTCTTTAGTTGTGGTAGAAATAGGCCATACATTCTCGCGCACCACCAATATGCCCTGCAGTGTATTTTCCTGTTTATAAGGTTTCCCGGTCAGTATGTCCAAAGCCAGCTTTACGATCTCAGCACCTCCCGTAGGATAGACATAGCTGGCTATCTGATGACCGAACTCAACATATTCGAGGCCTTCGCCCGGCATACCATCTATGCCCATAATCCTGACCTTTCCCTCCGTATGAGTTTCCACAACTGCCTTATAAACGCCTGTAGCCATGCCGTCGTTGTGGCAGAACACAATGTCGGGCAGACGCCCTGTCGCTATCTGCTCCTTCGCAATATGATAGGCTCCTTCCGAACTCCAGTCGCTCGTGCGCCAAACATAGTCCAGTTCGTCATGCCCCTTCATGGCTTGCGAGAAACCATCATGGCGCTCTTTTGCCGGAGAACTGCTCATCGTAGCCGTAATCTCCAGCACCAGTGGCCTATGTCCTTGCGCAACCAGGCCTTTGGCTACATCGACGGCATTAACGCCTACCGCATGCCCGGCCTCTACATTACTGCCTCCAATGAAGGCTGTATAGTTGCTGCCTTCCACCTTACGGTCGAAGCATATCACGGGTATACCCTGCTTTCTCACACGCGAGATGGCTTCTGCGATAGGTGCAGCCTCATTGGGTGCTACTACCAGCAGGTCGATGCCGCTATTCACCAGACTGTCTATTTGCTTCATTTGCCGTTCGGTATCATCGTATGCACAAGCTATTATAATCTTGGCGTTTTGTTCATACAGATGCTGAGCAGCCAACATCTCGCTGTTTACTTTTTCGCGCCATTGGCCAGGGCTGCACTGAGACACACCTATCTTATAAATCTTCTCTTCAGAGCAAGCAGCCAAAACCATCATAACCCCTACTATATATAATAAGGTGTAAAAGCCTCTACCAAAAAGCCATTTCTGATTCATATATGCTGTTTTTAATATCCTTTTTGCCTGCAAAGATAGGAAAAATAACAGAAACATACAAGTAAACATGCAAAAACGCGACTCTCACGAGCCGCGTTTTTTACCAAATTAACCTAAATCTACTCAATTACTAACTAAAAACCTAACTAACAATTAACTATAACAACCAGTATGAACCTTTATTTTCTGATGCAAAGGTACATTGTTTCTGCACTTCCGTCGATAAATAATGTTTCAAAGACTAACAAAAATCGTTCATTGCAACAAAAATGCATGCAATGAACGAAAATTGCTAGTCTTCTTACTCGTTTCTTTTCTTTGAGTCTATTTCAGTCTGTAGAAAATGCCTATCGTGCCATAGACGGGATAGAGCGTCTGCTCTACGGTCTTGAAGTCGCTGAAGAACAGGCTGCCCGCCGAGATGGGTTTCTTCATCCATTCTCCCATCATACCTGCCGACTGGGTGTTCAGGCAAACACCGCGCCCCTAATAAAATTCAGCGCGACTCATCACGGGCCGCGCTGATTTACTTCAACTAACTTTTATCGATTAAAACCTAAATCTTAAATTGACATCAGATAATCGACGCTGTTCTTAGCAAGTTTCAGGATGTTATCCTGGCAAGAGTTGTTCTTGGGCTTAGCACTCTTATCGGGTGTGCCATCTTCGTTCTTCATTGAGAACTCGCAACCACCATTACCGATACAGAGCACGGTACCTGCACCCTTCTGGAATCCTTCGGGAGCCTTTGGAGCACCCTTGGCCTCCCAAACATTCAACTGCGATACCCAGTTAACCTGGCTGTCCCAAGTGCCGAGCGGATAGATACCAAACTCTTCAGTCAGAACGTCATAGCACTCCTGAGAGGTATTATCCAAGCCAGTGAGCTTCGTTGGAATGTCGAAGAACAGACAGTTGTGGTCTTCGGTAAATCCTGCGCCCTTAAAGGCGATGGCCTTGAAGCAGTTGTCGTTCAGCTTCTCAGTTGGGATGCCTGCATAGATAGGATGCGTGCTGAGATCCTTAGAGAACGAACCTGTGTTAAGACATACACCCATCTTCCAAACGTCGGGATTCCAACCACCGTAACCGCAACCGAAGGCATTGCTTACACCACGAAGGGTGGATGTGGCCAGACGGTTGATTGTGCCGATATAAGGCACGGCATGCTGCCAGAGCAACAGGTTGCCGCCATTCTTTACGTACTGTTCTATGCAGGGGGCTGCATTCCTGGCTACATCGGAGAAGTTCCAGATATCATCGGCATTGCCGGTCTCGATGTCGCGCAACCAGAAGAGCATGCGATAATCCTCGATATCCTCTACCTTACTGATATTACCGAAGTAGATGTATTCTCCCTTTGGATAGTTCTCCTGGAACCAAAGCCATGCGCTGGCCTCATCGTCGTCGCCATTGGCAATGAGCTCCTCGGGGGTAGCATATTCAGAGAGGAATGCAGGAATCTTGCCGCCAACCTTACCTGAGCCATAGATAGGCAGGGCTTTACCCTCGCTGTTCTGGGCAATCAGGGTCGCCTCCCAGCGCTCCTTCATGGCCACATCCTTCAGCAGATAAGAAGTGCCGTTGACAGTTTCCTCAATCACTCTGCTGCCGTCGCCGTTCACCAGTTTCAGGATGTATGATGTAGCATCGGCACTGGCCTTCCATGTAATCTGCATGTCGCGCTGATCGTCGCTGATGTCGATTTGCTCAAACTTCAAATCGCTTGGAGCCGATGCACCAGGACGTGTGTAACTGGTCATCACACCATTCGAGAGGGCTTCGTCGTTTGCATACTTGAAAAGGAACTCATAGAGCTGATTGGTCTCCAGATTCTTCAGCGTGAACGATCCTGAGGGGCATGGTGTAAGACTTTGCATCTGAGTGCCGTTCTTGTAAACTGCCACACTCATCACTGCTCCCTGAGCGCTCTGAGGCCAAGTGATGGTATAATCGTAACCGTTCTCTCCACTTGCCGTACCCGTTATCTGTGATACATCAGGACTACTTAATTTCATCTCACCAGTTCCGGGAAGGTCTCTGTCTTGACAGGCTGTGAAACCACAGATGACGCAGATTGCGCAGATAAGTTTATATATCGTTTTCATAATCTTTATTGTTTAATCTTTAATGTTTAATCTATCAATAGCCTTTGTTCTGATGATAAAGACCCTGAACATAGTTCATCTGATTAGATGCGATGGGGAAGTATTCGTTCTTGCCTGCGGTAAAGAAGGCATCCTTATAATACAGAGCGTAGGTCTGAGAGTCGTACTCATCGGTCTTCTCTGACTCGAAATACTTGTTGAGCGTAGTAGAGAGCAAGCCCCAGCGGCGCAGGTCGAAGAAGCGGTGACCCTCCATAGCGAGCTCTACGCGACGCTCCCAGCGCAGTGCCTTGCGGGCATCATCCTTTGATGCGAAGTTGCCATAGAGACTGATGTCGCACTGATCCTTAGCATAGTTGATGAGCGAGGTGCCGCTGATATCCTTCTTGGCACGGCTACGGATATCGTTGATGATCTGCAGTGCCTCACCGTTGAACTCACCCTTCTCGATCAAAGCCTCTGCACGCATCAGCATCACATCGGTATAGCGCAGTACGTAGTCGTTCACACCGAAAGCCTGCCAGGGCATGTCGTAATCCTCACCCTTCGAGCGCTGTGGAACTTCCTTCATCGAGCAGTAGTAACCATAGGTGTTGGGGGTACGGCTGTTAGCCTTTGTCAGTGTGAACTGTGCCTCATACTTATAAGGATAGGTAGGCATACCTACAGTGTGGAACAGACGGGGATCGTACTTGTACTTCGAATCGGCACCATTGATAACAATAGCATTGTGGTCAGCATCGAAATCGTCCATTGGCAGACCATTGCGGGTTTTGAAGGCATTCACAAGGTTCTGCGATGGCTTGTGGAAGTCCCATCCGCACGACCAGATGCCCCAAACACCATTCAACATGTTACTCCAGTTGGCACGGCCGTATTTCGTACCGTCGTCAGCTCTGTTAGAGTGCTGCACGGCAAAGATGCTCTCTACAGAGTTGGCATAATCCTGCAGGAAGATATGTCCGTAAGTGTCGAGATAGTTATAGGGTGAATTCTTCACAACCTCAGTATATTCAATTACCTTCTGAATCTTAGCCTGATCCACGTGGTTGTAACCAGTTGTAGCCTCATAGCCGTCGCCGTATGCCCAGTTCAGGTAGCACTTGGCGAGATAGGCAGCGGCAGCTACCTTGTGAGCACGACCTGTAGAGCCGGGAGCAGCCTCAGCCAGATTCTCGTAGGCATACTGGAAGTCGTCGATAATCTGTTGCATGATCTGGTCGTGTGAGCTCTGTGGTGTAGCCTCGATGTCGGCATTACTCATACCCTCAGTAATGAAAGGCACCTCGTACCACATCTGCTGCAATTTGTAATAGAAGTGTGCGCGGAGGAACTTCACCTCTGCCATCAGCTGGGCATTGGGAGTTTCCGTTGCGTTAATGGCCTCGATGGCACGGTTACAACGAGAGATGGCGCTGTAGAGCTGATACCAGAGTTCGTCGAACTCACCACGGTCGGGCTGCAGGGTAGAGAAAATCTCCATGGGGTGATAACCCGTATCGTTCTCGCCAGAACCGCCTTTCAGGCAGTCATCGGCACTCATATCGCCGTATGGCCAGAGGTTAAAGGGATAGGAATACCAGTCGTCGCCCAGTTTGGCGTAGGCTGCGGTAACCAGTTTGTCGGGGCTTGAATAAGCTGTCTCTTCGTCGAGCGTGCCCTGTGGCTTCACATCATCAACGGTGCAGGATACTGCAAATACTGAAAGCAGCAAAGCCGAGATATATAATTGAATCTTTTTCATAACTCTTTATTCTTAACTTTTAACTCTTAATTCTTAACTTCTTAGAATCCCACCTGTATACCTAATGTGACAGAGGCTGTATGAGGATAGGCCCATGCTGTATTCTCAGGATCTGAGCAGGTCAGAGAGCTTGACTTGATGAGCAGGAGATTATCGCCAGAGAGATAGACACGAGCACTTGAGAGCAACAGTTTCTTAGCCAGTTGAGCAGGGAACTTATAACCTACCTGCAAGGTACGCATCTTGGCGTAAGAACCATTCTCTACGAAGTATGAAGACAGACGGCCTTCGTCGGCACCATTCGAGGTGGTCAGGGCAGGAATCGTCGAGCTGCTGTTGGCTGGTGTCCAAGCGTCAATCAAGCGTGCGCCCTTGTTTGAGCCGGCATCAGTGATGCTCCAGAAGTCAGTCTGGAATTTCTGGTCGTTAATTACGTCGACACCAGCTACACCCTGCCAGAACATTGTGAAGTCAATGCCTTTATAAGCAAGGCTGATATTGATACCGTATGAGAAATTGGGTACTGGATTGAAGATCCATGTGCGGTCGGCCTCGTTAATCTTACCGTCACCGTTCAGGTCAGCATACTTCAGACCACCGACACGAGCACCTGCCTGGCCATGAGCGAGCACATCCTCGCGATTCTGATACAGACCCTCAACCACATAACCTATGCGCGAGCCGTATGCCTTTCCATCCTGAACCAGGTTGTGATAGTCGTTATGCTCGTAAGAGTTCTTTGAGTTCTCAGGGAGATAGGTTACCTTTGAGCGATAGAAGTCCACGTTACCAGCGATGTCGTACGACAGTCCGTAGGCTGTTGTGTGGCGATAACCCAGGTTCAGCTCCATACCCCAGTTCTTCAGTGTAGGACCGTTAATCCAAGTCTGACCGCCAAAACCGATGGCGCCGAGGAAGGCGGGCTGTACGAGCATGTCCTTAGTCTCCTTGAAGAACAAATCGTAAGATCCGTACAGATCACCGCCGAAGAGTGAGAAGTCGGTACCGAAGTTCCACTGTGATGACTGCTCCCACTTCAGGTCTTCGTTAGCTGACTGACTCTTGAAGTAACCAGAGGGGAATGTGCCTGAACCTTGCAGGTTGACATCGTATGCAGTAGAGTTCTCACGGTCTGAACCGTAGTTGGCCATGTAGAGTCCGTAGTGAGCATTGTTCGAGTTCATGCCCTGATTACCGGTTACACCATAGCTAACGCGAATCTTCCAGTCACGAAGCCAAGAGGCATTGATGTGCTTAGAAAGACGATAACCGAGAGAGGCTGAGGGGAAGAAACCGTACTGGTTGTTCTTACCGAAACGGCTTGAACCATCGTAACGCATGGTAACTGAAGCCAGCAGCTGGTCGTTCCAGTTGTAGTCGATCTTGCCGAAGTATGACATCAGCTTATAGCTGTCGCCACCACCTGTGATGGTCTGGATACCTGTACCGGCACCTGGCCACATATAATCTAAGGTCTCGAGGGGATAATCCTCACGACGTGCAGAGAAATCAATACCATTGTCGCGGTGATGCTCAATACCTGCCAGGATGTTCAGGTTATGGGTCTCAGCAATGTCAAAGTTATACTGCAGGGTGTTCGACCATGTCCACTTGGTGCTGTGGTTCTGCGACATCGTGCTGGCGCTGACGTTGTTCTTCACAACATCTGAATCAAACGTATGCTGCAGCGAGCGGATATAGCCGTTGGTATAGTCGATACCGAAGTTGGAGCGGAAAAGCATGCCCTTGATAGGGGTGATGTCAACATAGGCATTGGCAAAGATGCGCCACTTCTTCAGACGGTTGTCCTTATTATGGTAAAGCTCGCGCATCGGATTCTGACGGTCGCTCATACCACCTACAGGACCTGAGAAGGTTACACCGTCGATTTCATAAACAGGCAGTGTCGAAGCCATCTTCAATGCATTTTCCAGAGGAGCACAATCTACATTGTTTGAATAAGAGAACTGTGCATTCTCACCAACGCTGATGATGCTATTGAGCTTGTAGCTGCTATTGAAACGGGCTGAGAAGTTCTCAAAGTCGGTATGCTTCAGCACACCCAGTGCTTTCTTGTAACCGAAGGAGAAGAGCTGTGTGGTCTTCTCGCTAGCCTTTGAGAAAGCGATGTCGTAGTTCTGGGTAAGACCAGTACGTCCGATTTCATCCACCCAGTCGGTATCGCTATATAACATAGTCTGCTTAGCGTTCATATAACCATCGTAGAAACCGCCTACGGTGTAAGAATCCATCGCACCTGTTTCTGGATTGTAAACAGTAATAGGTGTGCCACCAGCGGCATTCAGACTCAGACCATAGTTCTGGGCATAGTCGTATGGGTTCTTGCCATCATTGAGCGCAGCCTGAACCAGTGCTGTTGCATACTGCTGACTATTCAGAAGCTTCATCTTCTGAGTCATCCAAGATGCTGTAACCGAAGCATTGAAGTCGATATTGATCTTCTCACCCTTCTTACCTTTCTTGGTGGTAATGACGATCACACCATTGGCAGCGCGCGATCCGTAAATAGAGGCAGAAGCAGCATCTTTCAATACCTGCATGGTCTCAATATCGTTGGCATTCAGACTATTGAGTGAGCCGCTATAAGGCATACCGTCGACAATATAAAGAGGTGCTGTGCTTGAGCCACCCATTGAGCCGATACCACGGATATGAACATCAGCCTCGCCCGAAGGAGAACCGGATGTTCTGATCGTCATACCAGGCACCTTACCTTGCAGTGATGCCATCGGGTCGGGGTTGCTGCTCTTGAAGTCCTTGGTCTCTACAACGCCTACAGAACCTGTTAAGTCGGCCTTGCGCTGTACCTGATAACCAGTTACCACAACCTCACTCAGTGTTTGGGCATCGTCCTTCATAGTAACCTTCATGCCATTCTGTGCTGGCAGTTCTATTGTCTGATAGCCGATGTAGGTGAATACCAAGGTCTTGCCAGGGGCAACCTTCATTGTGAAGTTACCGTCGAAATCGGTAACGGTACCATTGGTGGTACCTTTCTCCATCACTGTGGCACCGATAACTGGCTCGCCTGTGCCGTCAGTCACCGTTCCACTAATCTGCTCTTGCGCGTACATTATTGTACTGACAAGAATGAGTGCGAAACTCAGAAGTAGTCTTCTTGCTTGTTCCATTGCTTAATTATTAAATTGGTTAGTACATTTTGATTAGAAATTCTGCTGCAAAAGTACTAATGATACGTCTTCGTGGAATAAAAAAATCGTTCATCGCGTGCAAATTTTGTTTCAATGTAACAATATTACTACGAAATGAACGATTATTCTTATTTCTTAGTGAATTTATTGTGTTTGCAAGTCTGAAGGACCGACACCAAACTCTTCTTTAAAGCATTTGGTAAAGTAGGATGGCGCCGTAAAACCTACACCGTAGGCCACCTCCGAGATATTCTTATCGGTCGTGAGCAGCAGCTGATAGGCTCTGTTCAGTCTGGCCGTGCGCAACAGTTCGATGGGCGAAGCACCTGTTATGGCTTTCACCTTACGATAGAGTTGCACGCGACTCAGGTTCATCTCAGCGGCAAGGTCATCGACACTGATATCGCTGTTTGAGAGATGGGCTTCAACCACATCCTTAAAGCGAACGATAAAGAGGGGCTCTTCGTTTCGAGGAAGGTGGAATGTGGAATGAGGAATGAGATTACCATCATCCGCAGAGTCTGTGACAGCATTATCAGTAACTTGAGTATTCTCATTCCACATTCCACCTTCCACATTCCTCGAAACATCACCTTCCACATTCCTCGAAACATCACCTTCCACATTCCTCGAAACATCACCTTCCTCATTCCTCGAATCACTCGATACTTCCCCTTCCTCTGGCATCTCCAAATTCCACAGGTTGTTGACAACACGCTCACGCTGGGCAGAAATCTTACTGCGATGATAAAGTGTGAAGAGCACCAGACTAAGTGTGAGCAGTGCTATCAGTATAAGTGCCAAAAATGTGATCGTACGCTGCGCGGCAAGCTGTTGCAGATAACCGCTGGCTTTTTCCTGTAGCTTTTCCAGATTCTGCGTCTGTCGCATCACCTCATCACTCTCAAGCAACAATACCTTTGCATTCTCACGGGTAACAATAGCAGAGGTCAGCATGGTCTCCTTTGGATAGGGCTTGCCATCAAGGATGTCGAGTGCCAGCTGTAGCAGCTGGTCACCCCTGGTAGGATAGATATAAGAAGCATCGAGCAGCGAGTCGCGCACTTGCTGGATACCACCGTCTTTGCCTGGCAAGCCATCAATACCACAAAACAAAGTCGTTAAGGTGCCTGTCGTTAGGGATTCAAAGGCTTTACGGGCACCTATGGCAGAACGGTCGTTATGCCCGAATACCAGATCGATTTGCGCATTCTTGTTGTCTGACAACCATTTCTTTACGGCCTCATAAGCCACCGGCTCCGTCCAGTCACCCTGAATAGTGGCAACAATCTCCACTTCCGTCGGCTTCAGGGCATCTACAAATCCATTATGACGGTCGTTGAAGAGCCTTTCAGTCCGAGGATTTCCATGACCTTACCCTTTCCGCCAAGCCGTGATACAACATACTCACCCATCAAGCGCCCCATCTCATAGTTATCAGCACTAACGAAAGCGGTATATTCCTGCGAATCCGTCTTACGTTCAAAGACAATGACAGGGATACCTTTTTCATAAGCGCGATCGATAGCCGGGGATACCGACGACAACTGGTTAGGAGCCACAATCAGAAGATTGATACCGCTGTCTACAAGGCTGTCTATCTGATGTGTCTGACGCTTAGAATCATCGTAGGCTGCAGCAAAACGGAGCTCTACGCCTTCATGGAAATTCGCTTCCATCTTCATCTCAGAGTTCTGCCAACTGCGCCAGATATCTTCAGAACATTGGGACACACCGATTACACGGCTCTGCTTCTGCTCTGTACAAGCGGAGAAAGCCATGACGTAGAATAACAGGGCAATCAGGGTTGGGTTCACTAAGTTAGCTCGTTTCATTTTAGTTAGGTTTATTATGATATGGTTAGTTTGATTCTTTTTTCCGACCGTAATAGGCATCCACGCGGTCTGCCATGTTTTTTCGTACATAGGGATAGTAGAACTTCAATTCCATGTGGTGATAGTTGCCAGGCACGCCAAAAACAGGCATAGGCTTGTTGTTTTTGTAGCCGTCAACTAATACGAAACAGCTTCTGGGGTCATAATGCGCAGAAAGGGTGTCGTTTTGTTTCTTTCCATAAAGCACAAAGGGGGCAGATACCGTATCTGTGCGCCAATTAACAGGATTTATGCCATAAAGATTGCCATCAGTAATAAGACCGATCTTACACTCTGGCGACTTGACGGAGTTAAAGCAGATGGTAACACCTGTATCTGTACGACCTGTAGCAGGATGCAGAAGGCGACAAGTGGCAGTATCATGAGAGGTAACTTTATAGCCGATGATGTATGCAGCCACAAACCGGGCTGCCACACTATCAGACATACGCTTCATGATCTCCATCACTGCGATAGCACCTTGACTAAAGCCTGCCAATATAAAGGGGCGTCCCTGATTAAAATGAGCCAGATAATAATCCCAGCTGCGGATGCAGTCCTCCATTGCCAACGGAATGCGAGCAAAAGCCATCTCCTCAGTAGCCCACGACTGGATAGAAATCTGGCGATAATAAGGCGAATAGAAATTCAACCGGTCGGAATAGAAAGAGTCTACAGCATGCATCTCGTGCCGCATACGATTCCGCTGGTAGGCATCATGGGTATCGGCATAGTGCGACGTATCACTGCCTATCATGTGGTCGCCTGTCTCGGTAGAGATAATATAGAAGATATCAGCCTCGCCCTGGCGATCGGCCATAAACCACTGCGTAGAGTCTGCATAATCAGGCGCAGGAGGTACAGGGCCGTCAGTTTTCACATCACTACTCCATGACAGTAACAACATCGCAATACCAGTGCAGACAAGCACCATAAAAGCCGCTTTTAGTCTATTCATTTCGCTTTTACAAACAAATTTGAATGCAAAATTATAAAATAAATCCGATGTGAGCAAATAAATCGCAAAACTTTATGTAATTTTGCAGGCAAAAAATAGCAAACTGTCTATGATATCATTCGAATGTGACTATAATAACGGTGCCTGTCAGCAGGTACTCGACAACTTGGTGAAATACAATTCTGCCAAGCCTACCCCTTATGGTTTTGATGAGTTTTCAGAGCGTGCCAAGAACCGGATCCGTAAAGCTTGCGGTCTGCCCGATGCCCAGATATTCTTTCTGACTGGTGGCACCCAGACCAATGCCACCACCATCGATTCCATGCTCTATCAGTATGAAGGTGTCATCTGTGTGGGCAGCGGTCATATCAATGTCCACGAGGCTGGTGCCGTGGAGTTTACGGAGCATAAGATCATCACCCTACCCGATTACCAAGGAAAGATGGAGGCTTCGGTACTCGACAAATATCTCGATGACTACATGCACGATGGCAACAAGGATCATGCCGTCCATCCGGGACTGGTGTATATCACCTTCCCCACAGAACTTGGTACCCTTTATTCGGCACAGGAGCTCAACGACATCTACCAGGTTTGCCAGCATTATGAGATACCGCTTTATATCGATGGTGCCCGTCTCGGCTATGGTCTGATGGCTGAGGGGAATGATATCACCCTGCCTTATCTGGCTCGCCATTGCGATGTCTTTTATATCGGTGGTACAAAGATCGGTGCCCTTTGCGGTGAAGCCGTTGTCTTTACCCACCAGAATGCCCATAAGCATTTTTTCTCTATCCAGAAGCAGCACGGGGCAGTAATTGCCAAGGGTGCATTGATTGGTCTGCAGTTTGAGGCACTGTTTACAGACGACCTCTATTTTAAGCTCTCTGAGCAAGCCATCAAGACAGCCATGCGCATGAAGGAGCTCTTCATCCGTAAGGGTTTTGAGTTTCTGGTGGATTCCCCCACCAATCAGCAGTTTGTGATTATGGACAATAAACAGGCTGAGCAATTAGGTTGTCAGGTGCAGTTTACCCACTTCGGGCAAACCGATCGCTATCACACCATCTGCCGTTTCGTCACCAGCTGGGCCACCACCGATGCTGAACTCGATGAGTTAGATAGAATTCTTAGCGCACGTTAAAGTTCTTGCGGTAGTCATCATTGATGGCTCTGGCAGCCTGATGGCTCGTTCTTCTCCACATCATAGACCTGTACATCAGAGGCATCGTCGAACACCTCAATGCGGTTATGGCACTCAACAAGGGCATGCCTATAGAAAGCCTGAGTCGTATGCTTGGACACACCAATATCACAACGACCCAGATTTATGCTAAAATTACATTGCAGAAATTGGATGAAGACATGGATCGATTTGCTGAACGATTAAGAATGTGATATCTTTTCTGTAAAGAAACCAAGAAGTGTAAGATGTACATTTATTTGCAAACTTTAAGGTTGGGCTGCTTTTTGAGTGGTTCGAGATGCTTATTTATGCGTTTTTTCCATTTATTTATGTTAAAAATACACTTTTTGCAAGAATGAATCACATTTTAACAAAAAAAAATGCTTATTTTTCAAAAAATTAGTTTATCTTTGCACACGATAAAGAGATTTCTAATTGGACCATAACTTATTATAAACTTAAAAAACCAAAATGTATGAAACAGAACAACTCTTCCTAACTATTGAATGAGTCGCGCGTACCTATTATAATATATAGGACGGGACTTCGGGTGTTTTTATACATCCTCTGATAAAGATGTGTATTTTTAACCAAACCAATCTATAGTAAATACTTAAGTATGAACAAAAATTTAGTAAAATTAGCGTTTTTAACAGGAGCATTCACCTTTATGGGCCTTTGCTTCTCGTCTAAGACCTATGCTGCTGAGACTCCTCAGGGGGTTCAGCAGGCAACGAAAAAGATTACAGGTACAGTAGTTGATTCGCAAGGTGCCGTTATCGGAGCCAGCGTAGTGGAGAAAGGTACCCAAAATGGTACTGTTACCGACTTTGACGGTAACTTTACGCTCAATGTGTCGCCAGGTGCTACGATTGTTGTTTCGTACATCGGCTATGAGACTAAGGAAGTCAAGGTTGGAAACCAGTCTGCCTTGGACATTACTCTGAAAGAGGACAATGCACTTCTTGATGAAGTCGTAGTTGTAGGTTACGGTACGATGAAAAAGAGTGATATTACTGGTTCTGTTGTATCAGTCAACACCGAGGACATGATGAAGCGCGCTCCTGTGAACATCGCACAGGGTCTGCAAGGTGCTGCTCCTGGTGTGATCGTAACCATGCAGGACGGTTCTCCTGACGCCAAGGCTCAGGTTCGTATCCGTGGTGTCGCCACTATTAACGGTAGTGCCGCTCCTCTGTATGTGGTTGACGGTGTACAGGTTGGTACCGATGCCAGCTTCGTTAACCCCAGCGATATCGAGTCAATCGACGTGTTGAAGGATGCTTCTGCAACTGCCATCTACGGTTCTGCAGGTGCCAACGGTGTGATCATGATTACCACCAAGCACGGTTCAAAGGGGCACACCAATATTAATATTACAGCTGACTTCGGTATTCAGACCCGCGGTTCTAAGCTGGATGTTTGCAGTGGAGACCGCTATGCCGCTAACCTGCGCCAGGCCCGTATCAACGACGGTCAGGTAGATTCCGCAACAGGCAGAGCTCTCATGTGGAACCCCATCTGGACTGAGGAATACGACGGCAGACGTAAATACACAGACTGGCAGGATGAGATGACCCGTGCCGCATGGCGTCAGAACTACAACATCTCTGCTTCCGGTGGTAACGAGAAGACCCAGTACAATGCTTCTGTAGGTTTCCTGCGCAACCAGGGTGTTGTTGTCAACACAGAGTACCAGCGTATCACTGCCCGTGCAGCCGTTAACTCTGAGGTGAACAAGTATATCGCCTTCGGTGCAGAGGTGTCTTGGACACATACTGACAACCACGGTTCTAACGTGTCTGTAGGTAACTTCGGTAACCTGTCTTCTCTGCGTGACTACGCTTTCGCATGTCCTTCAATGGACTTCGTGACCAGCAATGTGGTTACTTATGATGGCGTTCCCGCCGGTACATACGTTTCTCCAAATGTAGTGAACCCCGACGGAACCTATGGTGACGTGACAAATGGTAAGAACTTCAACGATGGTTTCTGGGGAACAACCCTTGGTAACATGTATGCCAAGCAGATGGAGCTGAACGGCCGCAACCGCAGCAACCGTACCCTCTCAAGTGCTCACCTGACCATTAAGCCGGTTAAGGGTTTGGAGTGGAAGACCCAGATCGCTTACGACTATAACGCCAGCTCAAATGAGAACTTCTATGGTGGTATCAAGCGCTACAACCAGGTGAACGGCGTATGGCTTGACGTGACACAGGGCAATGGTGATGCTTACTACAACCCTGCAGAGAATAACAACTATCGTTTCGACTTGGGCAACAGCGACAGCCAGACCCTCCGTATCCAGAACACTTTGACCTACAACTGGAGCAACGACATTCATAATGTGACCGTGATGCTCGGTAACGAGGTTTCTCGCTGGTATGGTCAGTGGGTAGGTGGTTCTTCTATCGGTTATGACTCTAAGGACGCTCGTGACCTGAGCCTGACCACTCAACCTACCAAGCGTAACGCCAATGGCGGCTTGAACCTTGAAAGCCGCATGATCTCTTACTTCGCCCGTGCTTCTTACAGCCTGATGGACCGCTATCTGTTGACAGCTACCGTACGTCGTGACGGTTCTTCAAACTTCGGTCAGGGAAACAAATGGGGTACCTTCCCATCAGTAGCTGCTGGTTGGCGTATCTCTGAGGAGCCGTTCATGAAGAACGTAGAGTGGGTTGACAACTTGAAGCTCCGCTTCGGTTGGGGTCAGACTGGTAACTCTGGTGGTGCTACCGATATGTCTGTCATTGGTCTAAACCAGGATGGTATGTACGTTTATTATAATGCATTATCTCCTATCGGTATGGGTACAGGTACACCTGATGTCTTAAAGGGCTTCTACTCTGTGCTGAAGGACACTAACTTGAAGTGGGAGACCAACGAGCAGTTCAACATCGGTATCGACGCCGCCTTCTTCGGAAGCGAGCTCGTGATCGGTTTGGATTACTTCGTACGTACTTCTAAGGACCTGCTGCTGCAGCGTAACATCCGTCCTTCATCAGGTTTTGCAAGCATCTACACCAACTACGGTGAGATCCAGAACAAGGGTCTTGAGTTCATGGTTAGCTTCAACAAGCGCCTCAACAAGGACTGGAGTATCAACGCTCAGCTGACTGGTTCTACTCTGGTCAACAAGGTTAAGAAGATGGGTGATCCTATCTATAACACGAACTCAGACTCATCTGGTCAGGGTACCGGTGATGGTTCTAACACTGGAGCTGTAGGTTCTGCCGACGGTTATCACTGGGGTAACCACTCTATCTGTAAGGAAGGTGAGGCTGTAGGTTCATTCTATGGCTATGTAGTGGAAGGCATCATCCGCGACCAAGCTACACTGGACAAAGCTATTGCACAGGGCCAGAATGCCAAGATGGGTGACTACATCTTCAAGGATATTGCCGGTGGTGGTGAGAACGGAGATCAGCCCGATGGTATTATCAATGAGCAAGATATGAAGATCCTCGGCAACGGCTTCCCCAAACTGAACTACGGTCTGACACTCGGTGCCAACTTTAAGAACTTCGACTTCACCATGCAGACCTATGGTGTACTCGGCCAGAAGATTTTCTCTTACTCAGCTATGCGTCTGACCAACATGTTCAGTTCAGATGATGGTACTTCACCTAACATTCTGACAGAGGCAGCCAACAATGCATGGTCACCCACCAATCCTAATGGTTCTGAGGCTCGCCTGTCACTTCTCGACGAGAACTACAACATGCGTGCCAGTGATGCATGGGTGAAGAACGGCAACTTCTTCAAGATCTCTAACATCCAGATTGGCTACACACTCCCGAAGAACATCTCAAAGATGCTGCTCATCCAGAATGCACGTGTCTATCTTTCTGTTCAGAATGTATGCTGCATCTCTGGCTATAACAAGTATGGTGATCCTGAGTGCGGTCAGGGTAGTGTACTTTACACTGGTCTTGACACCGGCCGTTACCCAATGCCTCGTACCTATGCATTCGGTATTAACGTAACTTTCTAAGGAGTTAATAGTTTATAGTGAAAAGTAAAAAGATAAAGAATAAAAATATGAAAACAAGATATTTCATTTTAGGTGCAGCAGTGTGCGGTACAATGGGCTTGGGCTTGACCTCCTGCAACAACGACAAGTACCTGGACGTAACACACTACTCGCTTCTGTCGTCTGATGCTTTGTATGAGAACGACGCTAACGCCATTAAGGGTATGACGGGTTGCTATGACCAACTGCTTCCCCGTACAAATGATGACTGTTATAAATACTGGATTTTCAACGGCCAGCATCCTACGATGGACTCTCAGGCCTCTGGTTGGGATAAGGACTTCATGACTCAGAAGTGGACTTCTTCTCAGGCTCAGCTGAAGACTTTCTGGACTCAGTCTTATACCTGTATCCAGCGTTGTAATGACTTCCTGGCAGGTCTTGAGACCGCAGAAGGTGTTTCTGATAATACAAAACAACATCTGAAAGGTGAGGCTATTGCCCTCCGCGGATTCGAGTTCTTCGAACTGGCTAACACCTTCGGACGTGTGCCCCTGCTGAAGACTGGTGAAAGCTATCTGACCGACCCTACCAAGCCCAAGGCTGAGACATTTGCCGAGATGTGGGACTTTGTGATTGCCGACTTCGCAGAAGCTGCTTCGCTGCTTGACTGGGAGCCGTTCCAGAATCAGGCTGGCCGTTGCACCAAGGGTATGGCTCTCGCATTCCTCGGTGATGCTTACATGTGGAAGGCATTTACCGTTCCTGAGACTGCCAATGAGTGCTACCAGAAGGCATACGATGCTTTCCAGCAGATCATCAACAGTGGTACATACGAGCTGAATCCCTCATTCACCACATTGTATGATGCTGCTGAGGCATACCCCAAGGAGTGTATCTGGCAGATTCTGCTGAACTCTGGTGATGACTATGGTACATGGGATAACTCTAAGAACGCTGGTGCACGTGGTTGGACTGGTTTCTACTTTGGCCCGACATCAAATGGTGCCTGGGGTACCTACCAGATGTCTTGGGAGCTGTATGACTCTTTCGAGAACTATCTTGATGGCGACTATGCAGGTTCATTCGACAAGCGTCGTGACGGTTCAATGGTTACAGGTACCGTTCCTTACGAGCTGCGTAAGGAGCACCCGACATGGGAGCAGCGTGTTAAGCCCACTCAGGCTTGGATTGATGCTAACAGCAAATACATCCGTGGTTACAAGGACGGCAAATTCGATCAGGCTGAGTATGACAAGTATCAGATTACTGCTGAAGGTGACAATGGTATGTACGATCTTCAGCACCCAATCGGCTTCAACCCCTTCAACCAGGAGTTTGTAGGCTGGTGCGGTTATCACTGGGCTTCTGCTGACCCCGCTCCTACCGTATGGTCAACCAAGCACTGGCGTAACGGCCGTGGTTGCGACTGGTCAACTGGTATGCTCTGGCTGCCCGACCACATCTACTTCAAGCGCTATGCAAACGTACTGCTCGACCAGGCAGAGTGCTGCTTCCGTCTGGGTAAGGAGGCTGAAGGCTGGGCACTGGTTAACCAGATCCGTGAGCGCGCCTTCGGTAACCTGGAGGTTGGCAAAGACCTGAGCAAGTACATCGACTACCACCAGAAGGTTGCTGACTTCTATGGTGATCAGGGTCACGGTGATGCAGTGAATCTGAGTGGCTATCCCTTCCCGTTCAACACCAAGACTGTGAAAGTGCCCGATGCAAAGGAGTACTACACTAAGATCAAGGCAGAGAAGGGTTATACCTCTGACGTTTGGAAGGTTGCTGTTAACAACGAGCGTCGTAAGGAGTTCACTGCAGAGCCTCTGCTGCGTTCAGATATGCACAAGTCTGGCTTCCTGGAGGATCATGTAAACACGGTTTATCCGAAGAACAGTCTGCCAGAATCTGGTCCTACAGTGATCAAGGAGTGGCGTACAGCTCGTAGCTTCGACTTCAGCATGGATAAGATGTTCATGCCGATTCCTGAGAATGAGATTCTGATGAATCCGGCTTGTGAGCAGAATCCTGGTTATTAATCAAGAAAATCTAAAGCAGTGTTATCCCCTGCCCCTGGCAGGGGATTTCTTTTTAAGCGTTTAGGTATGAAAGGCAAGTTCTTCTATATAATATTGACGGCGCTCACATGCCTGGCATGCGGCCATGAGCAGCGTGAGTCCAATTTCGGTACGGAGGAAGAATGTCGCTACGATGCCATGCAGCTTGACGGAGACTGGGAGGGCATCGTCGCTGAAGCCGAAAAGTCGCCTGTGAAGTCGCTGTCTTGTCATAAAGTGGTCCTTCTGGCAAAATTCCGCCTGAGACAGATTGACCAGAACGCCGTCATGGAATGTCTGGCCAACACGAAAGAGGCCCTGACGAGCGTGACAGGGGCCATGATGATGAGCGACGTGTACATGCAACTGGGATTTGCCGCCCTGGCACAGCGTGCCGCCTTCGAGGCCATGGTGGTCACCAAGAACGACAAGATGAAGCGACGCGCCCTGCAACGCCTCACGGAGACGGCTATCATTACCAAGCAATACGACGTCGCACTGAAATACATCAGCGTACTGGAGGAAATCGGCGTAAACCGCCAATGGTTGAAGACGATGAAGCAGATGGCGGGGCACCCAGCATCCATCATACAGTACCCAACCTTTAAAAACTTACAAGAACAATATGCGAAAGGTGAAGATCTGTTCTTTATGTAGCCTGCTGCTTGGATTCTGCCTGTTTGTAGCCTGCTCATCGTCAACGCCGAAGGATGTCACCAGCGTCGATGAACTGCCGGCGATCTATCCTGACTACATCGGTGTGACCATCCCCACAGGCATTGCCCCACTCGACTTCGCCATGCGCAGCGACAGCGTCACAACCATCGACGTCGAAATAAAAGGCTCCCAAGGCGGTTCGCTCCACGCCAATGGTGTTTATGCCGACTTCGACATCAACGCATGGCACGATCTGCTGGCGCAGAACAGAGGCGGGGAGCTGACGGTAACGGTCTGTGCCGAGCACGATGGCAAATGGATCCAATACAAAGACTTCACCATCCACGTCAGCCCCGACAGCCTCGGTGAATGGGGCCTCACCTACCGACGTATAGCACCGGGCTACGAGCTTTACGGCCACATGGGTATCTATCAGCGCGAGCTAAGTACATTTGAGGAAACAGCCTTGCTGGACAATGAGCAAGTGGGCGGCCAATGCATTAATTGCCATACTGCCAACCGTACGAATCCTGACCAGTATGTGTTTCATGTACGAGGAAAGCATGGTGCCACGGTGATCAACCACCATCATGTGCTTGAAACCCTCAAGGCAACAAACGATACATTAGGCGGCGCGATGGTCTATCCCTACTGGCATCCCGGGGGCCGCTACTGTGCCTTCTCCACAAACAAGACCTCACAGATGTTCCATACGGCTAATCCTGCAAAGCGTATAGAAGTATACGACTCCCAATCAGACGTATTTGTCTATGATACGGAGACACATACGATTCTTCGCGACACGCTTACCATGAAAAAGTTTTGGGCAGAGAATACGCCTGTCTTTTCACCAGACGGGAAATGGCTCTACTATACCACTGCGCTCAGACAAGTTTACCCTACAGACTACGACAAGGAGAAATACAGCCTCTGCCGCGTCAGTTTTGATGAGACATCTGGCAAGATAGGCACTCATGTTGATACGCTCATCAGTGCCAGGCTGACCGGCAAGAGCGTAACCTGGCCACGTCCGTCTTACGACGGGCGATACCTCATGTACACACAAATCGACTATGGCTATTTCTCAGTATGGCATCCCGAGGCCGACCTATGGCTGCTCGACCTGAATACTGGAGAGACACGCGCCATGGACGAGGTAAACAGCATGCGTGCGGAAAGTTTTCATAACTGGAGCAGTAACAATCGTTGGTTTCTCTTTACCAGTCGACGCGATGACGGACTCTATACGCGGATCTACCTGGCATCAATCGATGACAATGGTAAGGCTACCAAACCTTTTATGCTTCCCCAACGTAATCCCCGACAATATTATCTCAATCTGATGTATTCCTACAATACGCCTGACTTCACGAAAGAAATGGTGAACTTCAACCGAGACACAGCCTCACGCGAAATAATGGCCGACAAACGAATAGAAACTAAAGTAAGAGAATAAGAACCTGTTTGAACAAATCGAAATAGATTTGAACGAATACGAAAGCGAAAAGGTGGTTTTGAACAAGGCGGAAAAATAAAAGTACGCATTCGAAACCACCTTATTAATTATTTATGTACC
>CAJOGK010000057.1 GCA_905234145.1 uncultured Prevotella sp. | reverse complement strand
CGCTCAGCAGCCAAAGACTATTGATATTAACCAGTATAAATAATAAGGAAAGATGGAAGTAATTAACGCAATAGGTCGTCGTAAGAGCTCTGTAGCCCGTGTATATGTTTCTGAGGGTACTGGCAAGATTACGATCAACAAGAAAGATTTAGAGGTATATTTCCCATCAGCTATCCTGCAGTACGTGGTTAAGCAGCCACTCAACCTGCTCGAAGTAGCTGAGAAGTATGACATCAAGGTTAACCTCGACGGTGGTGGTTTCACAGGTCAGAGCCAGGCTCTCCGCCTTGCTATCGCCCGTGCACTCGTAAAGATCAATGCCGAGGATAAGAAAAAGCTGAAGGATGCCGGTTTCATGACACGTGATAGCCGTGAGGTTGAGCGTAAGAAGCCAGGTCGTCCAAAGGCACGTCGTCGCTTCCAGTTCAGTAAGCGTTAATATTCAGCTAATAGTTGATGCTGAAATATAACTGAATAGAGTTTAGTATCTAAACCATTGGGATTTATAGAGAGATGTGTGTATCTGTGGACATGGTAATCATAACTATCCACTATTCACTATCCACTATCAACTACCCATTGGCTGATTCTAATCAGAATTAAAAAGAAAGTAAACAATTTAAAAGCATTAAGAAAATGTCAAGAACAAATTTTGATCAGTTGCTCCAGGCTGGCTGTCACTTTGGTCACCTGAAGCGTAAGTGGAACCCTGCAATGGCTCCCTACATCTATACCGAGCGTAACGGTATTCATATCATCGACCTGCATAAGACAGCTATAAAGATTGACGAGGCTGCCGATGCACTGAAGCAGATTGCCAAGAGTGGCAAGAAAATCCTGTTCGTCGCTACTAAAAAACAGACAAAGGAAGTGATTGCTGAGAAGGCTGCAAGCATCAACATGCCATACGTTATCGAGCGTTGGCCAGGTGGTATGCTTACCAACTTCCCCACAATCCGTAAGGCCGTGAAGAAAATGGCGAACATCGACCGTCTGATGGCTGATGGTACATACTCAAACCTCTCAAAGCGTGAGTTGCTGCAGATCACTCGTCAGCGTGCTAAGCTTGAGAAGAACCTCGGTTCTATCGCTGATCTGACCCGTCTGCCAAGTGCACTCTTCGTAGTTGATGTATTGAAGGAGCAGATTGCCGTACGTGAGGCTAATCGTCTAGGTATCCCCGTATTCGGTGTAGTTGATACAAACTCTGATCCTAACAATATCGATTTCGTTATCCCTGCAAACGATGATGCAAAGGACAGCGTAGAGGTTATCCTCAATGCTTGCTGCGCCGCTATTGCTGAGGGTATCGAGGAGCGTAAGGCTGAGAAGGCTGACGAGAAGGCTGCTGATGCTCAGGCTGAGGCTGATGAGGAGGCAAAGCCAAAGCGTGCTGCCCGTAAGCCCCGCAAGGAGGCTGCTGCCGAGGAGGCTGTAGAAGAGGCTCCCGCTGCAGAGTAATAGTTAAAGGTAAAAAAGTAAAAAGGTAAAAAAGTAAATAAAATGGCAATTTCAATTGACGATATCAAGAAGCTTCGCGCAATGACCGGTGCTGGTCTGGCTGACGTAAAGAAGGCTCTGACTGAGGCAGAGGGCGACTTCGACAAGGCTAAGGAGCTCCTTCGTGAGCGTGGCCTCGCTATCGCTGCTAAGCGTAGCGACCGTGAGACTTCTAATGGTTGTGTACTCGTAAAGAAGGTAGACGGCTTCGCAGCTATGCTCGCCCTGAAGTGCGAGACTGACTTCGTAGCTAATGGTGCCGACTTCATTGCTCTGACTCAGAGCATCCTCGACGCTGCTATCGCTGCCAAGGCTGCTGACATTGAGGCTGTTAAGGCTCTCGACATCAACGGTCAGACTGCTCAGGAGGCTGTTACACAGCGTTCTGGTATCACTGGTGAGAAGATGGAGCTCGATGGCTACCTGACACTCGAGGGTGAGAATGTTGAGGTTTACGACCACATGGGTAAGCACACCCTGTGCACCATGGTACAGACCAACAAGCCTGCTGCTGAGCAGGGTCACCTCGTAGCTATGCAGGTGGCTGCTATGAAGCCCGTTGCCCTGGACGCTGCCAGCGTAGAGCAGAAAATTTTGGACGAGGAGTACAAGACGGCTGTCGAAAAGACCAAGCTGGAGCAGGTCGAGAAGTTCGTGGAGATGAAGGTCAAGAAGGCCGGCATCAACCCCAACCTCGTTGACTCTGAGGACCACATCGAGAGCAATACCGCCAAGGGCTGGCTCACCAAGGAGCAGGCTGACGAGGCTCGCAAGATCATTGCCGAGGCTAAGGTCGAGGGCGAGGCTCAGCTGAAGATGCCGATGATTGAGAACATCGCCAAGGGTCGTGTGAACAAGTTCCTGAAGGAGAGCTGCCTGGTTGACCAGGAGTTCCAGTTCGGTGATGGCGATAAGGCTACTGTTGCCCAGTGGCTCGCTAAGCAGGACAAGGATCTGAAGATCACCGCTTTCAAGCGCTTCACACTCGTAGCTGACTAATATTTAGCAGTTTTCATATTTTAATCCCTGCCGAGCTAAAAACTTGGCAGGGATATTTGTTTTTTTAAAAATACTTTATTATCTTTGCAGCAAAATTGAATGTATTATGAAGAAGATTCTAATTGTAATAGCTATACTTGCTGTTCATATAATGATGCCATCGGGCGTTATGGCAGAAAATGATGGTTTTGGTGCAGGGGTAGTGTCTATTGTAAAGAAAGTGGGCTCTTTTATCGATACAATGGCCATTAAAGGCTTGGATACTCGTTATATAGAGGCTCCCCAAAGGCCATGGCAGATTATTCTGCGTGGAAATATCAACCAGTCGGACCTGAAGTTGAGTGCTACAACAGCTCATGCTGAGGAGATATTATTCTTTATGAAGGACGAGATGACCTGGGAACCTCGCATTAAGACTGATCCTGCCACCTATGTAGGATTCTGGGCAGGCTACAGAGGCTATGGCTTCGGTTATTCCTGGAATGTAGGAGGCGACAAGGGACGAATCCTCACCTTTGGCGCCACTGGAGGCAGCTACGGTGTGAATCTGCGTATCCATTGGTTTGACAACGATGAGCCAGAGTTCTTTGTGAAAGGTACAGGTTTGAAAGATATTACAGATGACGATGTTTTGATTTATGAGCCCTTTGAGTTTAATGATACGTTAAAACTTGGAAGCCCCATCAGAACGCGAGCCCTCTTCCTGGATGGCTATTACCTCTTTAATAAGAAATGTTCGTATGCAGCAGCCTACGACCAGAGCGTGATTCAGAAGCGCTCTGCAGGATCGTTGATGGCTGGAGCTATGTATTTTCACTCCACGACAAAATATGACGATGACATCAATGCCGACCTGATCATGCTCATGAACGACATTGGCGTTATCAAAACCTGGCAGGTAAGTGCTGGTGCAGGCTATATCTACAACTGGGTGCCGGTAAAGGGACTTTTAATCAGTGCGATGGCTATGCCTATGTTGACATTTTACAATCATATTAAGTGCTGGCGCTATGACTCAAATCTAAAGGACGAAGTAGATAATGGCGGTTGGCTGGAGTTTTTAGAAATGGAGGATAAAGATTATAGAATAAGAGAAGCCAAAGAGAATCCTGTGGCCAGCGAAAATTCTAAAATCAGACTGAATTTCGATGCCCGACTGTCGATTACCTATGAATGGAATAGTCGCCTGTTTATTAATGCCTTTGGACAGTTCAGCAACTTTCAATACAAAACTGATAAAATGAAGGGGCGTTTGAATGACTGGTATATCAATGCGTCGATAGGTGTTCGTCTATAGGATCTTCGTCATGAGGCATTTCTTGTTATCATTAATCACCTCACTCTTTGTTTCTGTAGGACAAGCGGTAAGCCAAGAGAGCGTAGCGGCTTTCGGTGGACTGGATACCTGTTTTGTCAGTGAACCTATTTCTGATGCATTATGGACTAAAATGCAAGGGAAGACTTATAAGCCAAATCCTTATATCGGGCGTCAGGATTTGCGCCATATTCGGGTACTGCATTGGGATTATGACAAAAAGATCCATACGGGGGAGCTGGTCTGCAATAAAAAGATTGCAGATAAATTGGTGAGCATTTTCCGACAGCTTTTCGAGCAGCGTTACCCTATAGAGCGTATGGTACTTCCAGAGGAATATGATGCCGATGATGAGAAGCAGATGAGAGCTAATAATACCTCTTGCTTCTGCTACCGCCCGATTGCAGGCAGCAGTAAGCTTTCAAAACATTCGTTAGGATTGGCTATCGATATTAATCCTCTTTATAACCCATATTATAAGGTTCTTAAAGACGGGACCCGTTTTGTTCAGCCTGCCACCGCTAAGATTTATTGTAATCGCAAGGCAACATTCCCCTATAAGATCGATCACAAAGATTTATGCTATCGACTATTTAAAGCCAATGGATTCCAGTGGGGCGGTGATTGGCGCTCCAGCAAGGATTATCAGCATTTTGAACTTTGAATCAGTACCACAGCATAGGCTGAGATGCCTTCTTCACGGCCTGTAAAACCAAGTTTCTCGGTAGTCGTTGCCTTGATGGAGATATCGTCTTCATCGCATCCAATCACCTGCGCCATGCAGGCTTTCATGGCAGGAATATGGGGATTCATCTTAGGGCGTTCTGCACAAATCGTGGCATCAATATTCACCAGCTGATAACCTTTTGTGGCAATCAGGTCGATGGTCTTCTTAAGAATAATCTTACTGTCCATACCATCTGTTTCTGCGGCAGTATCAGGAAAATGATAACCGATATCTCTCATATTTGCAGCCCCCAGCAAAGCATCGCAGATGGCGTGTAATAATACATCAGCATCACTATGACCTAAAAGTCCTTTACTATGTTCAATTTTGATGCCGCCCATCCAAAGATCGCGACCCTCGACTAACTGGTGGACGTCATAGCCCATTCCTACTCTTATTTTCATCATTTCCCCTTTTACTTTTTTACCTTTTTACCTTTTAAACAGATCTTTTATTCCGTCCAAATCAAAGGCCAAACTAAAGCGTAATGTCTGGTCAAGTGGGTTGCTGCGTGCTGTAGAAATTACATAACCCACATCGAGCGAGAATACACTCATGCGGAAACCGCCACCCACAGTGAAGTATTTTAGATTACCTTTGGATTCTGCCTGATGATGATAGCCCGCACGGAGCGAGAACTGGTCGTGGTAGACGTACTCGGCACCTATACTCCACTGTATCTCTTTCAGCTCCTCGCTAAAGCCTCCTGGGGCATCGGTAAAGCTCTTAAAAATTCCGCTGATGGCACTGATATCGCTGTACTCACGGCGCACACGATCCTGATAATCGCTATTCGACTCACCTTCCTCCTGACGTGGTACGGTAGGTACCAATAGTTTATTGGCATCGGCAGAGATAGAGAAGCGGTTATAATCATCAACTGGAATCATCAGTGAGGCGCCCAGACGCATATTGGCAGGCAGGAATTGGCTCTCGTCGTCACCATAGTAACTGATCTTACTACCAAGATTCGACATGTTAAGACCGATACCCAATTGGCACTCGCGACTGCCTATCATGATGTAGTTGTTGTAATACATGGCCAAGTCGGCAGCAAAGGCAGAAGCTGGCTTTGAATCCTCGCTGTAATCGTAGCGCAGGTCGCTATAGATCCAACGGAGCGCTGCGGCGATTGAGAATTTCTCACTTAGCATGAGCGAGTAAGCTACATCGAACGACATTTCGTAAGGCTTTACTGTCATGCCATCATCAGCATATACTTCACCAAGTGAGAAATAACGTAGCGAACCCGATATGGCAGAATAGTCGCCTATACGATAATAACCAGCCAAGTAGGCCAGATCGATGTCGTTAACCAGTTGTCGGAGCCAAGGTGTATAGTTCAGTGCAATACCCGCTCTTGAAATACAAAACGGATACTTGGCTGGATTCCAGTATTGTGAGTTGACATCAGGATCGGTAGCTGCGCCAACATCGCCCATACCGGCAGCACGTGCATCAGGAGCAATGGTCTGAGATACCACAGCATGCTCAACGGGATTGAACATGGCGTTTTTCTCATCTTGTGCAGACACCAATTGGGTGGATGCCAATAAAAGGGCTAATATGGATGCTATTATCTTCATTTCCTTTATAACGTAAAACAGGAATCAATTATTGCTTAGTACAATCAATTTAACGGTTTTTGTAGGACCGTCGTCAAGTTGGAATCTACACAGATAAACGCCAGTCTGCATCCTGCTGCCACCATTGAGGTGCAAATCCCAGTAGATAGTATAAGTGCCATCTTGAGGAATACCATTTTCTTGTTGATGCCACATTTGGCGACCAGAGAGGTCGAAGACATCAAAATCGATTGTTATCGGACTGCCCACACGATCATGGGTTACGACAAACGAAGTACTCTCTGTAGCAGGATTCTTTGTGCATACAACACTGAAACTGCCAGAAGCAGCATCTTTTTCAACCTCAAAAACGAGTTTCGCTGTCGAAGAATTGTTGTTTACGTCCCAAGCTCGGAAGAGTAGCTGGTGCTTGCCTTCACTTAATTCCGGGATGCTAAAGCCTACCTTTCCACTACGATAGTCGCCAAAATCGTAGGTGAAATAGTTATTTAATATATAGGTACGCGAGGGATCGTTGTCAATGATGAGTTCCAAATCGTGACCAATGCCACTGCCTAAGGCATTGATGCCGCTTTCATCATATAGCTCCGCCATAAAATACGGTGTAGGGTTCACCTTATCCCCATCAGTAAATGTCTTACTATTCAGATAGCAATAGATATTTGGACCAATGGAGTCGGTTTGTTCCGTACTGTGACCATTAAGAACAAAATGGCTGTCTTCACCATGTGCCGTCAGCGATTTATCATCGTTAATGGCATAGAGTGTGATAAGACCATTTCCGTCTGTATAACTGATATCTCTAGGTACTGCGAAAGTAATCTGAAACTGGCCGTTATGGATACTGTCAGAGCCGTTGTAGATGGCTTGGGTACGGTCTTGATAGACGAATGGCTCCTCTGCACCGTCGGGACCTGAATCGTTTAACTTACAGACAATCGTTTCTATGGCATCATAAACCTCAGCTGTTACCAAACCATTAAAACTACTGGCGGTAGATTGGTCTTGCAATACCCGTCCTTTGATGCTGGCTACAGTGCCTGCGGCTAATTGTATATCTGTTGTTGTAGCTTGACCATTGATACTGTCGACAACGATGGTATTAACGGGACAGGCCAGACGAAGTGCAGGATCGCCTAGTAGGGTATATTGCAGTTTGTTGGGTGATGTGTCACTGCCCTGACTCACAAGGTCGCATTTTGCCTGACGCACTGCTTCACCTATTGTATAAATAGGAGAGAGCACATATTGGGTGAAAGCCAAGTTCATGGATTCATTGTAACTGGCATACACGGTACGTGTGGTGCCGAAGAAGGCAACACCTCCCCCTCGTTTGTTGAGCATCACCGTCTCACCGATGTTGTCTTCTTGTCCATCGAAAGGCATGATATCACATGAAGCTGTTACCCATAGGGGCAAGTGCTTTGAGGTACTCTCTTCGAAATCGGCCAGTTTCATCACCAACTCATGCGAAAAGGCATAAGGGGCACCATGACCAGAGTAGTTCATCATGAGTGCACCATTTGCCATCTGCTGTTTAATCAGGCGTGTTACATCGGGATAGCTATAGCCAGTGGCTGAAGAGACACGTGTATAAGCATCCCAATAGATCTTCTTGATAGTATAACTTGGATAAGTATCTTGAATACGTGTCGCCACTTTGTCGGCTGTTTGCATGTGGGTGTTATTGTTGCCGTCATCACCCATGATACAGATCGTGTTTTGCCAAGTACCGGCATTGGCATTCTGGGCATAATCAATCGTTTTGTCTACTAGGGTAGTGGCTTCATCTATGGTGCGTACAGGAAAACGGCCTACGGCTACATCGGGCTTTCCCTGATAGGTATAGCTACCACCCACTTTCTGACGTATCTGTTCGTTATCGTCTAACAGGCAGAAGAAATCATCGCTTACATAGCAGTTTACAGAACTGAATGAGTTCTCACTCTCATAGCAGAGTAGGAAATCATCAGGCTGATAACCATTCCAGACATCACAATGCATACGATTGTCCCAGGCACCATCACCAAACAGCAACAGATACTTTGGCATATCCCCATCTGTAGTCGCACGGTCGTATAGCATTTTCAGATATCTGCGGTATGCCGTCGCATCAGGCGTGCCACTCGAGAACTCATTGTATAGCTCATCTGCAGGTATGATGTTTATCCGCAAACCGTCTTTTTCTTCATGGTGACGTTTGATGCGTTCTGCCTGACTTAATAGTTGCTGCGTCGTAGGGATGATAATCACCATATCTGTCGCCTCGTCGGCATGATGGTCTTGATTCGCCACTGCGCTGACAAAAGTTGGCTCTTGAAGCGTACTTGTCTGGAAATCGGGTAGGTCCTGAGGCGTGTCATGATATAAGTCGATATAGTCGAGATGAACCATATCGCCAGCAGTCTGTGTGATGCGGATGGTATTCTCTGCCTGTAACTGGTCGAGTTGATAAGTCCATACGTAGGCTTCTGCTTTCGAATAGCTATCCAGTGAGGCCTGGCGCGACATAGTACCAACGTTAATACCATTCACTTCAATGGTGGCTTCTATGAGTCCGTCGTAAGTCATGGCGATAGCTAAGATGCCTGTACTGCCAGTAGCTGCCAGCGTATAGGTTTGAGGTGACCCTATCGGGAAAGATGTCTTGTCGAAAAGTTGGCTACCACCCTGAAACCATGCATAATCATCATTCTCATAAAGTGAATGATAAGTCTCGTTGCCAGGATAATAAGTGTTCTTGAAAACGTCCTCACTTAATAACATGGGTTCTCCATCGCTTTCTGTCAAGAAATAATAGCCATAGTCAG
The DNA here is from genome assembly GCA_905234145.1 of uncultured Prevotella sp. GTDB lineage: Bacteria > Bacteroidota > Bacteroidia > Bacteroidales > Bacteroidaceae > Prevotella. The sequence goes on along the minus strand of CAJOGK010000057.1, from coordinate 3,296 downwards.
AATATGGGTTACGTGTTCGTTGGAGTGTGTCTTTTTTCTCCCAAGTCACAGGCCCCACACCATAGAAGATACGTTTCCCGCCAATTGTGCATGTCGGCACTTCCTTCAGGTCATCAGTGGCTGTGAGGTAATCCCCTGAAAGACTTTCAGGTTGTAATGCCCCACCATAACCATAAACCTTCACTTTGTTGAGATCGGAAAAACCAGCCTTTCGGATGAAAGCATCCGTCAATTGGTAAAATCCGCTTTGGGGGATACGTATCTTGGCCCAATTCCCCTCACTGAGCACGGAATGATCAGCATACCGTTTTTCCTCTGAAGCTCTTGAGAAACTTCTGGTTATAGCACGACGCTTTACGTTTAATCCAAAGCTGACAAGTTTCTGATACTTTCCGTTCCGGAAGACGAGCGGTACAAACGAGACCTCCAGTATCCCCTGTTTACGTACCACACCTATCGACTGATGGATAATGGGCATTTCAGGCAGAGGGTCACTACAGATTTGATGATAGCGACGGATGTCGTCTTCTTGCATGTCGATAAACTCAGGGTAGTCTATCTGAACAGTATAAATGGAGTCGGTAAATGAAGCCTTGAGCTGTTTCTGCCACGTAAAAACAGGCAATAGTGTATCGATTTTAACCTGTTGGGCAGTGAGATCAAAAAAGTCTTGTGCTGATATGGTAAGGGATGACAAAGTGAAAGTGAAGAGTACCAAAAGTACCCTCACAAAGATATGGAAGCCTTGTGTTCTTTTCTTGTCACTCATTAATTATATAACGAGCAGAGGGTGTCTTTATTGTATTACTTGCAATTAAACTCTAATACCTTCCGCTCTTCAAGCCAACCTTCCAAATGGTCGTCGATTTTAACGGGTCCTACACCAGCAGGTGTACCTGTATAAAGAATGTCGCCCGTCTTTAGGGTGAAGAACTGTGAGATATAGGCGATAATCTCGTCTACCGAATAGAGCATGTCTGATGTACAACCTTCTTGTACGGTTTGGCCGTTGATGTCCAGATGGAAATGAATACGCTGAATATCGATGAACTTCTCTTTCGGTATCCACTCTCCGATAGCTGCTGATCCGTCAAATCCTTTGCATATCGTCCAGGGCTGGCCAGCTGCAGAGGCTTTTCTCTGAAGGTCGCGAGCCGTAAAATCAATACCGATGGTAACGGCATCGTAATAGCGGTGGGCAAAGCGTTGTGAGATGTTCTTGCCAAGACGGCAGATGCGCACCACCACTTCCGTTTCGTAATCGATGCGTCCTAAATGATCAGGGATAAAGAAAGGTTTCCCTTGGTTTAGGATAGCCGAATCGGCCTTTGTAAAGATCACGGGCTCGTCAGGACGCTTGAGTGTGCCGTGTAATTCTTGATTGTGGGCGGCATAATTCATGCCGATAGCAAATATTTTCATTTCCAATCCTTAAAGGTTTCACTTACCTGCAACAAATAATCGCGACGCTTCATTACACGTTCTGTAAATGTTAGCTGGCATTCACGGATAACTGATTCAGGGAAAGAGTCGGAGAGCGCCAGCCAACTGATGTTTCTGATACATGCAACAGCATCCAACTGCCTTTTACGATGTTCTATGGCTTGAGAGCTCTCACCTTTAAAATAATAATCGAGCGTACGATGCCATAGTTCAATACCCAATTGTTTGGGAATACCTATTATCTGCTCGTAATCTCCAATGAGGGTTTCCATCGACGAGTGTGTATGCCCTAAATCGAGTAGGGGATGGCCATAACCCACTTCTCCCATATCGATAAGCATCGGTTCTGAACCCTGTATCATAATGTTCTTGGCCTGAAGGTCAAGATGGAGCAGTCGGTTACCTTCTGGAATGGCATCAAGGATTTGCATGATGATGTCAATTCCCTCTTGGGGGAAATAGTGACTGATATGTTGTATGGCCTTTCGTTCATTTTCGATGCCAGAAGGAATGCAACTGTCTTTCGGAACCTCGATATCGTGTAATTGGTGTAACAAATCGGCATATTTCTGGGCAAACAGATCCAGCTGCTCTGGCTGATTCCGTACTTGCGTACTCAGTGTTTCGGCATACAGCAGTTCGTAAACCAGTCCCAACCTGTTACCTACGTTTACCACATCGAAAGAGATGGCAGTTGGCGTACCCATGACAAAGGCTTCTTTCGACATGTTTACCTCTTTTTCTACTTCTGCTAATGTCGTACCTTCGCGAAACACTTTGATGATGGTATCGTCATTGATACGATACACGGTACCAACACCTCCCATGCCAATAACCTCGCAACCGTCGACACTAACATGCCGCAGCCCCTTTTCGATATGCATCATGCGTGTAAAGCCAGTAATCTTCATCACCTCATAAATCTCAGGCTGGACATTTATGATACTGGATAAGTTGTAGTTTTTGGCGAGAGAGAGTATAATGCGGAGACCAGAACTTGAAATATAGGTTAGTTCACTGGCATCGATCGTGAGACTGTCGGTGACACCAGTGCCTCTAAGACCTTCATTGATCTCTTCTTCTGTTTGTCGGGCAACAGTAGTGTCAAGCCGCCCACCGAGATACAGTGTCGCTTGCCCATGATCATTAGCTATACGAATGCTCATGTCTCTTTGTTCTTAATCAGTGTGAGCACATTCTGTCCATCACAATACTCGTACTTTACTACATCCATGTAGTTACGTATCAAGTGGATACCTAATCCGCCGATATTCCGTTCTTCAGCAGAAAGTGTGATATCTACTTCTTTGGCCGTCGTTGGGTCGAAGGGCTTACCACGATCCCGTAAGATGAACGTTAAGGCTTTATCATCGCTACTAACTTCCATCTCGATTTCGCCAGTTGTACCCTCTGGGTAAGCATAGTTAACTACATTTACCACAGCTTCTTCCATCGCGAGAGTGAGACCAAGAATAGTCATCTCGTCTAATCCCGCATCTGTGCAGAAATCTTCAACAAAGGACATCATCTGAGGTACTTCCTCTAAATGATTTGTAATAGTCATTATTCTTCCCATCCAAGATACATTGTTTGTTAATCGAAGTTCTATTTTTTATATTTGATGGCAAGCATCGTCAGGTTGTCGGCTTGGTTCGCCTCCCCCACAAATCTTCCTGAAGATTGTCCCTCAGTTCCATCACAACTATTGTATGTAGAGTATAACGCTGCAAATTTACAAATTATTTTTTAATTTGCAACAAAAAATAAAAGAAAGATGCCACAACCCTCTCGAGCAGTGGCATCAAAAAAGCCTATGTTTAACTAAAAATCCTTTTTCTAAAAGAAATTTTCAG
>CAJOGK010000056.1 GCA_905234145.1 uncultured Prevotella sp. | reverse complement strand
TGAACTCATTGCCCGCATACAATACGCCACGCAGCAGCATTTCTTCGGTGTGATGGCCGAGAAGTATTTCGACGACATGAACAATGATGTGCAGTTTACAGGTAAACGCCACTATCAGAAATCGGTAAATGGCTATAACCAACTGCCAGAGGTGTTCACGAAAGATGATGTGATGAAATGCTTCGGCTATGGTAAGATACGTGCAGCTGATAAGAAGATAGAAAGACTTGTGGCATCGGAATTCATTATTAAGGTAAAAGATGGAGAAGATGCTGGTAAGTATAGAAAACTTAAACAACAAATGATTTAAAACTTGCGACAATGCGACAATGCGACAATTTACAACTCTCTGAGCACTTTTTGCTCGGGGAGTTTACGAAGAGTAATCATCCCGAAGTGTATAACATCCCAAGTCATGTAGCGATTGAAAATATGAAAAGAATATGTGGTTGGCTGGAAGTATTAAGAGATAGATATGGACAACCTATTATCATTAATAGCGGCTATCGTAGCCCTCAATTAAATAAGAAAGTAGGTGGTGTTTCTACCTCCAATCATCTGACTGGTTGTGCTGTAGATATCCGCTGTACAGGTATTGAACAGGCGATTGAGTATGCGGCTATACTTATCGGCTATTCAAAAGAGAGCCAGCAAGATTTTGATGAGCTCTTTATCGAAAAGAACAAGTACGGGTGCTACTGGGTTCACTTTGCCGTGCGCCCCAAAGAGAATCGCAGAAAGATTAACTTCTTGATGACCTAGAGCACTAAATGAAGAATCCCTGCCGAGCGAGGTGCTTGGCAGGGATTACCTTTATTTACTTTGAATCAGCGGCAGTGCCGATTCCCCATACGCAAAAGTTGCTGAAGCAATGCCTATCAATATGACTACAATTCTCTTATTCATATAAATGACTATCTGACGAAGTACTTCTTGCCGTTTCGGATGTAAATACCCTTTCGTTGCGGAGTTGTTACGCGTCGGCCTTGCAAATCATAGATGGCATCGTCGTTTCGCTCTGTCGATGTCTCGATGGTGCGGATACCAGAGGCATCTTGCGCTGTTTCGCCACTTCTGTTTACAGCAGTAAAGGCAACGGCCTTGTCGCTGGTTGGTTCAAGTGTCTGCTCTATCATCACACCTTCGTAAGCATAGCTCGAACTTTGTAATTTGATAGAGATATAGCTGGTGCCTTCGGTATTTGTCCATGTACCAGTGGCTTCACCAGTGATGGTGCCATCTGCTTTCAGCTCAATCTCCACAGGTTTTTGGGCTTGCTTCTTGGTGTGATCCAACTTGAATTTATGTATGAGTAGTTTGTATGTGCCGGGAATATTTGCCGTGGCAATCTGTTGCGATGCAGCGATATCATCGCTCTTTACTGTTTCGCCTGTATACTCAAACGGCGCTGCTACCAGCCAGCCGTCTTTGTTTTGGAATACCTGATGTACGCGTACCTCGTGCTCTTCGCCTCTGCTTTGGAATCGTGTGTGATACACCAGATAGGTGCGCCCGTCCTCGGCAGCGATGATGGAGTTGTGGCCTTGCGCACGCTCACCGTTTTTGCCAACGGCTTGGTTGCCCCAATCACCGTATGCACCGAAGATGTTTATACCGCGGTTATCGTTGGCATTAGAACCAAAATTCAGTTTGTAGCTGGTAAACACAGCATCGGTATTGCGGGTATCAATATAAGGACCGTCGGGCTTTTCCGAACGGAACACGCGCATCTGATAACCACCTGCTGCTTCAAGTCCGCCATAGGTGACGAAGAGGAAATAATAGCCACCGATATACTCGATATAAGATGCTTCGCCCGAAACATAGTAACCGCCAGCAATCTTCTTACCGAAATAGGGATCTACTGTGATACCATTGCCTGAACCTGTGAGTTCATAGTTGACATCATAGTCGCGCAGGCCAGTCTTCTCGTCGAGTTCCAATATCCAGATGCCACCGCTCCACGAGCCATAGCTCATCCAGAGTTTACCCTGCTCATCGTAGAACACACAGGGGTCAATGTTGTTGGGCCAACGCTCGCCCCAGTTGCCTGTACCGCTGGTTTTCATATTATACCGTTCAGGAAGAGAACTCTGGGTGCCCAATACAATTTCGAGATCGGTATCCTTATAAGCAGTACCCGTATGGAAACCGCTGATGACCACAGGAGCCTGATAGGTATAGGGACCTTCGATATTATCGGCCGTCAGGAGCACGATGCTGGAGTACCAGGCATCGCCATTGACGCTCATATACATGCACCATTTCTTCATGGCGGGGTTATAGATGACGTCGGGAGCCCAGAGGTTTCCCTTGATGTCATATTTGCTGTTGCCGCGCTTGGCCCAGGCCTGGGCATCAAAAGCAGGAAGACTGACATCGGCTCCACCCTTCTTCACATTCTTCACGGCAGGAGTAGTGAAGGCCAGACTGCTCACTGCATTGTCGCTGTTGGCTGTAGCCCAGGGCACACCAATAAGGTCGGTGGTTCCAGTCTCTTTTCCCTTGTTCACATACGTCCAACTCATCATATCGGTGGTCTTGGCCACTGCACGATGTGATCCAAAGATGTAATACGTCTTGGAACTTGGGTCCCAAACGATACTGGGATCATGCACACTAACACGCTTCAGATTGTAGGCGGTAGCAGAGACCGCAAATAGAGCCGAAAATAGGCAAAATAGGTATTTTTTCATCATTCAGTAGTTTATTTTTTTATTTTCTCCGCAAAGATACAATTTTTTTTTTAATCTTGCAAATTCTTTGGCTTTATTCTTCCCAACGAAATACTGCTCCATTGTGTCTGCACCTGGGAAATCCATCGAATAAGGACTGCCTGTAGTCGGGCTTTTACCGATATATCGATGGGTGCGCATCGACATCAGCATAAATTCATGATTCAAGTAGTCCTGCCACAGGAATACTTCGGCTTTCGATTCGTCTGTAGTCAAACGCACATCGCCAGCAATGCCATAACCAGAACAGAACACATAGCGCCCATCCTCACACTGAAGAATGACCTTTCCTTGTCCCTTGTCGATAAGCCGGAAACGTGTCTGCACGCTATGATCAGATGCGTCTGTGTCGTATATCAGGCCATGAGGCAGTGCTATCATTGGCTTTTCTGTAGCGAGATTAATGATGCGGAACATCTTTCCATAAGGGATATTGCCACTTCGGTCTGCTTGTGGTTCCTCAACGGTGAAATTGTCAAACTCTGCATAACCACCATTCTTGCCTTTATGGTTGAATACGAAGAGTGCATGGCGTGATCCCTGAAAAGAAATGAGTTGATAGCTAAGCGGCATTTCGCGACCCAGCTGTTGATACTGCAAGCCATCAAGTGAGTACTCATAATGGGCACAGTCATTGTCATAGGTACCTACCATACGTAGCCACACCTTCCCACTTTTCACTTCTCCACTTTTCACTTCTACTGTGTCATTAATAGCTTGTTCGAAACAACGGAGAGAGAGAGTCTTGCCATCCTTAACGACTCCTATCCACGAGCATGGCACATTGATATTACCCAGACCAGCCACATCGCCGTCTTTCATTTCCTTCGTAAACAACTCAACAGTGACAATGCTCTTGGGACCTATAACACGTTGGGTAAGCGTATTACGAGCCCACATCAATTGCTCTGCAGGCATCGACAGCAGACGCAGGCGACCGTTCTTCAGGCTCCATTTGCTATCATCTGGATTATGGTTCCACTGCCATACACGACCTAAAGCCTTACCATTAAAGTCATCACATCGATTATAGGGAGCATGTGGCTGGACGTTGGCTATAGCAGGTTTGATCCAAGTGCGCGGAGCACGGCCTAAGTTGCCTTCGAGACCCAGCATTGGCCAACCATCTTTCCACGTGATGGGTGCTAATGTCACCGTACGACCGATGGAATGGAAATCCATCATCAGCAGTGCCCACCACTGTCCATTCTGATCTTCTACAATACCACCTTGATGGATATTGGTGCAAGCTGTTGCATCCTTATCAACTTCGGGGATTCCAAACTTAGTGCCATCCTCACCGATACGATACTTCACACCCTCTGGCACCTGTGTCAATGGAGCTGCATGATAACCGAATGTTTCGTCGGCAGTGATGGTGATGGTCTCGTAAGGTCCCCAGATGCTCTTGGAACGAGAACAAAGGGTACGGCCATTAGGTTTGTAATCGGTCGAGATGAGGTAATACATGCCGTTGATCTTATACATGTGATGACCCTCGCCCACAGCATTGCCTTCGGGAATGATGGTACGCTCAGTCTCTTCGATGGGGCCGCTCATATCTGGTTTCAGTTCCGTACACTTTACCTCGCCATAACCATGAATGGCGTAGATCTTACCATCGTCATCGAAGAGCACGGAGAGATCGTAGATACGGCCTTGCATGTTATGATGTTTCCATGGTCCGCGGATATCTTTGGAGGTATAGCACTGCAAGCCCTTGCCGTTGATGTTAGTAAACACATAGAATTGTCCGTTGGCATAACGGATGGCAGGTGCCCACACCCCCTGACCATAGATTTCCTTGTGGTTTTTCAGAGAAAAGGCATCATCTTCGAAGTCGAAGCGGTCGAAGCAATAGCTGATGTTCTCCCAGTTCACCAGATCCTTTGAATGTAGGATGACTAGTCCCGGTACGGTATGCATCGTAGTACCAGCCAGATAATAGTCATCACCCACTCGAAGAATGTCGGGATCGGAGAACTCGTCATAGAAAAGTGGATTGGTAAACGTACCGTTGCCATTATCCGCAGTCCATGATTTCCATTGGGCCTGAATGCCCAGCGTAATCATGCACATTAATAATAGTAATATGGACTTTTTCATCGTCATCTGTTAAAGATTTATTTGTGGCCAACCATCAGCAGTCCACTTGACAGGTCGCTGGATAAGGATGGAAGCACCTTCATGCAGGATGCTGTAGCCATGACAGATAAAGATGTCTTGACCGTCCATGTGGTAAACAGCGCAATGACCAGCTGCCTCGAATGATTTTTTGTCGCCTTCAAGGAAGAGCGTGCCTCCCCCTAGCAGCATATTTTTGCCTTCGCGGTCGAGATATGGCCCTGCTACCGTTTTACTGCGACCAACAGCTACACGGTAGTTGCTCTTGGCACCGCGACAACAATAGTCCCACGACACAAACAAATAGTACCAGCCGTCATGTTTGAAGACAAAAGGTGCTTCAATGGCATTCGTGCCCGCATATTTGGAAGTGGGGTTAGGTTCCGGATTCTTAAAACTTGGATCATATCGGCGTGCTATCGTACGAGGTTTCTCGCCTTTGGCAATATGCATCGTAGTATCAAGACGAGCCAGCTGGATACCATCCCAGAAAGAACCCCATACCAACCAAGGCTGGTCGTTATCGTCGATGACGAAATTGGGGTCGATTGCGTTCCAGTTGTCGCGCTTTTCCTGAGAGGTGACGATACATCCCTCATCCTCCCAAACAGGGAACGACAGCGAACGATTACTAAGTAGTCCGATGGTAGAGCCATTCTTGCCAAAGGTGGAACAGCTGTAGGCAAGCCACCATTTACCACGATATTTAATGATATCTGGCGCCCATACATGCAGACGGAATCCAGGCACAGAATCCATGGTCCACTTCGGAATTACCGACATAACGGGATTTGGTAAGGCTGTCCAGTTCTTGCGATCATATGAGGTGAGATGCTGGATGCCCATGCCCGTGGCAAAAATATGATAGGTACTGTCTTCGTAAGCCATTACAGGATCATGCACCATGGGTTGTGCAATTGCCACTGTCGAAAGCCAAGCACAAGCTACCATCATGATTATTTTCTTCATGTTGTTAATGTCTTCATTGTAAAGGGGGCGGGCTTAAAAAAGACCGCCCCCTCGTCGATTAATACTAACTTATTATCAAAAAGTAAAACCGCTGTTTTACTCAAAAACCAAATGACTACCGTCAACCGTAAAGCGGAAGAAGAGATCCTCGCCGTCGATGGGGCTGATGCCGATATAGTCCTGCTTATAGGTCTTACCGTCATTGCCAATCATGATGCACTTCACATCACAAGATGAGCCATTATTGGTCACTGAGACGTAACACATGGCCTCGTCCATCGCCTTAAGCCATGCAGCCCAGTCGTTCTGGCCACCACTCGGTGTGCAAGCTCCATAGCTGTCGCCCCAGCCATAGTTGTCGGCACGAACCACGGCATACTCGGTGTTATCCTCACGGGTGAGCACAACACAGAAGTTATTCCAGTTGTTCTGCAGGTTCGTGAAGTTCTTGATGCGGGTGGTAACACTCTGTCCCTGCGGCACACGCAGCATCTGAGAGTGAGCACCCCAGAATGCTGTTGAGTTATCCTCGGCACCGATCACATCGTCGAACTCGATATGGCTACCGTCGACGGTTAAGTTGAAGTAGCAGTTATTAGGATCAACAGTATTGATACCAGTATAGTTCTGGATATAGGTCTTGCCGTCGTTGCCAATCATGACACACTGCACATCGGCTGTACCGTCGCCCTGATTCGTCACGGCCACCGTCACCTTGGCACCATCCATCGCCTTAAGCCATGCAGCCCAGTCGCTTTGGCCACCACTCGGTGTACAAGCGGCATAACCGTCGCCCCAACCATAGTTGTCGGCACGTACCACTGCATACTCCTTGCTACCATCAGATGAACACAGAACCACGACGAAGTTGTTCCAGTTGTTCTGACCATTGGTATAGTTGGTGAAGCTGGTAACGAACGTCTCCTTCGGACCAACCTTGAAGTTATCAGAGTGAGCGCCCCAGAACCCGGTAGAGTTATCGGAGTTTCCAATAGTGGTGTAGAGCTTGTCGACTACCATGAATTCTGCATTTCCGATAACAGGCTGAGTAGCACCTTCGCCCTTATAGGTCTTGTTATAAACTGCAATCAGTGTCTTGGTACCCAGCGTCTCCATGTCAGGAATTGCCTGGAAGGTCAAATCTGCAGCAGTAACATCCTTCGATACGCCTGTCTCGAACTGAATGGTAGCAGTTACATTAGCAAAGGCAGCTTTGATATCGGTACCCTGCAGCACCTTGCGAGGCACACCATTGAGTGTCATCGACAGCGGCTGCTTATCCTCAGCAGAGGTGAATCCACCAATAGGCTCGATGGTAGAACCCAGCCAGTTGATGTAAGACCCCTCAGGAACGAGGAAGCAACGGATTTTGCTGTTTGAACTGTCCGCATTAAGATTTTCCAGTTTCGATGTCTGGTTATAGGTCTTTGTAACATTTCCATTGGTCATCGTTACCACAAGACCTCCAGACGTACGGTCTACTGTCAAGGTCACCTTACCGCCTAACTTGTCCACACCAGCATCAGTATCTGTCTCGAAAGTCAAAGTACTTGAAACCAGACTACGGTCGATATAATCGCCCCACTCAGAGTTTCCGCTCGGCTGATTGTCGAAACGGATGGCACCATACTCCTTATAGTTAGCAGCACCACGATCCTCGTCGTTACAGATTATCATAGCGAAGTTCTTATAGGTGTTAGTGGCAGCAGGATTGATGTTCAGATTGAACTGTGCAACCCACTTCTCACCGTCAGGAACCTGATAATACTTAGAGAAGACTGCCCACCAGCCTGTGGAATAGTCGGGAGCACCAACGGTATATACATCTTCCTCCATACCTTCGATCTCCTCTTCGCCACTTCCTTTTTGTGCAGCGATAGAGTCTATCTTCCCTGCCAGCCAATCGGGAGAATTGACATTATACAAATCGCCACCTTCACAGCTCGTCAGTGCCATTGCACCGAGAGCAACAGCAAAGAAGGCGGATGCTAATTTATTGAGATGTCTCATAATCTTTTTCATTAAATGTTGTTAGTTTCAATATTATTTCAGGTTGACTACAGGGTGTACAGTCCAGCCCTTGCTTGAGAAGTAGCCAGCATTACTGCTTGTGAAGTTAGCTGAGTTACCCACGAGATTGGGGTTGTCGTTCAGCGTACCCTGATAGATAGGCAGGAACTCATGTCCCTGGAGCCAAGTGTCGTAAGAGCTCTTGCTACATGTTCTATAGTCAACAGCATCCTTTGGTGTATAGTCGATCACACCATTTTCATAGTCTGCCTGTGTCCAGAAATTGAAAGCTCCATGCTCCTTTATCTGCTGCAGACGGCCGGCATCGTAGAACCATCCCCAACGGATAAGGTCAAAACCACGACCGAACTCACAACCGAACTCTTTCGGGCGCTCCACATTGGCGATTTGCTCAAAGAGCTTATCCTTAGAATCGAAGTCTGAGAGCTTCAGGCTGGCCAACTCAGCACGGTTACGTACCTGATTGATCCAGTCGATGGCCTGCTGTGTAGGACCGTTCACCTCGTTCTCACATTCTGCAGCACGGAGCAGCACGTCAGAGTAGCGCATCATACGGAGGTTAATACCGTCGTGCAGACCTGTCACAACCTTGTCATAAAGGCCTGTGCGGAGGTTGGTGTTCTTGGCAACGGGCAGACCACCATAGTTGTTGTTAGTCACTATGTAATTATCGACTGTCATACCATCTGTATAGCATACATTACCATACTCAAAACCATCCCAGTCAAGCTCGTATGTACCGATAGTCCAGTAGAGACGCGGATCAAGCTTACCACTGGTGGTACGCTCTTGCTTGAAGAGGTTATATAGCCAGGGTGAAGCGGAGAGGTCAGCCCAGCCACCATAGTTACCAGGACCGAAGTTACTCTCAATAGCAGAACCCTGAGTAGCATTAGCACTGGTGTTCACTGGTGTCCACTCATCGTCGGTACCCTGAGTACCATAATCAAGGAACTGGATCTCGAAGAGGCTCTCGGCATTGTTCTCATATTTAGAACCCTCACGGAAGTTGTCACCGTAGTTCTTCATCAGTTCATAGTGACCATACTGACCACCGATAATGGCCTTCAGCACGGTAAGAGCCTCGCTGTACTTGTGGCGCACCATCAGCGTGCGGGCATAATATCCGGCAGCAGCACCCTTGGTAGCACGACCCTGAGCCCACTGGCCACCCTCATCACGAGAAGGAAGCAAGTCCATAGCCTGAGCAAAGTCGGACTCTACTTGGTCAAGCACCTTGTCATACTGAACATTAGGATCCTCACCTTCAACCTCGAAGTTTGAGGCATAAAGCCCGTCAAGTGAAGAATAAGAGCTGTAGTCAGTAATCAATGCGGGATTCTGGTAGTATCCTGCCAGCATATAATAGGCAAGGCCACGGATGAAGAGAGCCTGACCCTTGATACGCTGCATCTGTGTTGAGAGTTGAGCGGTGTCGTCACCTGTACGTGACAAAATAAAGTTACATACATTGATGGTGTAGTACCAATCACGCCAAGACCACTGGCCAATCTCATCGGTGATAGGCTCGTTGAGGTCGTCAAACGGCATATACCAAACCTGTGAGGAGTTCCACACCTCATCACCACGGCAAACGTCGATCATATATCCCACACGGGCATAAGTACCCTCCATACGGATGTGGTTGTAGGCAGCTATCACACCTTCCTCCAAGTCGGCGGCAGTGTTACCATAGGTGCCTGTTGTCTGCTGGTTGGGGTTCGTCAGTTCCAGCTTATCGTTGCACGATGTTAGCGTGCCGATGCCCAGCATAAGGGCAAGTGAAATTTTATATAGTTTCATATCTTTCATTATTTCATTATGTCATTCTTTCATTTACTTCACTTAGAATGATAAAAGGATACCGCCCATGAAGGTACGTGGTGTCGGGAACGAGCAGAAGTTGTAGCCCGGGGTAAACGTACCACCTGCATAGTCGACATTGTAGCCGTGATAGCCTGTGATCGTAAAGAGGTTCTGTGCGGAAATATATGCACGAACACCGCTGATATAGTTACCAAACCACTTATCCGGGAAGTTGTAACCCAGCTCTACGTTGGCAATCTTCCAATAAGCAGCATTCTGGATCTTACGGTTGCTGAAGAGGTCGTTCCAAGCCAAGGTAGCATTATTGGCTGCGTATGTACGAGGAACATTTGAAATATAGGTTGAACCTTCCCACTGGTTTGCAGAAAGCATTGCCACATCTTTATTACCATAACCATAGCAAGAATTCAAGCTATTATAGATGTCATCCGAAACATGATAGTTCAGTGCACCGAAGGTAGAGATGCTCAAATCAAAGTTCTTATATTCCAGGTGAGCACTCAGACCGAAGCTGATCTTAGGCAGACCACTGCCGAGAACCGTCTGGTCCTGTGCGTCGATGACACCGTCACCATTAATATCTTTGTAGAGGCAGTCGCCAACGTTGGCTCCTGGCTGTGATGGGTGTGCGTCAAGATCAGCCTGTGTACGGGCAATACCTTCGTAAACCCATCCGTAGAACTTACCAACCTCCTGACCAACTTCTGTCTTGTAGGCACCAGTGATATAGCTCTCTGTACCGAAACCGAGTGAGGTCACCTTGTTCTTCAGGGTGCTCAGGTTGGCACTGATCTGATGCTTCAGAGCATGGTCATTGTTACGATAGGTTACTGAGAACTCAAAACCGCTGTTCTCCATTGAAGCGGCGTTCATCGTTACTGAAGTGTTGGCTACACCGGCATTGGCAGGTACGGGAACACCATACAACAGATCCTCTGACTTGTTCTTGTACCACTCAGCAGTAAATTCAATACGGTTGTTGAAGAATGCCATATCGATACCGATGTTTGTGGTCTTCTTCTTCTCCCAGGCGATGAACTCATTCACATAAGTAGACACGGCAGAACCTGTGACAGGCTGGTTAGCAAAGCTGTAAGTCATGTTATTACGCATCATAGTTGCCTGATACTGATACTCACCGATGTTCTCGTTACCAAGTTCACCATAGCTGGCACGAAGCTTGAACATATTAACGATATTATGGTCGATGGGGAAGAACTTTTCCTTATCGAAACGCCAACCGATAGATACTGATGGGAAGGTGCCCCAACGGATGTCCTTGGTCAGACGAGAGCTACCATCACGACGAACTACAGCAGAGAGCAGGTACTTGCCATCGTAGTCGTAGTTCAGACGGCCGATGAAAGAAGACATGGCGTGCTTGTACTCATAAGAGCTAGCATCACGGCTACCTACGGCATTCTGAAGCTGCAGGAAGTAAGGCTCTGAGAAGTTCACACCCCAGGCATTCAGCTCGTCGGTATTCTCCTCCTCATAGGTGATACCACCCAACAGATTGATGTGATGCAGACCGATGGTACCATCGTAGGTCAGTGTATTCTCAACCAGGAAGTCAGAGTAGGTACGTTTGTTCTTTGTCAGCTTCTCATTGCTCTTATCGAGATATACACGGTTACTCTGAATCCAGGCCGAAACCCAAGTCTTATCCTGAGCATTCGTCTTGCTGTAAGAAAGGTTGAGCTTATAGTTCAACTTATGGTTCTTGCTCTTAAGACCTACCATCTCGAAGAGGTCAAAATCAGCAGAACCTGTTGCAACAACGCGGTCAACGATGGTATTACGGGTCAGCATATTGTTTACCAGCAGGGGGTTAGAAGCTGAGATATCACCATGAACGGTATCATAATAGACACCATAGCCGTAAGCATCGTAGTTGAAACTGCTGGCATTACCTACCTTGTCGTCAAGAACCCATGTCGACTCGTCGTAAGCCTTGATAGTCGGCTGCATCAGCAGTGTACCACGCAGCACGTTGGTCACGTCACCATAGAGACCTTGAACATACTCTGAGGCATTCGAAAGACCCATACCGTCCTGATTAGAGTGAGAGTAAACGAGGCTGGTACGGAATTTGATGAACTTAGTCTCCATTGTATTATTAACACGAGCCGTGAATCGATTATAGTTAGGGCCGGCGCCCTCGAGGGTTCCCTTCTGCTGGAAGTAGTCGAGACCTATATTATATGTATTATGTGCGCCACCACCGCTCAGATTAACGTTGTGGTTCTGGCGGATACCAGTCTTAAACACCTCATTAAACCAATCGGTATTGGTGTTATCCTGAAACTTATAGGTTGTACCGCTGCCACTGTAACCACCAGGAAGGGGTGTACCAGAGTTGGCACATGCCTGACCCAGATAGGAGCTGTACTGATTGGCATTCATTACATCGTAGACACCCTTGCTAATAACATCTACACCGAAGTAGCCCTTGTAGTCTAACTTCAATGGCTGATCCTTCTTACCACCCTTGGTCGTGATGATTACCACACCGTTGGCAGCACGAGAACCGTAGATAGCACCAGCAGAAGCATCCTTCAACACCTGGATGGTCTCAATATCGTTCGGAGAGAAATCACGGATGGTTGTACCCATGGGCACACCGTCGATTACATACAGAGGTGCAGTGCTACCGAAAGATCCAATACCACGGATACGTACCGAAGGATCGGCACCAGGCTGACCGTCGGAAGTGATCTGCACACCAGCAACTTTACCTTCGAGCATCGTAGAGATGTTGGAATTCGAAGTACGCTTCAGTTCGTCAGCGTTGACGATAGATACAGAACCCGTCAGGTCGGCCTTCTTCTGAACACCATATCCCACGACAACCACCTGTTCGAGCATCATGGCATCGCTTTCCAACTGAATCTGTTCAATGTTCGCACGCCCGCGAACAGCAATTTCACGGTCCTTGTAACCAACATAACTTACCACAAGAGTACCATTCGCAGGTGCATCGATAGTAAAGTTACCATCAAAGTCGGTAATTACACCCGTCTGGGCATTCTTCAACTTGACCGTAGCACCAATGAGTGGTTCTCCATCCTGGTCAACAACCTGACCACTAACCTTGATGGTCTGGTTTTGCTGTACGGATGCCATCGCTGGAACAGGAATAGCAACAAAGCCACCCATAGCACAGAGAGACAGCATCACAGAGAATAAAACTTTCTTTCTCATTGCTTAATTTGATTTAGAATTGTGAATGTAATAATTAGTAAAATTTGTGGCAAATTTAGTAAATTTAGAATAGCTATAGGTGGACAAAACGTTTTATAAGGTGGATAAAACGTTTTTTGTCCTCTGGAGCGCGTTTCTTCTACTTATTGACATAAATCAAGCCGCCTCTTGAGCTATATCAAGACCACGAACTCGGATTCATGCCAAACATTTTTGTAAAGCAGCGGGTGAAATATTTGGGGTCATTGAAGCCTACAGCATAGGCAATTTCAGTGATGTTGCGGTTGCCCGTTTTAGCTGATAACAGTTCCTTGGCCATATTCAGGCGGTAATTGCGGATAAATTGTCCTACTGGCAGCCCGGCTTCGGCATTTAAATGTTTACTTGCCACAGATCGACTCATGCCAAGGGCATCGCAGAAATCCTGTACACCAAAATCAGAGTTCATATAGTTGTGCTCCATGATTTCCATCACGCGTTCCATAAATGGCTTTGTGCTTTTCATCATTTCTTTACGATCAGTTTCAACACTCTTTGTCACACTCATCTTATAACGTTCCTGATTGTCGAGAATGTTGCGGATGCGGGTTTGCAACTGACGAGGATCTTCTGAATCTTCGAGCACTTTGCGTATTGGACTAAGCAATTGTTCTGCTTCACGGCGTTTTAGTTCAGCTACTCTTCTGTTATAACCGTAGACGATAAGTGCAACGACCATCAGACCCAGCAGAAGGCGGAACCACCAACTATTCCAAAAATGAGGTTTTACAACGATTGCTATTGAGATGGTATCACCATCACCCTCTGTTTGCGCAGATTTGTATCTCACTTCAAAAGTGTAGTTGCCTGCGGGCAAAGCACTATAACGCACCGAATGCTGACCAGGTTTCAATACTGTCCACTCATGATCGAAGCCTTTCATGCAATAACTGTAGACTCCCTGTGTTTCGTGTCCAAAATCCAAAGCTGAAAAGGCGATTGAAAAAGAGCGATTGCTCTCCTTCAGACAAATGGTTTTGGCTTTAGAGATGTCTTCTGTAAGATAATCGCTGCCTGCTTGTACGTCCTGATTGTCAACTAATAGTTGGGTGAAAGTGAGGTGACCATGATAGCGTACTTCCACATTCTCATTCAGCACCTCTATCAAACCACTCTCACTACCTAAATAAATAATACCTGAAGAATCCTTGATCGCAGAATTCCAGTAAAAGTGAGGATCAACAAGCCCATCGTGCTGCGAATAATTCACAAACGTATTATCATGGGGATCGTAAACTGAAAGTCCGTTCTGAGTGGTAATCCATAGTTGGCCATTATGATCTTCTACGATGCCTTTAACACCGTTATATACCAGACCATCTTCTTGTGTGAGCGCTTCAAACCGTTCTTCACCGCCTTTATCAATCACCCTTTTGTAGAGTCCATAGCCATTACTGCCTAACCAAAGTGTTCCGTCATTTGCCTCACAGAAAGATGAGATTTTATCTATGATTTTTGAATGCGGGTCGTCGAGCAGATGCATGATGGAGCGATTCTCAAACTTTCCATTCTTGCGGGAGTGAAGATTGACGATTCTAACACCTTGTATGCATCCCATCCATAAGAATCCGTCACGTGTAACGATAGAACCGATACAACCTCGGACATCTCTACAACCATCGAACGGGTCTTCTAGTGTCTCTGTCGTATAGTCATAGAAGAACATACCATCGTTGCTGCCAATCCACATACCATTATTGATGGAATCGTAAGCTAATGCACCCACAAAGTTGGTTAAGCGCATCTGTTCTTCTGTCATCTTTGGATAGTAAAAGTGTTGAGGTGATTTCATGTCAAGATGACAGATGCCTCCACTCCAAGTACCAATCCATAGGTGCCCATATTTGTCGGCTGCTAAAGCTGAAACGCTGTTATGGGGCAAGCCGGAATTATATTTGGTAAAATGGGTAAAGCTCTTCTCTCCTCTCATCCTGCGGTTCAGTCCTCCTTCAACTGTTCCTACCCAAAGTGTACCATCGGGCTCCACATACATCGCGTTGACGGGATTTGGCGATAGAACGTATGGATACTGTTTTGTAAAAGCAGCTGCTGGGGCGCAAGCCTAATGATGCCGCCTGCCTCTGTACCTATGTATATGAGTCCTTTGTCAACCATCAGACAATGAATGAAATCATTTTTGAGCGGTGGCTGGCTGGCACTATTCCAGACTGTAAAATTATCATTCTTGTCATCATAGACGTTGACGCCATTTAATGAACCTACAAGGAGGGTATTATCGGATGTAAGCGCCAGACTGGAGAGGAAGATGTGGGATAGCGTTCCTGGAACATCAGCCTGATGTTGATACTTATTCAACTGACGACTAAAAGGATCGTAGCGGAAAAGCCCTTCATTTGTTGTAATCCATACAGCATTTCCTCGCTTCAGTATATCAGTAATGTATAAGCCAAAAAGTGGGCGCAATAATGGAGAGATTTCCTCACGGATGAGTTTTCCATTCTTTGGTATCAGGCGATAGAGACCACGATCAACGCCAATCCAGGGATTACCATTTCCATCAATGTCGCAAACACAAATATCTGGCGTGTTACCAATATAAGAATAAGCCAGATCTTGAACAACCTTCCCTTCTGCATCAAAAGCCAGCATGTGGACCTCGCGATTTGTAATGAGCCATATACGGCCCAATGCATCGCAATAAGTCTTAACACCTGGTAATGATAGTAGCTGGCCGATATCACCATTCTTTGATTGAGGTACATTGGGTAACATCGTGCGCAGATCGATCACGTTCGTGCCTTCATCGAAAGCAACCCAAAGCCGCTTAAAGCGATCTTCAGCAATCGTCTTGCATGAATTACTTTTCAAACTAAGTACGGGTGACATCAAACTATAGCCGTCATAACGAACCAATCCTCCACCATAAGTTCCTATCCATAGAAATCCATTGGAGTCGGTATACATTGCACTGACGTTATTATGAGGAAGGCCATTGCTTAAATCAAGGAATGAAGGATTGTAGCGTTCTGTAAGAATATTCCCGCTTGCCATACAGACAAACGAGCATAACAATAAGATGAGTATTCCTACAGAACGGTTCTTTACCATGGCGCAAAGATATGGATTAATTCTTATAAATCCAAATTTTTTTGAAAAAGATACTAAAAAGAACGGAAAAGTAACATTTGTTATATGGAAAAATAGGAGAATGCTTTGATGTTTGCAAAATTTTATGTAAGTTTGCAGTCGAACAAAACATTGCTAAACAATGGAATTGATTAAAGACAAGAAATTTGGAGGTGAGCGACCCTTGTTCGCTTGCCATGATCTGCGTTTGGAAAATGTAACCATCACCGATGGAGAGTCTGGCATCAAGCAATGCCAAAACATGGAGGCCTACGACTGCAAATTCTATGGTAAGTATCCTTGGTGGCATGTAGATGGTGCCTATATTGAGAATTGCTATTTTGCACTTGGTTCTCGCTCTGCCATCTGGTATTCCAATGATATGGTGATGAAGAACTCTCGTATCGATGGCCCGAAGTTCTTCCGTGAGATGAACAATCTTGAACTTGAGAATGTACAGATTACCGATGCAGATGAGACTTTCTGGAAGGTAAATGGCATTAAGATTAAGAATGTGAAGTTGCACGGAGGTACTTATCCCTTTATGTTCTCGGAAAATATCTATGTGGATGGTTTGGAAAGCGACTCGAAATACGTGTTCCAATATTGTAAGAATGTAGAGGTTCACAATGCCAATATTCTCACAAAGGATTCTTTCTGGGAGTGCGAAAACGTAACCATCTACGATTCTGTGCTCGATGGCGAGTATCTGGCCTGGCATTCCAAGAATGTACGCTTGGTTAATTGCCATCTGGCCGGTGAGCAACTGCTTTGCTATACCCAGAACCTTGTACTCGAGAATTGTACCATCGATCCGATGTGCGACCGCATGTTTGAGTATTCTACAGTTGAGGCTGACATCCTTGGGCATATTGAAAATATCAAGAATCCCACATCAGGACATATTATTGCCGATTCCATCGGTAGTGTCACCATCGATGAGAACGTTCGTCAGCCGAATAACTGTGTCATAGAGACAAGACAATAAATATAAAAACAACGGATTATACGGATTAAACGGATGATATTTGATATGCATAACAGTGAAGACAAAATCCGGAAAATCCGTGAAATCCGTTGTAGAAGAAAAAGAAAATGAAGTACGATTTTGACGAATTGATCGAACGTCGTGGCACTAGCTGCGTAAAATGGGACGAGTGTCCTCATGATGATGTAATCCCCCTTTGGGTGGCAGATATGGACTTTAAGGTGGCTCCTGCCATTCAAGAAGCCGTCAGAAAAAGGGCTGAGCATGGTGTTTTTGGTTACACTGTGGTTGAGGAGGATTATTATGATGCCGTCATCAATTGGTTCAGTCGTCGTCATCAGTGGACCATCCGTCACGAGGAGATCCTCTATACCACAGGTGTGGTGCCTGCTATGTCGGTAGCCATCAAGGCACTCACGATGCCAGGTGAGAAAGTGCTGATCCTGTCGCCAGATTACAACTGCTTCTTCTCTTCTGTCCGCAACAATGGTTGCGAGGTGCTGGAGACTGCTCTCAAGCGGGTTGAAGATACCTTTGAAGTGGATTGGGACGATTTCACCGCTAAATGCGCCGATGAGAAGACAACTGTCTTTCTGCTCTGCAACCCTCATAACCCCTGTGGACGTGTCTGGACAAAAGCCGAACTCTCACGGATGAATGATATCTGTATGCAGTATGGCGTCAAGGTGGTGAGCGATGAGATTCATTGTGAACTCATCATGCCTGGCTATCAGTTCCAGCCTTTTGCTGCTGTCAGCGAAGCCTGCCGTCAGAACAGCGTGATTCTCAATTCGCCCTCTAAATCCTTCAATATCGCAGGCCTGCAAGTGGCAAACATCATCTGTTCGCAGCCAGAATGGCGTCGCCGACTGGATCGTGCCATCAATATCAACGAAGTGTGCGATGTCAATCCCTTTGCGCCTGTAGCCCTGAAAGCAGCCTATAATGAGAGTGAGGACTGGATTGATGAGCTCAACCAATATCTGTGGGGGAATTACATGTTTTTGTGCGATTTCATCGGTAAAAATATCCCTCAATGGAAGGTCTGCCGCTTAGAGGGAACCTATCTTCCTTGGGTTGACATTTCTGCTATGGGTATCAGTGCCGATCAGCTCTGTGATCGTTTGCTTGAAGAGGCCAAAGTGTGGATCAATCCTGGCACGATGTATGGTGCAGAGACAGGAAAAGGCTATGTCCGTTTGAACATAGCCTGTCCGCTTAGTCGCCTAAAAGAGGCGCTCAATCGTATCTCAAAAGTTATTTCGGCAGGATAAAGTTGCCCATCTCTGAGGCTTCGGCATCCTTGTCATTGAGCTTGAAGAGCATGAACTTCGGGCTCTTTTCTGTGCAGGGTGTCCAACCTAAGCCTTTTGAGCCCTTTGCACCGTTGGGATCGCTATACTTCACAAAATTCGTCCAGGCAGTCAGCATCTTCTCAGACAGGTCCCAGTCGCCTTGTGTCCAAGGGCGCCAGCAGTGCTTCAGACTCTTGAATACAAACCAGAGGTCGCTGCTGTGGAAGGCTCCTTTCAGACGATCGGTGATCTCTGGATGCTTGCCGTCGTCGGGCAGCGGACGGGCAAACTCATAAGCCCAAGCCTTGCCGCCTTTCGCCTCGCGAACCTTACAGAACTCTGCGATGCCAGGTCCCATCGAACCCATATCGTTCAGCGTGTAGCCTATCATATAAGGCACATCGGCAATCGATCCCTCACGAGTGGCCTCGTCGAAGCTTTTCAGCGATACATAGCCATCGATGATGGGGCGCTGCATCAGGAACACATCCGTCTTGTTTACCATATTATATAAGTTTCCAACGGTATATAATACCTCTGTTGAAGCCTCTCGCAGTTTCTTCAGATCGGTCAGACCAGCCCAATCCATCACTTTCTTCGTTTCTGCCTCTGCCTCTTTCAGTGTTGGGTTGTAGGTGAAGAACTTATTTACCGGGGTAGCGGGCTTAGCCTCTTCACCGTCCTTTGCAGGTACGTTGATACCACCACCACTCATGATCACTGCCTTATGGAACAGACCACGAGCCAAGGGACTCTCGCAGATGGTTCTCACGCTTCCTGCACCAGCGCTCTGTCCGAAGATGGTCACATTATCAGGGTCGCCACCAAACTGGGCGATATTCTGTTTGATCCATTTCAACGACTGAATCTGATCCAGAATACCATAGTTGCCTGAAACGCCATGAGGACTCTCTGCAGAGAGTTCACCGTAAGGCATGAAGCCGAAGATACCCAGACGATAGTTGATCGTGACGAGTACCACATCCTTTGCGGCCCATTCCTGTCCGTCGAACTCTGGTTCTGTGCCCCATCCTTCGCGATAGCCGCCCCCGTGAATCCACAGGGCTACTGGTAGTTTCTTGTTCACATCGCCTGGCGCCTTGGTATAGACATTCAGATAGAGACAGTCCTCACTATAAGGCGCCTCGTCGCCATAACCCCATTCAGAGGCGTAGAAACCAGGATAGTGAACAGCCTGATAGCCAGGATGCCCAAAGCGGTTGCACTGGCGGATGCCCTCCCAGGCCACAATTTCCAACGCAGGTCGCCAATGGGTGCTGCAGCGTAAGGGATGCCTTTATAGACATACACATCAGGGTTGTCGCAGGTCACACCTTGAATCTGACCACCCTCAATCTTCAACACGGGAGTTTCAGCAGCTAACGCTTTGAAACCGTAGAATGCCAATAATGGCAAAAGTAACCAAAGTTTTCTCATAATCAAAGTTTTTAGTTGATAACAAATCTGTTGCAAAGATAGTGCAAATCGAACGAAATACCAAATTTATTGGATATTAGTTTGGCTTTCCGCGAAAAAGCCTTACCTTTGCACCCGAAAAGCACTCTGCCCTGATAGTTAAATGGATATAACAAGGCTCTCCTAAAGCTTAGTTCCGAGTTCGATTCTCGGTCGGGGTACTATTTGTAATAATGTAAAAGCACACCTCTTTATTTATTGCCGAAAAACAAACATTATTCATTTTTGTAGAAAAAAGTTTGGTAGTATCGAATTTAATTTGTACCTTTGCCCAAAAGAAAGTAATTATGCACGTTATATCATTTGCAACAATTCGCGCTTATAGCCAACAGCATGCGGATGCCAGTATTGCCTTGCGTGATTGGCACACCAAGACAGAAAAGGCTAATTGGAAGTCGCTGGCTGATATCAAGAACACCTTTGGCAATGCAGACTATGTGGGTAATGATAGATATGTTTTCAATATCAAAGGTAACGATTATCGGCTTGTTGCTATGATATTTCTACAAGTAGGGCACGTCTATATCAGATGGATAGGAACTCATGCAGAATATGATAAGATTAAGGACATAGAAAATTTATAGGGTATGGCACAGATAAAGAATGAAATGGAATACAAAGTGGCTTGTGACAGGATCAATGAGCTGCTTAAGGTGGTCAACGGACAGACGCCTGCATCTGACCCCAACATGATAGAACTAACTCTCATATCTGGTTTGGTGGAGGAATATGAGCACGTTCACTATCCCGTAAAACCACCGACATTGATTGAGACAATCAATTTGCGTATGTACGAAATGGGTTTGACTCAGAAGAAGCTTTCGGAATTGCTGGGTCTTGGCACAAGCACTGTTTCCGAGATACTTTCAGGCAAGCGTGAGCCAACCTTAAAGGTAGCCCGTGAGATTTCCAAGAAGCTCAATATCGATGCTTCTGTTGTGCTGGGAGTTTAGTCCCATCTTCTATTGACGGCAGTAATTTGGCAGTTTGAACTGCCGAATTGGTTGGTATTTCGTCAGTCCGACCTGACGATTCTGTGTTAATTTCTGTAAATTCGGCAGGCAGTCCTGCCGAATTATAGTTCTCCAGCATCCTCCATTCCTCATAGAATGTACGCATGTTCTTTAGGTTGCGTTCTGAGAAGCCTTTCAGTCCAGGCAGTTCCTTTCTTAGTTGTTCACTGATAGTAGCCAAAGCGCCCTTACCCCAATTCTTCTTTCTGGTGTTGGCCGAAACATAGCGTCCAATACCATAGTAGAGGGCAAGCTGCTCTTGGTTAATCGCCTTCAGCGCTCTCTGCAGACTCTGCAATATGGCTGTCTTAATCACCTGCACAGCATTTGCAGTAGCATCAGTTGTGATCAACTTTTTCTTATCTTCAATTTCTTCCGTTGCGTAATCCGCCCCATACCCGTTCACTTTCCGGGGGCTATTCAAAGCCCCAATGAGGCATGAAAAAGCTCTTTTTTGATGTCCATTCATTTAGAAAAA
>CAJOGK010000055.1 GCA_905234145.1 uncultured Prevotella sp. | reverse complement strand
GAACGGAAACATACCGGCCACACGCAAGGGAAAGAACTATATCCTGTTCAAGGATGAGCTGGTAAGATGGGCTGAGTCAGGCAGAACCAACGATGTTCCGATGACTATAAGTGAAAGAGAGGAAGCCATTTCAAATGGCATAAGAAGACATAAGTTTGTCCGTTAATAAGGAATTTAAACGCATGAAAGAAAGCATAAAGATGATTCTTTGTACTTGTGCAGATAGACTGCACAGGATGCTTTTATCTTTGCACTACCAATTGGAAATTACTGCAAACTTGAATGCGAGTAAAATCATACCCATAACCCACCATGAATACCTGGCAGGTATTAAAGTGTGGGTGTTTTCAATGAATGGCCTCACTGAAATGAGGCTTAATGTTTAATTTTTAATTTCACAAAATGATGAAACGGAAAGTAAATTTCTCCGTGCTCTCTCTTTTTGTGTATTCGTTGCGAAAAACAGCGCAAACCAAAGAAAGGTAAACCATCCCAGGATGAGCTTTGGGAGTTGTATGAAACTGCTTATGCAGAGTTCCAGAACCAGTTCGTTACAGGCCGGAAGACCTATCACCGTTATGTAACGGACTTCATCAGTTTCAATCTACTTATTGACAGTTCAGACATCAGTTCATGGAAAAAGCATACCATGAACATCAACAGCATGTTTGACCTGCTGGCCAACAGGAAGGATCTTGTACTGAAGTATTTCAGTCAGGATGGCCTGACAAGACATGAATTCCAGAAGCTGCACCGTGAGTTCAACACAACTGAAACAGTTGCTGAAGAGTCTAATGAATATGGCGCGGCTGACTATGTGCCTACTTCTTTGTCTTGCTTCAACGATATTCAATTGAGCCTCATTGCTGATATGGTCAATGAGGCTCATTTGTTTGTTGGCGACGTGTCGATGGAGGATATGGAATTGTTCTTTTCCTGTTCTCTTGACCGGCCATTACAGGTCAGCAACAACGGCCTTGCAGCCCTGTTCCTGGACTGTCTCAGGTCAGAGAATCTTATTTCCCACAACTGGCAGAAGCTTATTGCGGACTATCAGCTGCTGTGTTCCTACAAGACGATGAAAGTCCTGAAGCGTACTGACATCAGTTCAAGTCTCAGTGAGTACAGGAACCGTCATCCGCAAACACAGAAAGCATTTGCCAACTTTGCCAAAAAACTGAAAAGTATGAAAGAAAAAGAAGAGTAAAGCAAACAAGTGAAACAACCGTAGCCTGATACTCATACTGATAGTAAGAAGTATCAAGGTCGTTATCACTTGAATCTTATCAGGAAGGGCTACCTTTGCCGCCGAATCGTTTCAGTTTCGGGGGTAGCCCCTCTATATATTATATAATAAGGTATAGACAATGAAGAATAAGATTGATTACGAGATCCTGAACAAACGAGTCGAGTATCTGATTGACAAGCTCGGCTCCTTAGAGGATTTCGTGAATTTCGACCCGGCAGACTTCCAGAAGAGATTGAGCAAGGTGGAAGCCATGCTTTTTACGAGTAAGGATATGCTTACCTCGGAGGAAGCCTGTTATTATCTTGGAATATCAATGAGTCAGTTATACAAGATGACCAGCGCACATACCATTCCACACTATAAGCCAAGGGGAAAGCAGGTCTATTTCTGCAAGAAGGAGCTTGACGAATGGATGAAGAATGACCCTGTGGTGACCATTCAGGATGCACTTAAACAGTCCTCCTTATATTTTCAACTAAAAAAAGAACAGCGTAATGGGTAAGTCAAAGACCAGGAAGAGCAGTGTCAGTGGCTACATGCTTACTGACGCTCAGTTGACAGAACTTATAGAGAAATCCACGGTCAAGGCTACAGAAAAGCCTGGCCAGTCCAAAAATAGCAGTAACGGAAATGGGAAAAGACAATAACAGGAAGAAGCAGAAGGTCGTCAAGGAGGAATCCTTGGAGATCGGAATGCTCTTCAAAAGCGAGTTCACAGATGAACAGTTAGAGAGATACTTCAATAAAGGAACCATCCACCCGTCAGAGAAGCCCGAAATGCCACCCCAGGTATTGTGGGTTGGTGACTGTACCATTGCCACCTTCGGTAACTTCAGCGCATCGACGGGTAAGGCGAAGAGCAAGAAAACCTTTAATGTGTCGGCCATGGTAGCGGCAGCCATCAAGAACGGAACTGTCCTGAACTATAAGGCTACCATGCCGGAAGGGAAAAGGAAGATTTTCTACTTTGACACCGAACAGAGCCGATATCACTGTCACAAGGTTCTCGGGAGAATCCTGAAACTGTCAGGCCAGCCGATAGATATTGACAGCGACATGATAACCTTTGTTGGACTGCGTGAATACACGCCAAGCCTCCGTCTCAGCCTTATTGACTATGCCCTGCGAAAGAGTTCCGGCTACGGTCTTGTAATCATTGACGGCCTTCGTGATCTCATGTATGATATCAACAATGCCAAGGAAGCGACGGATGTCATCACCATGCTCATGGCATGGACGAGCCTATACAACCTGCATATCCATTGTGTCCTGCACCTTAACAAGAACGACAACAACACCAGAGGCCATATAGGTACGGAGCTGGAGAACAAGGCAGAGACCGTCCTTGTCATCAGCAAGAACAAGCAGACTCCAGATATCAGTGAGGTCAGGCCAATGCACATGAGAGACAAAGAGTTCTCTTCCTTTGCCTTTCATATCGATGAGAACGCTATGCCTGTACTGGAAGACGGCTATCATGTGACCGTCGTAAAGAAGAAAGAAGAACCGCTTACCTCACTGCCAGACGAGACACACAAGGAAATACTTGAAAAGCTCTTCGAAGAGAAACAGCCGACTTCTTATAAGGAACTGGTGGCAGAAATGGGCGTGCTGCCGGATATAAGAGAGGTGTTAACGGCGTGAAGAACCTCCTCCAGATACTCACAAACAAGAATATCATCACCCGTTCCCAGAACGGATATGACTTTCATCCCGACTACCTAAACCATGTCTTCCACAATGACGAGGACGAAGTTTAACAGGTTTAAGGTTTAACGGGTATATATATAATAAACTCCAATATATATATTAAGGTATGAACATCGAGGAGATAAAAACAATAAGTCTTGTTGACTTCCTTTCCCATCACTCCTATAAGTGTACCAGAAGCTACAGGAAGAGATATTGGTATCTCTCACCCCTCCATGAGGAAAAAGAGGCATCCTTCAAGGTTGATCTTGACTGTAACATGTGGTATGACTTTGCCGAAGGGAAAGGAGGAAACATCATCAACCTTGCCCAAAGGCTCTATCCCAACCTGACTCCGCACGAGATTCTTAGGATGCTGGAGCAAGAGGCCCAGAACTACAGCTATTCATACATCAAAGACCTGTCGGCAGTCCCACAGTCCGATGGCAACTGGCAGCCAAGAGGAAAACAGCAAGACCAGGAGCATGGTACAGCGGTCAGTTCCGTCACGGGACTCAGCCATTACAACCTGCTTAACTACATTTCGAGCAGAGGTATTGATGTCGAGATCGCCAAGAAATACTGTCAGCAGGTGAACTATAACGTCAACGGAAAAAACTATTATGCCATTGCCTTCTACAACACAGAGAAAGGTATGGAGGCGAGGAACAAGTATTGCAAAAGGTGTATCGGTGTCAAGACATACTCTGCAATCCTGATGGATCCACCCCGTCATTCCCAGCGTTGCTGCGTCTTTGAGGGATTCTTCGATTTCCTCTCCTACGCCATGTTCAGACAGCTGCAGAACTTTGGCATATGTATCGAGACGGAATGTGACTATATAGTACTGAATTCCGTCAGCAACCTGCATAAAGTCATCCCCTACCTCAATTACTACAGGTATATCCATTGCTATCTTGACAATGACAAGGCCGGAAAGAAGGCTACTCATACCATTGTGCTGAACTATCCTGAGAAAGCGACAGACGAATCCTTCAGGTATGAGAAGTACAAGGATTTGAACGATGCACTGACGGGAAAGGCCATAGAACCACCTTAGAACTGAATCTGCCAGATAAAGTGCCAGATGAAAAGGAAGTCCACAGACACAGGGGCTTCCTTTTCTTGTATATGCCTGTGTCTCAGCTTATAGTATGAAAAACAATCCATAATTATACTCATCGGATAACGTGTGTTAAGAATCGGCTCCAAATTATCTGTTTTTTTCTTCGGATGCCCTGTTTCCTATTCCTTTGCGCTCAGCAAATCTGCTACCCGGATATGGTTTTCGGGCTACAGACAGAAGAAGAAACAAAGTATAAACATTAAAAGTTCCAGATAAACTATGAGTCCATTTGCAATATTTGCGACTGTGTTGACTGTAGCGTATGTCATCTACTACGCTTTCATTATCACAAAAGACCTGTATGGTTTCAAGGATCAGCCCAAGAATGACGCTGAGACCTTTGACGTAAGTAACCTGGCCGATGATGACGGCCCGATTGAAGTCAGCGAACATCCTGATGATTTCTCGTCAAGGGATGATGAGAATTACACGGAAGTCCTTTCCGATGACGGCCTTCATATCTACGAGCCGAACGGACATGCCCAGGAGCAAGAGGAAGTTCCGGTTGAGGAAAAGAAAGAAAAGCTGACCAGTGAACAGCTCAACCAGGAGCATACAGAGGAACTGGAGGATATTGATGTTGAAAGCAGCTTCTCTTTGGACTCCAATGAGTTCAAGGACTACCTTAATCAGAAGCACATCGACAACAAACGCAAAATCACGAAAGAACATGTCATCGATAATCTGTAGAACTGTCAATACAGGAATGAAGTCCGTGCTGCTTGGCATCCTGCTCCTCACGCCGATGATTGCAGCTGCAAAATGTGGCGGGGTTGATTACAGCTGGGGAGCGGATGCCCTTGCAACGGCACATGACTACACCGTGACCATGATGCTCTATGTCCTGTATCTGGTCTATGCCATCGCATCCATCGTGGCCATTATCGGTGCCCTGCAGATCTATTTCAAGATGACAACTGGAGAAGGAGATGTGACGAAATCCATTATGATGCTCATTGGAGCCATCATCTTCATCATTGGTGCAAGCATTGTCTTCCCGGCCTTCTTCGGATATCACATAGCCTAGAAATCTCAAATGCGCAGAAGAGAATATAGTGAGTATTTAACAAAAAAGTAAAACAATGAAGAAAATCAAGAATTTAGCAAAAAGTATTTTCAACTCCCAGAGACTGAAGTCTTTGGCTATCATGCTCGTCTGCGGCACTGCCGTAGCATTCGCCCAGAATGCAGCTGGCGACTACACCGCTGGCACTACAGCCCTTTCCACTGTCACAGAGGAAATCGCCAAGTACGTACCCTATGTCGTTAAGCTCTGCTACGCCATTGCCGGTGTGGTTGCAGTGGTCGGTGCCATCTCTGTGTACATCGCCATGAACAACGAGGAGCAGGATGTCAAGAAGAAGATTATGATGGTCGTAGGTGCCTGTATCTTCCTTGTGGCTGCTGCCCAGGCTCTGCCTTTGTTCTTCGGTGTTACGAACTAATTGGTCTAGGAATCTCAGATAAGGCTATATGGCAAATACACCTGATGATACCAGCTACGTTGATTACCCTCTGTTCAAGGGGCTTCAGAAACCCCTTGAATTCATGGGTATTCAGGGACGCTACATATACTGGGCTGCAGCAGCGGTCGGTGGAGCCATTATCGGTTTCATCATCGCCTACTGTCTGATCGGTTTCGTGGCAGGTCTAATTGTCCTGAGTGTATCGCTCTGTACTGGTGCAGCCCTTGTCTTCTTCAAGCAGAAAAAGGGATTGCATACCAAGAAGGAAGACCATGGTGTCTTTATCTTTGCCTATTCAAGAAGAATGTAATATCAGTATTTCGACAACAATGAGCAAGTGTGTTGAACATAATTGAGTAACGTGGGTAGGCTCATCTTCGCATAAGGGTGGGCCTACCTTAATTTCAAAGAATCTTTTCAAGCAGATCATTCAAAACAATGGTAATTTACGCTATCGTCATATTCATTGCAATTCTCGTTGGCATGGCTATTTCCGTCTATGCTTTTGGCACAGGAGGAAAGCGCAAAAAGATATTCCAGGACATCTACTTCTCCATCGAGGATAACGATGGTGTAGGTGTGTTGTACACAAAGACAGGCGAATATTCTGCGATACTGAGACTGACGAATCCCGTCCAGAAGTTTTCTGCCAATATTGACAGCTACTATGAGTTCACCCATCTGATGACGGCTCTTGCCCAGACATTAGGTGAGGGCTATGCTATTCACAAGCAGGATATCTTTATCAGAAAACGGTTCAAAGACGAGTCCGGGGAAGCTCATGAGTTCCTTTCAAAATCATACTTTGACTATTTCAAGGGACGTGAATACACAGACAATGAGACCTATCTCATTATTACACAGGAATCCAAGAAAAGCCGTCTTTTCTCCTATGACAGTAAGAAATGGCGCGATTTCCTTGTGAAGATACACAAGGTTCATGACCAGCTCAGAGACTCTGGCATTCCTGCAAGTTTCTTGGGCAAAGAAGAAGCGCGTGTCTATGTTGACAGGTATTTCTCCATGAACTTCCAGGACAAGACTGTTTCGATGACGAACTTCAACGTTGATGAAGAGTGTATCTCCATGGGAAACAGACGCTGCAAGGTCTATAGCCTTGTGGATGTTGACTGTACCAACCTCCCCACCCTTATCAGGCCGTTCACAAACATAGAGGTCAACAACACCTCCATGCCTGTGGATCTCGTTTCTGCCGTTGATACTATCCCCCATGCAGAGACTGTCGTTTACAATCAGATGATCTTCATGCCGAATCAGAAGCGTGAACTGTCAATGCTTGACAAGAAGAAAAACCGCCATGCATCCATTCCTAACCCATCTAACCAGATAGCCGTCGAGGACATCAAGCGTGTTCAAGATGTGATAGCCAGGGAAAGCAAGCAGTTGGTATATAGCCATTTTAATATCGTAGTGGCAATGCCAGCAGATGAAGACATCCAGAAATGCACCAACCATATCGAGAATGCTTTCAGCCGTATAGGCATCCATATCAGCAAGAGAGCTTATAATCAACTTGAACTGTTCGTCAATTCCTTCCCCGGAAACTGCTATGGTATGAGTCAGGATTATGACCGTTTCCTGACTCTCAGTGACGCTGCTGCCTGTCTGATGTACAAGGAGCATATCCAGCATAGTGAGGAAACACCGTTGAAGATTTATTATACAGACCGTCAGGGAGTACCTGTAGCCATCGATATCAGCGGTAAGGAAGGTAAGGAAAAGATTACCGACAACTCCAATTTCTTCTGTCTTGGCCCATCTGGTTCAGGTAAATCATTCCACATGAACAGCGTAGTCCGTCAGATGTGGGAGCAGAACACCGATGTTGTGATGGTCGATACGGGTAACTCTTATGAGGGACTATGTGAGTATGTAGGCGGTAAGTATATCAGCTATACAGAAGAGCATCCTATCACCATGAATCCCTTCCGTATCAAGCGTGAGGAGCTGAATGTGGAGAAGACTGGATTCCTGAAGAACCTTGTCATGCTCATCTGGAAAGGAACACAGGGTAATCCCACCAAGACCGAGGAACGCCTTATTGAACAGGTCATCAGTGAGTATTACGATGTGTATTTCAATGGTTTCAAGGGCTTCACACCGCCACAGCGCGATGACCTCAGAAAGAGTCTCCTTATCGATGACCGCAACCGTCATGCCAATACCGAAGAGACTGTGGAGGCAAAGAAAGCCCGTATCGAGGGAATGATTGATGAGATCGAGAGAAAGCGCAAGGAGCTGAAGGTGAAGGAACTGTCCTTCAACTCTTTCTATGAGTTCAGTGTGCAGCGTATTCCAGACATCTGCCAGGAGAACAGCATCACAAGCATTGATGTGTCCACCTATCGCTATATGATGAAGGACTTCTACCGTGGCGGTAATCATGACAAGACACTGAATGAAGACCTCGACTCTACCCTGTTCGATGAGACATTCATCGTCTTTGAGATTGACTCCATCAAGGATGACCCGCTCCTTTTCCCTCTTGTGACGCTTATCATTATGGATGTATTCATCCAGAAGATGCGTATCAAGAAAAACCGTAAGGTTCTGGTCATCGAAGAGGCATGGAAGGCCATAGCATCCCCGATGATGGCAGAATATATCAAGTACCTGTATAAGACAGCCAGAAAGTTCTGGGCCAGTGTCGGTGTGGTGACACAGGAAATTCAGGATATTGTCGGCAGTCCCATTGTGAAGGAAGCCATCATCAACAACTCTGATGTGGTGATGCTGCTTGACCAAAGCAAGTTCCGTGAGCGATTCGATGAGATTCAGTCTATCCTTGGACTCACTGATGTTGACTGCAAGAAGATCTTCACCATCAACAGGCTCGAAAACAAGGAAGGACGCAGTTTCTTCCGTGAGGTGTATATCCGTCGTGGAGCCGTGGGAGCCGTCTTTGGTGTTGAGGAGCCTCGTGAATGCTACATGACCTACACCACGGAACGTGCTGAGAAGGAAGCTCTGAAGCTCTATAAGAAGGAGCTGAACTGTGACCATCAGCATGCCATCGAGGCATATGTTCGTGACTGGAACAGGTCTGGAATAAGCAAGAGCCTGCCCTTTGCCCAGAAGGTCAACCAAGCCGGGCATGTGTTGAATCTCAAACCCAACAAAACAGCCATTGCATAGTGATGAAAGGTTTCAAGTTCATAGTGCTGATAGCCTGTACCCTGACTGTAGTAACAGCCAGGGCGCAGTACTATAGCATCAATATAGACGTTAAGACTGCTGCTGCCATGGCATCAGCCTATGCAACTGAAACCGTTGCTGAGACCTACTATAATGAACAGCTGAGTAAAATCCGGGAACATTACCAGGCAGCAGAAGTGGCGGCAGCAGGTATCTTCGCGGCAAAATACCTTGACCGTAAGGCTCTGACAGACCTTGGACTCTGGACGAGCAGCACGGAAAACTATTACTATCGTCGTATCTACCACATGGTTTCTGCCAAGATCATGCCCAAGATATGGACTGTGGCAGGTATGATGTTGAAGAGTCCCCATAATGCGCTGTACTGGGGAACCTACCTGATGAAAGTCTGTGAGGAAACCAAGACTCTCTGCTACCAGTTCGAGTCAATCGTCACCAACAGTCGGCTAACCTTCAGTGACATTGCCTTTCTGGAAATCAGTCAGGATATTGCAGATATTCTGAAGCTTTCCGAATTGGGTGGTATGGACTGGAAGGGAATGCTTGATAACATGTCAAACATCGGCAACTATCTCACTGTTGACAATCTGAAGGAAGACATCAACAATCTATATGAGATGGGAGTCAGCCTTGCTTCGGCAGGTGTTGGCAATGTCTCTGGAGCCATTTTGCAAGGTAGCACCTTCAACGGCGTAATCGACAGCAAGATCGGTTCTGTCATCACCATTGCAGACAATATATATACCCTCTATGAGCAGCTTGATAATGATGCAGGGGGAACCATCCTCGGACTTATCGGAGGTCAGGAAGGTCTTGCCAACCTGTTCAACCTGTCAAACTATAAAGTCACCTCCTGGATTACGGACTATGCCCGTGAAGGAATGGGACAGTACTATACTCAGCGTTGGTATATCTACAGACGCGATTACGGCAGTGAGGTGCTGTGTGACTACAATCCTCCTACTGATGACAACTCCATCATCTATGGTTCTCAATGGTATCGCATTGCCACCACTGACCCTAATTATACTCCGACTTCATCCGAATATCAGGCGATTCTCCATAACTCGGAGAACTATGCCGGTTGGTCAAGGGAAAGAGTCAACCAGCTGAATAATTCTCATGACGGTTTCACATATAACTTCTCCTACTATACCCAGGCCTACATCATCAGCAGGTCAAGTAGCGGACAATATGCCAAGTCGTATGCTGACAGAATCTATGTCACCAAGAGCTGGGACAATCAGGAAGTCGTCTATGAGGATGTCTTTGACTCTTACACAATGGATATTAATACTTTCAAGGCCGGGATGAATGCTCGTCTTGCAGAGTACAACGATAATGACCAAGGCTACAGATACTATCTGGGCCATGATGCCAAGAACTACTATCAGGCTACCGATGCCAAGAAACTCGAAGGATGTGAGACTGTCACTATCAGCATCACCTGTAATGACGGTGCCAAGTTAGGTGAAGGTTCGACACAGTATAAATGTAACAGCTGTGGAGGTTCACCATCGGCACATACGAAAGAGTGTTCCATGGCCACCACCTTGACAGAAAGCTCCATCGACACCTCAGAGCTTGATTCCCAGTGTCAGGAAGCAGAGAGTGAGATTGCACTGCTCCAGTCGCAGATAGATGCTCTTGAAGCAGAGAACAGTGAACTCCTGAAGTTGATTTCTCAGTCAAGCATCGAGGAAGCAGTCACCTACCGCAGGCAGTACAATGCCAATAAGGATAAAATATCACAGCTCAACACCCAGCTTACCAGCTGGAAGAACAAGTTGAAGGATATTCAGCAGGCTCAGCAGGAGGCGGCAGATGGTGAAGCCGTTGTCACAGATGACTATTACCGCATCCCGGCCATTATGCAGGACTGCAAGACAGCCTATAATCTGACATGGCAGGATGGCGGCTCATGGAATGGCTATACCTTTACAAGGACAGCCACCATGCCGAATATCCGTGGAACCGTCACCTTCAAAGCAGAGGTCTCTATTGCGAGAAGACCCAAGTATTTCCTTGGTATCAAGATACACAGGGCTATTGTCCAGATTAGCTGGACGATTTCGACCAGCTATAGTGACACACAGGTTGTTGATGTCATAGAGTTAGACCCATCCAAGAGTGACCAGGAAAAAGCAGACGAGGTGAATGCCCGACTTTCAGAGATTGCCCAGGAATACCCATCCTGTCAAATATCCACGGAATATGCCAAGTCCGCCCCTGCAGAAGAGGATGACACGGAAGACACCTACCATCTTCTTTGGTCGAGTGACAGACTGGAGATAGCCCGTGAGATTGACTCACGGCTTACCAAGATCTATGCAGACTTGGTTTCCTTGGAAAAGATGATGCACTATAAGCATTCCATCATAGATATGCTCAAAGAGATTGCACCATATATCAATGATGAGGATGGCCGTAGGCTCACGTTGCTTGAACAATGCAGGAGGCGTTGGCTCAGACATGCTGCCAACAGTTCACATTCCGTAGGTTACAATGGAAAATATGACGATGATGAAAACAATGAAGAATAGGTACAGGTACGGCATCTTATTCATTTTGATGCTTTTCCCTACCGTTATGAAGGCACAGTACGGCTTTGACTTTGTAAGTGTCGAAGCCTATATCGAAGACCACAAGACACAGCGAAGCCTGTTGTTGGTTCGCTCCACCTTGGAGGCCAGCAACAAACTGTTGCATGACTATAGCAGCACGGCCAATGTCGAGTATAAGGACTTGAACGTGGAGCTGGACAAATATACACGAGCCTTTGATATCATTGACATTCTCTATCAGGGCTTGCGTACCAGCCTGAATGTCTATTCCACCTATGAGACCGTATCTGACAGGATTCAGGATTATAAGAAGATGCTGGAAGACTTCAATGAGAAATGCCTCTCACGGGGTGATATCGTAAGTACTGATACGCTACTGATAAGCATCAATCGGAAAGCCATTGAGAAAATAGCCTCTGAAGGAGAGAATCTTTATCGCTCTGTCAGTGATTTGATTCTCTATGCCACTGGAGCTGCTGCCTGTTCCACATCAGATCTCCTGCTTGTTCTCAATAGCATCAACACCTCATTAGACAATATCCGAACCCACCTAAACAAGGCATATTTCGACACATGGAGATACATTCAGGTACGTATCGGCTATTGGAAGAAACAGGTATATCGTGCCAAGACAAAACAGGAGATTGTCAATGATGCCTTTGGAAGATGGAGGGTTGCTGGAGCACTTGGATATTAACAGTAAAAACGAATAGATATGACTCGAAGAAAACAAATTAGGATGTTCATCCTTGCCGCGTGTGGCTTAATCCCCTGTACCCTACAGGCACAGGTGAGTGTGTCATACAACCACGATGAAGCCAAGATGAACCAAATTACCGTTATGGAGATTGGAGCAGGTGGCCTGACTCCATCATGGTACTATGACCTGTTTCATAACAGTTATCAACAGAGTGCTGCATCGAAAAACAAGCTGTCATACCGAACACTGGCAGGCGTTGCTGCATACCAGCAGATTGGTGATGCCGAGGATGTTGACAGCGCATTGACCAAAAGGGCAAAGGTAGAAGCCCTGAATGTTGCAGACCGAAGCGGCGGTGCTCTTGACTTGGCATGGGTTGCTGAAGGTTCAAAGGTTACCAACAAGCTTCAGGACTACCAGAATAATATCAACAGGATTGTTGGTGCAGGAGGTAATTTCTCTGATAAAGAGCGTTGGGAGAGCTATTACAACATGTTCCAATGCGCCATCCGTGCCACTCAGGAGGCATACATGCCCAATGCACAGCGAAAGAAGCAGTATCTCCAGATCTATGCAGACATCTGTAAGCAGAATGAAACGCTGGTCAACTATCTTGTTCAGCTAAACAATCAAAAGAGAACTTCGGAACTTCTATCTGCAACGGCTGTCCGCACTGACAGAAGGGGCGAATTTGCCACGGCAGCGCATAACAGATGGAGGGATGCAGGACTGAGTACTGCAAGAAACACAAATAATAACGGAGGTGCTACCGGTGGTGATGGCACTCCCATCGTAACACATGAGTAGCATATGGCAGACAGTAGTATTCTCTCAGATTTTGGCATCAATATCCTTGAAGAGGAGATTGATGATGTTATTTTCCAGACTAATGAGTTCCTTTGTGATGCCACCTTCACGGGGTCACAAGGCCCATTTTGGTGGAAACTGGTGGTTATCAGAAATCCCAGATTTCGGAGGCTTAAACCTTACTGAAAATCAATTACTTGGAGATTTGTCTCGCGAGACAAACGGTCTCGGAGGGACAAAAACGGGACAAAATTGAAAGAAAACATATCTAATCATTTGTCTCACTCATCCAACATTTCAAACATCGCATTTGCAGGTGCAAAGTTACGAAATTGTTCCGATAATAACAAAGAAATTCAAAAAAATCTGTGATTAAAATGACCATTTCCAATAAAATGAAACGTGATGCCAGTTAATAGTGAAGTGTTAATTCTTGAAAGATAATTTTCCAAGGGACACTATGTCTAAGAAATGCCATTACTTTGCACCATCGGAAACGAAAACTAAAATTTGTATATTATGATAGAAAACGTAAATTCACCCGAGAGCGTACCTACCAAGAAGGAGGTTAACGAACTCATTCAGCGCGTCAGCGTGCTGGAAGATCTGCTTTGCGTAAGCAAGGAAGTACTCACCCTTGAAGAAGCTGCCCTGTTCATGGGAATCAGCCGCAGTACTCTTTACAAGATGACACATAGCAGTGCCATCCCGTTCTATCGCCCGAATGGTAAGCTCATCTACTTTGAAAAGTCCGAGCTTCTGGCATGGATGCGCAGGAACCGTTCGATGACGGAGGAAGAGGCAAACGAGAAAGCCCATGAGCTTTTGCAGCGTATGGCAAAAAATTAGTATTATTAATAATGTGTATCAACATGAAGAAAAATTCCACAACTAATCCCGTGACAGACTTCATAGAGAAATCTGTCCAGAAGCGATTCGAATCGCTTGAATCCCTTCGCGGTGTGTCGAAGGAAGTGTTTAACATTGACGAAGCATTTTTCCGTGCCAGTCTAATCCGCAACACTCTCCACTTGCTGGCCAGCATCGGTCATATCAAGTTCGAGAGCGAAGAGATCCAACAGGCATTCTTCCAGTCTGTGGATATGCTGCAGTCATCGCTTCAGAATTATTTGAAAGACAGGACAAAGGCATTTCAGGATGGAGTTCAGCAAGTCTTAGACCTGACTGATGTAATCTCGCAGGAGGTTGATGTGTTGGCTTCTGAGGTGCGTAAATCCAAGAATTACGAATGAGGAAATTTAATCTTTAATCAAGATGAACTCCAAAGAGGATTTCTATTGTCTCGTCCTGTCCACAGGGCAGGCGAGATTCCTTGCCACCAGCAAGTACGGCATAGATCGCATGAAGGCTCTGATGTCGCTCGTTGAACGTGCAGCGACAGCTGACCACGAGTATGAACAGAAGGGATTCACAACAACCGTTCATATCGGTCAGGTTGTCATGTCCGAGGTGGAACTATCCCGTTTGTGGAAGTGTGACCGAAAGACTGTTTCCAAGGTTCTTGATACGATGAACGAGCTGGGACTTGTCGCAACTAAGCAGAATAACCGCACAAGCATTCATACCCTGCTGTGCATCTCTGCCTGGTATGACGAAGGACAGAAGATTATCAATCCCTACTATGTTCCCATAAAGGATCGTTTTACAGATGAGATTTCCACATCAGTTAACAACAAAGTCATTATGGCTAATGGTTCCGCAGATTCCGCAACCGATACTACAAAGCCGGAACAAATAATGGCAATGGTACCAGGAGTGGATGTCAGTAGCGAACGGGTTCCAGATACTCCTCAATCTATATCCCACGACTCCACAACAATAATAATGTAGAGGATGCCGAGGATAGTGGTTGCTACACTTCTGGCGAAGCCGCTTCAGGAGTGTATCAACGAAAGGGAAAAGAAGAATCATTTGACAGTGCGCCCTCCAGTCCTGATACAGCCAAGTCGGTTAACAGCGATGTTGTGCAGTCTGGCGATGATGCTAATGACAAGTCTGGCTCTGATGTTGTCGAGAGAGTACCTTTGGGTGTTGGGCATACTCCTAATGATGGTCAGTCTGTTTCCGGCTTAACAGTTGGTTCAGGCTCTGATAAAGCCTACCACAGTATCCGTGACAAAGTGATTGATGAACTTAACGAGATGCCCAAGTAAGCGTAAAACGTCAGCTCCATGCGCAGCTGGCACAGTGTCGAATGCATTGTGGAATGTCGTACAAAAAGGGCGCACCCTTTTGTACTTCCGTTTGGATTCTTGAACGCTCGCAAGCTCGCATTGGGCTGAACATGAATTTTTAGAGTAAACTCTAATGTTAATATAATGAGTAAGAATAAAGTAACAGAGAAGGCCGCTAACCGCGACCGCCACGTTGACTTCCGAGTCAACGATGAAGAATATGCCATAGGGCAGAAGAATGCAGAAGCCTGT